>JAEXAJ010000140.1 GCA_023458215.1 Bacteroidota bacterium
TGTTCTTGGCAGTTACTAATTCGCCGGTCATCTCTTCGTTGGTTACATACTGGGTAGGGTTGACTGCACTTGCTGAGAAGTTCATTACACTTGCCATTACTACTGCTAACATTACAACTGCTTTGGAAATTAAGTTCGTTTTCATAATCGTTATTTTTTTATTGTTATTACTTCGGTTTTTGAGGAGGTGTTTTTGAGAACCGCCTTCGCTTATATATAGTCAATTCGCGTGCCAAAGTCATAATAAGCTGATTATCAACAACAATTAAAAACAAAGCTATGTCCGCTTTCGGACAAGTGTCCGCACAGAAACGGACAAAACAATGTTTCCGAGCATAAATCATTGAAATAAACCCTAATCTTATCCTACTTATTCGATTGATTTCATACTTTTGCATAACACGATAAATCAACATTAATATGAACAGATGTAAATGGTGTTGCGATGGCGGTATAGCCCAAAAGTATCATGATGAAGAGTGGGGGATTCCACTTCATGATGATAAACGGCATTTTGAATATCTTCTCATGGAGGTAATGCAGTGTGGCTTAAATTGGATGATGATGTTAAAGAAGCGTCACATCTTCAGGAATTGTTTCAGTAATTTTGAAGTAAAAGCGGTTGCAGGGCTAGGAGAGGAGCAAATAGAACAAATATTACAAACGGATGGCATGATAAAATCACGAAGGAAAATAGATGCCATTATTAATAATGCCAAATGCTTTCTGGCTGTTACAGAAGAATTTGGTAGTTTCGATAAATATATATGGTCTTTTTCTGACTATCATACTCTTGTGTACAAAAAGCATCATAAAGGGCAAACCGTAGCCAGCAACGAATTATCAGACCGACTAAGTAAAGACTTAAAGAAAAGAGGCTTCAAGTTTTTAGGCTCTATAACCGTTTATTCTCATTTACAAGCTTGTGGAATTATAAATGACCATGAGCCGGAGTGTTGGATGTATGAAGAAATTTACAGTAAAGAAGACGTAAAATATATTGAATAATAACCCTAAAGTATAGCATCCTTCTTACTCTTCCACCAACATCAATCCCACACCTTTTACAGTTTTGATACAAATCGTATCATCTTCTGAAAGCAATTTGCGTAGCTTTGTTACAAATACATCCAAGCTGCGGGAAGCAAAATAATCGTCTTCCGTATTCCAAAACTTCTCCAAAATGGCCTCGCGGCGGATAACATCTCCCCGTTTTTCACAAAGCATCTGCAACAGACCGGTTTCACGGACAGTCAATGTTTTCTTTACTCCGGAAGTGTGCTTCAATGTAGCATGCGTGGCATCCAGCATAAACTCTTTACCTATCTTGTAACATTGGCTTTCATCTTTAGCTTTTTCGCCTTTAGAAAGTTTCAGTAAGGCTTGGACATGAGCATCCAGTTCTTCCGGTATAAATGGTTTCTTAATATAGTTATTAGCACCGATCTCATAACCCTTTACAACATCCTTTGGAGAAATTAATGCAGAAGAGAATAGGATAGGGGTTTCACCGTCCGTTTCACGAATACGCTTCACCATTTCATAACCATTCATAACAGGCATTTCGATATCGGAAACTATGACATCAGGACGATGTTCTTTCCACTGTGAGAAACCTTCTTCACCATTGCTAGCAGTAATTACTTCATAACCACCTATCATATCTTCCAAACCACCCTGAATAATGTATCTCAAGCTGGCATCATCTTCTACTAACAATAATTTTATCATATACCTTATATTTCTTTATTTACTTCTTCTACAGACCACAAAAGTAGCAAAATCTTTGATAATCATTATTCTATTAGTTTTTTTGCTATTAATTATCTACGTTTATTCCGGCTTTGCGTGCTTGTGAATGCTGAAATTGACGTTTAATAGTATATAGTTTCCCTTCTTTAATGAATTTAGATCCTGTCTGTTTAAACCAAAACGATACATGATTTTCTATACTTATCCTACGGAGTTCCATTACCCAATCAAAATCACAAGGACGTGCATCGTAGCCTGATTCTCCCCCGACAACAATCTGTTCAATCCACTCGCCAACAGTATAAGAAGTCAAATCTATTTTCTCCAACAACGGCTCGCAAATAAGAATTTTATGTTTGATAGGAACTTCTCTATAAATAGGTAGACGATAATCGGCACACGACTGATTCTCGATCGTACAACAGATAGTTACATGATCATATCCGTCTCCCCAATTGGCAGGCAGACAATTTGCAACACGATCTATACGTTTCGTTATCATCATAAAATGAAGATCATTGCGTTGGTATATCATTTCCCATGCTTCTGTTCTCCACTTATCTGCATCTTCAACAAAGAAATCAGATGTAAAACAGGTATAAACCAGCGTTCCGGAAGGTATTTTATACTCCCCATTCCGCTTTTTACGTAGAGGAAGATCAAAGTTTTTTGTTTGTGATACCACCGAACTATCTACGTCTCTTTTAGCATCACCACGATAAACATAGCAATGCAAACATCCCGCGCTTAGTTTATGGCAGCCATGCCACAAATTCCACATCATAGATTTCTTAGCAATACCGTTCATTTTAACAATAACTTCTTAGTTCATATTATGTTGATAACCTTGTTATAAATAGAAAGGCACGCATATATAATACACTGAATTACAAAAAGATATACTTGTTAATAACTAAAATAAATACCGGTTAATACGTTATTATCTTAATTTCTTGAACAAATCCCAAATAACAATACCTGCCGTAACAGATACATTCAGAGAGTGCTTCGTGCCATATTGAGGTATTTCGATACAACCGTGCGAATGGTCAATAACTTCTTGTTGAACACCTTTAACTTCGTTTCCCATCACTACTGCATACTTCTTAGTTTTGTCTAAAGTCAACTCATCCAGCATGATACTACCTTCTGCCTGCTCTATCGAATAAACTGTATAACCTTCCGATTTAAGGTTATCAACAGCTTCAACAGCGTTATTAACATACTTCCAATCGACAGTAAATTCAGCTCCAAGTGCCGTCTTATGCATTTCAGGGTGTGGTGGAGTAGCCGTAATGCCACAGAGATAGATACATTCTATGCGAAAAGCATCTGAAGTACGAAATACCGAACCAATGTTATGAAGGCTGCGGATGTTATCTAATACTACAATCAACGGAAGCTTTTCAGCCTCTTTAAACTCTTCTGTACTAATACGATTCAGTTCGGTAATCTTCAGTTTACGATGTTCCATAAATTGCTTCTTTCTAAGTATTCGATATTTCGGTTACAAAGATACTTCTTTCCGTTTATATCCCGGTTAATAACCGTTGAAAACGTGTCAATACCTATGGGAAAGATTTTTAGAAATACTTCTTGCATTATTCATATCAATGCATATTACGACACTGTAACGAACATTACAAATAAGTTAAGAGAAACTTTCAAGAGCTATATAAACATATTTTTCAGCACCATATCACTGAATAATCATTCTAAAGTTATTAACTTTGCAGCATATTAACAAGGTGTTAATGATTGTGGACTGATCTAAGATAAAAACTTTATTATCAGTAAATATGCGTTTATTGCTTACGTTGATAACCAATGGATAAAATTTAGCCTTGTACTAATAACTTCATAAGCAAGAAAAATCGTATTTAATTGTTCACACAATTAACAGCCTATCATCACTATCAAAGGATTTTTAAAGAAAGAAGAGAAATAAAAACTTATAATTATGGATAATCTAATAGAAGCTATCAAGCAACTGAAGAAGGAAAAGAATGCAATCATTCTGGGACACTACTACCAAAAAGGCGAGATACAAGACATTGCCGATTACGTAGGTGATAGTTTGGCTTTGGCACAATGGGCTGCTAAGACGGAAGCGGATATTATTGTAATGTGCGGTGTTCACTTCATGGGCGAAACGGCGAAAGTACTTTGTCCGGACAAGAAAGTATTGGTGCCTGATATGGAAGCGGGTTGTTCACTGGCGGACAGTTGTCCGGCAGATAAGTTTGGTCAGTTTGTCAAAGAGCATCCGGGTTACACTGTGATATCTTACGTCAATACTACGGCAGCTGTTAAAGCGGTGACTGATGTAGTGGTAACCTCCACCAATGCGAAACAGATTGTAGAAAGCTTCCCCAAAGATGAGAAAATAATCTTCGGGCCCGATAGAAACCTGGGGAATTATATCAACTCTGTTACGGGAAGGGATATGTTATTATGGGACGGTGCTTGCCATGTACACGAGAAATTCTCGGTTGAAAAGATTGTTGAATTAAAAGCTCAATACCCTGATGCCATTGTGTTGGCTCATCCCGAATGTAAAGGTGCGGTTTTGAAACTTGCCGATGTAGTTGGGTCTACGGCTGCTTTATTGAAGTATGCGGTTGCACATCCTGAAAAGAGTTATATTGTGGCTACCGAATCGGGTATTCTCCATGAGATGCAAAAGAAATGCCCGCAGACGACGTTTATTCCCGCTCCTCCCAACGATAGTACCTGTGCATGCAATGAGTGTAGCTTCATGCGGTTAAATACGCTGGAAAAGCTTTATAATTGCTTAAAGAACGAATCACCTGAGATAACGGTTGATCCTGAAATAGCAGCTAAAGCAGTGAAGCCGATACAAAGAATGCTGGAAATATCGGCAAAGCTGGGATTATAAATGAAGAATTGAGAATGAAGAATTGGCTGCGCTGTGTTATGCTGCATAGTAATTCTTCATTCTTCATTCTCAATTCTTCATTTAACTAGGAATTTACACAGTTTCTCAGTTGCCAGTGCCCGGTGACTGATTTTATTCTTTAATTCAGTTCCCATTTCTGCAAAAGTCTGTGTGTATCCTTCGGGAATGAAAATGGGGTCATATCCAAAACCTGTAGTCCCTCTTCTATTCTTGGTGATTTCTCCTTTGATGATACCTTCGAACAGATGTTCTTTCCCATCGATAATCAAGGCGAAAACAGTACGGAATTGTGCTTTTCGGTTTTCAATGCCTTCCATATCTTGAAGTAATTTCTTCATGTTTGCTTCTGAGTTATGAGCATCTCCGGCATAACGTGCCGAGTACACTCCGGGTGCACCATCTAATGCTTCCACTTCCAGTCCGGTATCGTCGGCAAAACAATCCAGTTGGTAATTTTCAAAAATGTATTGGGCTTTTAGTAAAGCATTCCCTTCGAGAGTATCTGCGGTTTCGGGGATATCAACATCACAGTTAATATCATTCATGCTCAGAAGTTCTACCTTATTTTTTAAGATAGCAGTAACTTCCTCCAACTTATGAGCGTTGTTGGTGGCAAATACGAATTTCTTTCTCATAGAATACTGTTCTTTTTACTTGTAGCAAGTAAACCGATTACTTGTTACTATTTTATTTTCAATCGGTCGAATCCTTCTCCATACACACCAATTACGGAGCTTTGCGAAATGAAAGCATTTGGATCAATGTCTTTCACTAATCGGAATATTTCAATGGACTGGCGCTTGTATGCCAGTACAACCAGTACTTTTACATTACGTTTACTATACCAACCAATACCATCGAGCACTGTTACACCACGATGAGTCTCCCTGGTGATGCGGTCGGCAATCTTTTCATAGTCTTTCGAAAAGATAAAGAATTGTACGGATTGGCGTGCACTGTTCACAATGTAATCCAGTACGAAACCTATAATGAACAGAGTTACAAAACCAAAAATCACTCGTCTCCAATCATTGAAAACGAAGTAACAAGAACTGATGATTACTACATCACAGGCCATAATCATACGTCCCAACGTCACATCTTTGTACTTGTGGATGATAGCGGCAATGATATCCGTACCTCCGGTACTTCCGTTACAGTTGAACACAACACCTAAGCCTAAACCACATAAAACCGCTCCTATCAGGCAAGCCATAAAATCTTGTCCGGGTCCCAGGATTTGTGGAGGAATTCCGTCAGGTCCGTTTACGAGTACCTGAAAGAACCACAAAAAGAAAGTCAGTCCGAAGATGGCAAACGTAGTCTTAATACTGAATTTAGGTCCTAGTATCTTGATAGCAAATGTCATCAAGACAGCATTGATGATGAAGTATGACCATTGGATGGGAAAACCAGTGGCATAATAAATAATAGCACCGATACCTGTAGTACCTCCGGTGGTGATTTGGTATGGGATGAGGAATGCTGCCCATCCCAGTGCATAGCTGATGAGTCCGAAAGTGATGAAGATATAGTCCTTAAACTCTCTCATCACTTCCGCTTTGGTTGGTTTTGTAATTTGCATATATTTATTTCACAACGATGTTTACGATCTTCTTTGGCACTACGATTACCTTTTGAACAGCTTTATCTTCTATCCACTTCGCAGAACGATCGTCGGCCAATACAGCAGTCTGAATGACTTCAGATGTTGCGTCAGCAGGGAACTCCATGTTGAAGCGGGCTTTTCCATTGAAGGAAATAGTATAGTTAATCGTATTTTCTACCAAATATTCTTCGTTGTATGCAGGCCATTTTGCATCGCATACTGAACCTTCGTTACCCAATGTTGCCCACAATTCTTCGCATACGTGCGGAGCAAAAGGAGCCAAGGTGATGACAAACTGGTTCAGGATTTCTTTCTTATAACATTTCAGTGTGTACAGTTCGTTTACACAAATCATGAATGCACTGATAGAAGTGTTATAAGAGAAGGTTTCGATATCTCCTGTAACTTTCTTTATGAGCTTATGCAAAGATTTCAGTTCTTCGGAGGTAGCAGGTTCGTCTGTTACCTGATAATTGTTGTTACGGTCGTAAAACAGTGTCCAGAACTTCTTGATAAATCGGTGTACACCGTCAATACCGTTTGTATCCCAAGGTTTGGATTGCTCTACCGGACCCAGGAACATTTCGTACATACGCAATGTATCTGCTCCGTACTTCTCGACAATCATATCCGGGTTGACAACGTTGAACATGGATTTACTCATCTTTTCTACCGCCCAACCACAGATATACTTTCCGTCTTCGAGAATAAACTCGGCTGTCTCGTATTCAGGACGCCATGCTTTGAAAGCTTCTATATCGAGAATATCGTTGGATACGATGTTTACGTCCACATGGAGTGGGGTAGTGTCGTATTTATCTTTCAGGTTCAGAGATACGAAGGTATTGGTATCTTTGATGCGATAAACAAAATTGCTTCGGCCTTGAATCATTCCTTGGTTAACTAACTTTTGGAAAGGTTCTTCTACAGCAGAAACACCCAGATCATGCAGGAATTTGTTCCAGAAACGGGAGTAGATTAAGTGTCCGGTAGCATGTTCGGTACCACCTACGTAGAGATCGACATTACGCCAGTATTCATCCACTTTCTTATCAACCAATGCCGTATGGTTGCGTGGATCCATATAGCGCAGATAGTAAGCGCTTGAACCTGCAAAACCGGGCATAGTATTCAGTTCTAATGGGAAGATGGTGATGTTATCTATCTGCTTATTATCTGTAATGCACTTATTTACAGTATCCCAAGCCCATTTAGTGGCGTGTCCCAACGGAGGTTCGCCTGTTTCGGTAGGGAGGAATTTGGCAACTTCGGGAAGTTCCAGGGGCAAACAGCTTTCATCGATCATGTAAGGCATTCCGTCCTTGTAATAAACCGGGAACGGTTCACCCCAGTAACGTTGGCGTGAGAAGATAGCGTCACGTAAACGGAAGTTTACTTTCACACGGCCCAAATTATGTTCTTTTACATAGATCTTAGTAGCTGCGATGGCTTCTTTGATAGTTAATCCATTCAGGTTCAGATCACAATAAGGCTCTACACCTTCACGTGGGGAGTTGCATACGATACCTTCTTTAGCATCGAAACTTTCTTCGCTAACGTCACAACCTTCTACTAAAGGACGGATTTCCAGTCCGAAATGTTTAGCAAAAGCGTAGTCACGGCTATCGTGTGCAGGAACAGCCATGATAGCGCCTGTACCATATCCGGCAAGTACATAGTCGCTGATCCAAATGGGTACTGCTTCGCCGGTGAAGGGATTGATAGCATAACTTCCTGAGAATACGCCGGTCACGCTACGGTCGGCAATACGTTCACGCTCTGTACGTTTCTTGGTGCGGTCAAGATAAGCATCTACTTCTGCTTTCTGTGCTGCGGTCGTCAATTGGGGTACTAATTCACTTTCGGGAGCTAATACCATGAAAGTAACACCGAACATCGTATCAGCGCGTGTAGTAAAGATAGTAAATTCCAAATCGCTATCTTTTACTTTGAATTGTACTTCGGCACCTTCACTACGACCTATCCAGTTCTTTTGGGTTTCTTTTAAAGATTCAGTCCAATCTATGGTATCGAGTCCGTCCAGTAGACGTTGTGCGTATGCGGATACACGAAGACACCATTGGCGCATTTTCTTTTGTACCACAGGGAAGCCTCCACGTTCGGATACACCGTCTACTACTTCGTCGTTGGCAAGTACGGTTCCCAGTTGAGGACACCAGTTTACCATCGTTTCGCCTAGGTAGGCGATACGGTAGTTCATCAATATCTCTTGCTGTTCTTTTTCGCTTTTGGCTTTCCATTCCTCGGCAGTGAAATGCAGCTCTTCGTTGCAGGCGGCATTCAGGCCTTCGTTGCCGTATATGGGGAATGCTTCGATCAACTCTTGGATGGGACGGGCTTGTTTCTCGTCATTACAATAATAGCTGTTAAACATCTTTTGGAAAGCCCATTGTGTCCAGTGGTAATATTCCGGATCGCAAGTACGGATTTCGCGACTCCAGTCGAAACAGAAACCTATTTTATCCAGTTGCTCGCGATAGCGGTTGATATTAGCTTTTGTGGTAACATCAGGGTGTTGTCCTGTCTGGATGGCATATTGCTCGGCGGGAAGTCCGTAAGCGTCATATCCCATCGGATTCAGCACATTGAAACCTTGTAGGCGTTTGTAACGAGCATAAATGTCCGAAGCAATATATCCCAATGGATGGCCTACGTGTAAGCCCGCACCCGAAGGGTAGGGAAACATATTCAGCACATAGTATTTTTGCTTTGTTTCATCTTCCGTCACTTGGTAGGTTTTATTCTCTACCCACTGTTTTTGCCATTTCTTTTCAATCTCCCTGAAATTGTATTCCATAATGGTATTTGTTAGTATATTGTTGAAAACACTGTTAATTCTGTTGTTAATACCGGTTAGTATCCGGTTAATATCGGCGCAAAGTTAAAGGTTTATTTTCAGATTTGTAGCGAAGTAGCATAAAAAACACTACCGAGGACTTGACAAAGTACTTTTTATTGCCTATATTTGTAAAGTGCTTATAAAACTAATTTTTTGTTTGTAATACAAATAATAGCTAGATTAATTCAATAGGATTTTACAAAAAAGATTATTAGGATATGTTAAAGGGATGAAGTCTGTGAAGATTCCATCCCTTTTTTAAGTTAATAATCGAAATTCATTTGTTTAAATGGAAATCAGTTTTTAAGTGAATTTAGTGTGGACAAATCATATTGAGTGCAACCTCAACTTGGCTTTCTTAGGAAAAGTGTTATCTTTGCCTTCAAAATAATAGCAAGATGAAACTTCGTTCTGTCTATATCCTTTCAATTGTGGGTTTGTTGTTGGTAATCGTGGTGCAAGTTGGCGGCATGATATATGCTTATAACAACAATAAGAAAGAGGCGGAGCGTGCGTTGAACGAATGTTTCCGGCTGGCCTTTATAGAGACGGTGGATAATCAGATTAATAATTTGCCGTTTCCTGATTATACAATTCCTTTCTATACGTATCTTCCTCAAGATAGCGGCAGAACCTATGATGATGAGGCTTTCTTGGGATATCAGCAGGCGGCTGCTTTCTTGGAAGATGTATATCATGTCACTATCCCGTTGGATGAAATGGCGAGATTGGTGGAGAAGAAGTTGAAATGGAAAAATATAGATAGAACCGTATGGATTGATCCGGTAGAAGATCATAGTCAATATTCGCCCTACAGACGCTTTAAAACAGTGATGTCTGAACAAGCCTGGCTCAATGAAAAAAAAGGAGAAGCCATAGAAGCTACTATTATTTCTCCTTTTATGCCACTTGTCAAGGATATATTATACTTGTTTTTACCTACTCTTCTGCTGATTGCTTTCCTGATCTATTGCTGGACAAAACAGATGGATTCTATTATCAGGCAGCAAGGTGATATTGAGGAACAACGTTCTGCTTTTTATCTACTCGCCGAGAAGATGCGACTCCCGATAGGCGAGGTACGCAAACAGATTCCGGAAAAGAAATGGGAGGATATTGAAGCTTCGGGCAAACATTTGCTGGACATGACAGAGCATACGCTTACGGGAGCTAAAGAGAGCGAACGGCAAAGACAAACCCGCAAGCAACATTCCTTTAAAATATTCTCAATCATTGGTTTGATTGCCAGTTGTCTTTTGCTGGTGGTTTGGTTCGTTTATCTGTATCGTACGGCTTTTGAAGAAACTACTTATCAGGTGAACGATTGTTTTGAGGCAGCTTTTTATGATGAGATTTTAAACCGTTTTCCATTGTTCCATTCACAAACAACGGAGTCTACAGAAGATGATGCAGCCAAAAGTGAAGAACCGGTTGATTCGCCTTTTGCCAAAGAGCAGCGGATATTTTTGGAGAAAGAGGGAGCCAAATATAAGATTCAACGTATGTACGTAGTGCACATATACAATTCGATTGATTTGAATTATCGCCTTCGTGCTGCTTTGATTATGCAAAAGGAATTTAATGAGAGTAAGTTAGACTTCCCTCTTTCCATGCAATTCCTCGATTCTGCTTTTTCCTCCCGTTTGGCGGCATTGGGAATGACTGGCTACAATGGCATTCGCCAATATGCTTCTCCCTCGGATAGTACACTTTCGGAAAAGGGCTACACTTCTGCCAAGCATCTTGATATTTCCTCCCGATTTATTCCCTTAAAAGAAGATAGTACTCTTTGCGTGCAAGGAATCGTAAGGAATCCCTACCGCTATGTGGTCAGCTCCGTTTGGTATCTGTTCTTACCACTTGGCATGATGTTCCTGGTAGTATTGAACTGTATCTTCGGTCAGGTAAAAGTATTGAAGATACAACGTCGGTTGGGGCAGTTTCAGAAAGACTTTACGTATGCTATGATACACGATATGAAATCTCCATTAAGCTCTATTCTGATGGGTGCACATATTCTGGCCAGCGGTAAACTATCTGATAAACCGGATAAAGAGGAGAAGTACAGGCAAGCAATGACAGACGAATGCGAGCATCTGCTGACGCTTTCCAACCGGGTACTCGTATTAACGCAATTGGATAAGGGACATTTACAATTGAATAAAGAGGAAGTCGTTCTACGTCCATTGCTGGATGACTTGATTGCTAAAATCACATTAAAAGCTACCAAGAAAGTAGAGTTCAATGTTGTATACCATCGTTGTGAAACAGTTTATGCCGACGCTTTCTGCTTGCGCGAAGTGCTCGGTAACCTGTTGGATAACGCCATTAAATATTCCCATGACGAAGTAAAGATTGACATCATTTGTGAGTCTGAGAAAGGCTTTTCAAAGATAAAAGTCTGTGACAACGGGCTGGGCATTCCTTTGAAAGATCAGTTCCGCATCTTCGACCGCTTTGAACGATCCGCTGCTGCCCATAGCGGTAAAGGAGGAACTACGGGCTTCGGCTTGGGACTGAACTATGTGCAGCAAGTGATGTTGGCACACGAAGGTAAAGTAGAGGTGGAGAGTGAAGAAGGACGCTTCAGTGAATTCACACTTTGCTTTCCATTAATTTGAAAACACATCTTTTCGTAGTAGTCGTTGATTAAAAGATCTTCGGTTCCTTTTTTGCTTTGTATAATAGAGAAACTCGCTTGATGTGATTGGAAATGTCCCCTTATATCTCCCACTTTGATTTATGATAATGCTTTGTAATACATTGTTTTATATATTAATTATTTCCCCCTCATTTGTCCCCCTGCTTTCTTTCCTGGTTTGTGTGCTACTTCCTACATTTGCTAATGTTTCCTAAACAGAGACATTACTGCTATTATTCATCTATTCAAAAAGTAAAATTATGGAAAACCAAGGGATGCTTCTTTATATTGGGATAGCTCTTATTGTACTGTTGGTTTGCTGGTATATTTGGGCTGCAAACAATCTTATTGCTAAGCGAAACCGGGTAAAACAATGTCGTAGCGGTATATGTGTAGTGCTGAAGCAGCGGAATGACATGATACCGAATCTGGTGGCTGCCGTGAAATCTTATATGGGGCATGAAAACGAGATACTGACACGTATAACGGAACTTCGTTCGCATACATTCCAAGCTTCCCAAGAAACGGAACAGATAAAGAACGGTAATGAGCTTTCAGGCCTTTTGTCGAGGCTTCAACTTTCTGTAGAAGACTATCCCGAATTGAAGGCAAACCAACAATTCAACCGCTTGATGGCAAATGTCGAAGATATGGAATTACAGTTGCAAGCCATCCGGCGTACTTATAACGCTGCTGTTACCGACTATAACAATTTCATCGAGATGTTTCCTTCTTCCATTGTGGCGCGTCAGCAGAACCACCATGCAGAGGAACTGATAGACATTCCCGAACACGAGAAACAGAATGTGGATGTAAGCAAACTATTCAAGCAGCAGTGATATGGAGACGATTGATTTTAAGAACCTCTCGCAGCAATTGCGTGCCGAGTTGTCAAGGGTGAATAACTGGCGCAAGATAGTACGTGCATTGAGTATTATGGTCTATCTTTTTGTGTTCTGTTGGTTTATGTTCGTGCTGTTTGGCGGTTATTTGGCAGGACATGTAGGATGGGAGAATTATTCTCGGGTTACGCAATACATTTTCCCTGTCTTTATGGGTTTTGTAGTGTTGAGTTTTGTCTTTTCCCGCAGCCTGATGAAGTTTCAGGAACAGGAGAACGATATCATGCGCAACATCATGTCGGCAATGTTCCCTTCCGTCTGTTTCGATTTCTCCTCTCAGTTGGATTATAAAGTACTGTCGGGCAGCAAGCTTTTCAACACTTCCTCTTCTGATCCTGCTTTGGGAACTGCTACCTATGGTTATTTGGAGATTCCGCGTGGCGAGCACACCTTTTATGTAGCGGATATAGGCGTTTCCTATGGTTTGATGAATAAGTTGGCACTCAATTCCGTGACGGGTTATTTTGTGATGATTTACCGGTATGTACTTCGTCCGTTGTTTGCTTCCCGCTTCGAGAGTAGTGCGCATAACTTCCGGGGTATGTTCGGTTGGTGCCGGCTAGAGAAGACTTTCAAGGGTAGTATCATTATCCTGCCCGATCATTTGGAGCAGAAAGTAGGGTATCTGGCGCAGAATGTTCAGGGATTGAAGAAACGTTATAATGCCCGCTTCATGCACTTGGAAGACCCCGATTTCGAGAAGTACTTTGCTGTATATGCCGAGGATGAGGTAGCTGCGCGTATGCTGCTCACTCCTGCCATGATGCGTCACATCACTCGCCTACGTGAAACTTTCGGACACGATATGATGCTTTCTTTCAATAAGAACACCTTTTATTATGCAGCGGTGATGCCCGACGGTTTCTTGTGCCTGCGCAAGCAAGCCTTGGATAATGAACACTTGCTGGAACAGATTTACAATGAAATAAACTTGTCTTGCCATGTGGCGGATGAATTGAAGTTGAACTAACTCATTAATAAACACATAAAAACAAAAGAATGATGGAAAATAACAATTGGATGTTTTGGGGCACGGCCACGGCTATGGTAATCGCTTTTCTTTATCTTAAAGTATGGCCGTTTGCCCGTAAGATAATCAGAGCTTTCGGAGGAATACGTTTGAATTCTAAGTCAAACTTGTCCGAGCAACAGTATAAGAAACTCTCTGTCGGTAGTTTGTACGCTTTGCAACAAGGCGGTTATCTGAACTCACTTACCTTGGACATCAATGATAAACTACCTACTATTTTAGGTCAGTGGTGGGGAGTAAGTACTGCCCGTGATGCTCGTGAAACACTGGACTATTTGTGTCAGAAAGGTTTTGATTATTATTTCCCGTTTGTTTATCAAGCATTTTTGCTGGATGATGAGCAGGCGCAAGATCTGATTTTCCAGCAGAACATGAAGAGTCAGGAAGATTATGATAAGGCGGTTGAACAACTGTACAATCTTAAAGCTACTTATCAAGAACTGGTAGATTGCGAAGTCATTGCCTCAAAGGAAGATATTGCCTGTTATGGAGTGATCGGTTGGGATGCAGGCAGACTGAATTTCATGGCACGGGCCTGTTATGATGCCAAGTATATTTCCGAAATAGAGGCTTGGAAGTATATTGATAAAGCATACGACTTGGCTCATTCTAACTTTACTTCCTGGCATGATATGGCAATGAGCTACGTCATTGGCCGTGCCATTTGGGGTGGAACTGGTGCTTATAATTCCAGCATGAAGGGATTTGCTGACAATTTGCTTTCCGATTCTAAGAGCCCTTGGGTACAAATAAAATGGTAAAGTTATCTTTTAAAACGATATTATAATATGAAACAGACACTTACTTTTGTCCCTCCCGTAGTGGACTCCACACAAAGCTCTATCCGTATGGAGGCATTCGAACAGAGCGTGGACTTCTATAATCAAGGTGAATATATGCAAGCTTTTCATAGCTTGTTGGACTATTTGAATGCTGACTTCCGTACCAAATTTGGCAATACGGATGGTACGGAGTTCCACATTCCGCATGGCTCTATCCTTGTACATATCTGCGCGAAAGACGGCTTCTTCCATATCAATGCCGATTTTCTGAATCTGCCTGAGAAAGGCCGTGTTGCCATGCTTCGCCAGGTTGCCGACTTGAATATGAATAAACTATTGTTGCCCCGTTTTGTGAAGGATAACGACAAGCTGAAGATGGAGTATGTCTGCCCGTTCTCACAGAGCCATCCGCACAAGATGTACTTTGTATTGCAGAACATCTGTCATATCGGTGATAAGTATGATGATGAATTCTGCTCGAAGTTCGGTGCTACCCGTTGTTATGAGCCGCAGGTTACTCCTTATCCTCAGGAAGAGATAGACCGTATCTACGAGGCTATACAAACTTTGGGGCATGCAACGTTGGATGCCTTGAAAGAATACAATGCCGACCGTCGCTACGGTTATTCATGGAATGTGCTGGATACTACATTCTATCAGATTTCTTACTTCGCCCGTCCGCAAGGCCAGTTGCTCAACGACTTGGACAAAGTAGTGGATGACATGGATGCAGAGCTGCCTACTTCCGAGGTAGTGGCAAAAGGGAAAGCTTTCCTTGAGAAGCTACTTGCTATGCCCAAGGAGAAACTGGCGGAAGACCTCTACTTCGTGGATACACTAGTATCTACCAAGCGTCGCTCCTCCTTGAAAAATGTACAAGAGAACTTTGCAAACGTCTATAAGGAAGCTACCGGGGCAATACAATCCGAGAGTTATGAGCAAAGTGCCGTTCGTCTGCTTTACATCTTCTACGAAGCTTATTTCTACAATGATATGCAGGACGATATCAATGCTGTGATAGCCAAAGCCCTCCGTAAAGCAAGCAATCTACCGGTAGAAGAGGCCTCTGAGATTCTTTATGAGGCTATGGATAAGATTATGGAAGGTGACTTGGACGATGACGACGACTTGGAAGATGTTGTGGCACAGATACAGCAGGCAGTTGGAGCCATGGGTGAAGCGGTGGGGCAAGCTCAGCAGAAAATGGCGGAAACCATGGGAAGCAACGAGATGCTGGAACTTCAACAGAAGATGGCGGCAGCTATGATGAGCGGTAATATGGAAGAATATACCCGCTTGGTGGCCGAAATGCAGCAGAAGATGATGGGAAACATTATGGGCTAACTTAATCAGAATAAAAAACATATTAATTATGGATCAGAATATTTATAAACTGGTATATAAAGTGACACACGCCGGAGGCTCCGGTAGTTGCTTCTACCTGAAAGCATACAATCTTTTTGTAACCAACTACCATGTAGTCAATGGTTTTCATTCTGTTGCTATTCACGATAATGACCGGAATCCTTATCTTGCTAAAGTGGTACTTGTCAACCCTTCACTAGACATTGCCTTGCTGGCAGGGGATGGCGATTTCTCTTCACTTCCCGAATTGAGCTTGGCGTCGGACGATTCACTCGGTATCGGTGGAAAAGTATGTGTGGCGGGCTATCCTTACGGAATGCCTTTCACTGTGACGGAAGGTTCCGTTTCTTCTCCCAAGCAATTGATGGAAGGTAAGTATTACATTCAGACGGATGCTGCCGTGAATCCCGGTAACTCGGGAGGCCCTATCTTTAATGAGAACAATGAAGTGGTGGGTGTGACGGTCAGTAAGTTCAGCAATGCTGATAATATGGGATTCGGTGTACGGGTTGAGGCTCTCCGCAAGTTGTTGGAATCAGTAGATGCAATTGACCGGGATGCCTTTCAGGTGCAGTGTGATAGTTGCGATGAGTTAATAGTGGATGAAGAAGAGTTTTGTCCGTCTTGTGGCGAAAAGTTACCCGAAGGTGTCTTTGCAGAGCGTGAACAGTCGCCGTTAAGTGTGTTCTGTGAGCGTGCTATTACCGAAATGGGAGTGAATCCGGTTCTTGCAAGAGATGGTTATGATTCCTGGACGTTCCACAAAGGGAGTTCGGAGATACGCATCTTTGTTTATGAGAATGCCTATCTGTTTGCTGTTTCTCCTATCAATCTATTGCCCAAGAAGGATGTGGAACGTGTACTGGATTATATACTTAGTGAAGACTTCTCTCCTTATAAACTGGGCATTGACGGGCGTCAGATTTATATGGCTTATCGCATTCATTTGTCCGATCTTACGGATGCATCGGAAGATGAGATTTGCAAGAACTTGGTAAATCTTGCTCTGCGTGCCGATGAGATGGATAACCGGATGGTGGAAGAGTTCGGTTGCGAGTTCTCGGAATATTCCAAGCAGGAAGAGTAATAATTCTGAATGATAAAAACGAAATGCGGTTGCCGGGCGGAATAATCTGCCGGTAGCCGCATTTTCTTTGGATTCAAGAGAGAATTGGCTGTTAGAGTACCTTTGTAAATGGGGAAATTGTTACTTTTGTGTCGTCAATCATTTTGTAGGAACAAATGAAGAAGAGGATTTATGTGCTGATTACTATCATGGCAACTATTGCTGCCATGACTTTGCAGGGCGTGTGGTTCGAAAGAACCTATGCGCTCATGAATGAACGGCTACAGAGGGATGTCAATGAGCAATTTAATATTGCGGTGACCAAGGAGATGTATTACAGGTTCGAAAAAGCTTCTATCAGCAATGAGTCCATAATGAAAATAGCACCCACCGTTAAAAGACGCATACGTAGAAGTGTCCATGATAACGAATATCTCATTAATTATACACTTCGGGCTGTTCTCGATAGCCTGTCTGTTCCTGTTGAATATGCTTATCTGGATTCGACATTCTGCTCTCAACTGGCATTGCAAGGTGTGGAATTATTGTCTTACAAGATAGATACGGCTGTTGCCATAGACACCACTCATTATAGGTATATTGAAGATTTGTTAGAGGACTCTAATTTGGTTTGCAACGGACAAATGATTCAAAGTTATGTGTCTCCTTGGAGTATGGATTTTACCAAAGGATTGCGGGTCACTATCCTTAATCCTTATAGAGAGATATTAGGTGAGATGTTTTTCTTCTTGATAGGTACTCTTCTGCTTTTTGTAATCATTCTCTTTTGTATCATTCATCAAATTAATATTATTCGTCGGCAGAATAAGATTTCCCGATTGAGGGAAGATTTTTCCTACGCCATGATTCATGATATGAAAACCCCGCTCAGTTCCATTATCATGAGCAATCATACACTGGGCAGCGGTAAACTGGACGGGAAACCGGAAATGAGGAAAAACTTTCATTCTATCATTGCTAAAGAGTCCGAGCATCTGCTTTCTCTTACCAACAAGGTGCTTACCATCTCCAAACTGGAGCACGAAAAGATGAAAATGGCGAAGGCGCCAGTCCTTGTGCAGCCATTGGTGGAGGAAATGGTTGAGAAATTCAAGACCATAGCGACGAAGCCCATCCGTTTTGAGATGGAATTCAAGGCAGATACAGTCTGGGCAGATAGTGAGTTTCTTCAAGAAGCCCTTAGCAATCTGATAGACAATGCGGTGAAGTACTCCCGGCAAGAAATTTCCATCCATATTAAAGTTTGGACAGAGGGTGACTACTGCCATATTAGCGTACATGATAACGGCATAGGCATTCCTGTGAAAGATTTGTCGGTTATATTCAATAAGTTTGAGCGTGCTTCTTCCGTCAGGAGGGGTAAAGGGGGAAGGATTGCGGGCTTCGGATTGGGACTGAACTATGTCTATCAAGTGATGCAGGCACACGGCGGCAAGGTATCGGTAGAAAGCAAAGAAGGGGAGTACAGTGAGTTTACGCTGCACTTCCCTAGAAGCTAAATTGGTTTTCTCTTACTTCTCGGCCAATAACTTCACGGTTTCATCCGTAAATTGATGGTCTGTCGTCAGATTCCAGTTATTATTTTTTTTGTTCCATTCGTAGCTCAGATATCGCAGGTTACTGTCATTGGTCTGCTGATAAACGGCTTTCTGCTTGATGTCAGTATAGGCATTGTCTTTTTCATTCCAGGCAGCGTATTCTATGGTTAGGTCGTCTGTGTAGAAGAAGTTCAGGCTGTGATGTTTTTCAAAGCTCTTTGTGTCCTCGTTCCACTTCAATACTTCCTTTTGTTGGATACGTCCGTTATTGTCGTAGATGTAGTTGTACTTTACGTGGTTGTGCAGATACTTGTTATTCTCTACTTTGAATACGGTTTGAGTTTCAGTACGTCCTCCGTTTGTTTCGGTGTTGTAGGCAAAGTTGTTTACACGGTTACCACTTACTGCGTTTACTACGGATGTCATTGCGATGATTACTGATAATACTAAAGTCTTCATAATTGTTTTATTTTTTAAGTTATACATTTCGTTTCTTTTCTGTCTTCCGGTGAGTTGTTCCCTTTTGACATTGCAAAGATAGGGTGGGGCAAAAATCTTTTAGGTTATCGCTACGTTAACGTTAGGTTAACGATGCGAGCGTGCTGTTTGATGGACATAGAAGTCTCAACACCTTTGAGGGAAAAGTTGAAAACAGTGTGAATACGTTACATTCTATACAGTTATGCTTATTCTTGTTTTTTCCGACACCGAGGAAGGGCTTGTTCCTCGGTGCCGAACCCCACCTTCCTCGGTGTCGGAGAAACACCCTACTCAGAAGGTATTCTGACGGGGATGACTTATTAAAAAGAGAACTTGATTAAATTTAAACATTATCACATGGTCTTCTCAAATACTGAAATAAACTGAATACCCATTTTGCTTGTAACCAGTGAGATATAAGCTAATTGGTTAAAAAAAACCGACTGCCTGGATTTTACTCCAGATAGCCGGCTTCTCTTGATTATTCTTATACCTATTTGCTTGCAAGCATCATATTAACATTGCTATTACTCAATTCATAAACAGACTTTTGTACATTACTGTCGTAAGCATTGCTCTTCTTATTCCAGCAAGCGTAGTTCAGTTCAACTTCATTGTCAGAGTATTCCACATCGAGTTTGAAATAAGGAACCCAAGCTTCTTTTTCGCTGTTCCACTTGGAAGCTTCTTTGCTGGTCACACGGTTTTCGTTGTCGTAAGTATAAGTGTAACGCAGATGGCGGAACAAGTGACCGTCTTCATTACGGAAGATGTTCTTGGCAGTTACTAATTCGCCGGTCATCTCTTCGTTGGTTACATACTGGGTAGGGTTGATTGCACTTGCTGAGAAGTTCATTACACTTGCCATTACTACTGCTAACATTACAACAGCTTTGGAGATTAAGTTCGTTTTCATAATCGTTATTTTTTT
>JAEXAJ010000141.1 GCA_023458215.1 Bacteroidota bacterium
CTGCATTGGGCAGGTATCGACATAGTAATTGAGTGTGAGTGCTTTTACCGGTTCCTGATCCACCAAGATATAAAAAAGCATTATTATGATATAAAATAGAAGATGAATGTATAGCAACCGTTTCCAAATCGGCCACTGAGAAGTTAAAAGCAATCCATAATGCATAACGCAATAGCTCGGGAACTAAGCAACCTTTTATTACACAAGCTCTATCTTGATTATCATATAACAAAGAAAGCTTCAATTCATTCCCTTGTTTTATTTCCAATCCGTTTCCGTTGCCTGTGTGATACAACAGACACAGTGCGATTGGAGTTCTCACATTGTAGAACTTTACCCCTTCTATAGGGTTCGGTTCGCTGTTGCTTATTTTTACATTAGCCACAAAGTCCTCACAAGATTCACAGCGAAACTCCGAAAATCCTTGAATTGATTCCATTACCTCTGAAGTATCGCACTCTATGCGGATTACGTGATCTGCTATTTTATAATATTGCTTCATGTATTACAATTCAATAATTCCTTCTTCAGACAATATCTTAATCCACCATTGCAAATTCTTTCTTATTTGCTCTGAATCACCTTCATAATGGTCTATCAGTAGGGAAAAAGCATCTTCCTCGGTGAAAGTGATACTTTGTAACTGTTCCCAAAGCCATACCGAAGTTTTGTTAAACGATATAATTCTTGTCATATCCACTTCATTGCCTCTCATCAAAAAAATGAATTTTCTTTTGGAAATAGTCTGCAATTTAAATTCTTTTTTGATAAACATAATTTAATTTGATGCTACAAATAGACTAATTTACGAAACTTAGTGTACCACTATTTCCACTACCTTCTGTAAAAGTTAGCTTTAAGTGAATATTATAAATCTTTCCTGGAGTAAATACACTTTTTGGAGTGTATTCCACTGGACTCGAATAATCCACGTTATTAGAATCTCTCCAATGTATGGATAAAGATACTCTTTTAATACCATCTGAAATAGTTTGTTTGATTGGTACCCAATAATAATAAGAACTATTATTATTGATTTGAACCTGACCACTGAATCCGGCAGTGGCCACTTCCGAATATTCGTATGTTTCAACCTCCAAGTTGTCATTCCAAAATATATAACTACTAAATGCCTTTGTCTTATCTGATATTGTAAAATTTACATTACTTAAATAACGTCTGTTAGTCATACCTGTTAATGTAAAGTTCTCAATATCTACACGAACTTTAGCTAGTGCTGTTACCTGCGCCAAAAGGAAAGAAGGCATTGTTCCATCTGTGGGTGAAATACGCTGCTGGGTGGAAACAAGCCAATTGTGATTTGCTAAATGGTCGGTATTGTTGCTTCCACTGATATTTGCATGCATGTTAAACACTTCATTTACTCCATCATACACTTCTACCGAAGCATATGGATACACCACTTTATAGGTTTCTCCTGCTGTCAGATAGTCTTCAGCTCCCACCCCTCTGAAATAGGCGGAAACCTCTCCGGCACCCGATTCCAATACAAAACGTTTGTAGTCACTACGTCCGCTACCATTTACATGAAACACGGCTATTTCGTCTCCTACTGCCCATTTCACGGAGTTTGTATTCACATCCGTAACCGTTCTTGAATCCGCATCTGTTGTTACATCCGCACCTATTTTGATTTTTGTAATCTTGGTTTCATTTTCTTTTTGCGGTTCCGTTTCCGAAGTGCAGCCCGTTGCCAGCAAAACAATGACCAAGCCTAATAATAATTTTGTTTTCATAAAATTCTCCTTTCTATTTTATTACCAACTACCATTTCCCCATTGTTGAATTGTAACGGGATCATTATGACCTGACGTAGCATATCCTTTTTCTACTTCTACATCAATAACATTTACCTCCATCGGTTCAAAAACTTCTTTTTTCACTTCTTGGATTTCATTCTGATTTTGTTTTACTTCTTCCTTTTCCATAATTCATTGTTGTTAAATTAGTTACTGTTTTACTAAAAGCTTGTTTTTGCATTTCTTTTTGAACCATACAATTATAGTCCTACATAATCGTTCGGGTAAATATTCTTTTTTAAATAAATCATACACCCACTGGTTATGATAGAAGCGTTGCCATCTACAATACAAAGTGTTTTTTTCTATCTCTTTCGACCCTGGAAAATGCCTGAATAAGCTGTTTACAAATTTTGCATTGATTTGCTCTCTATCCCCCTTCTTATAGAAAGACGGGGCAAATTCAGCCGGCATTCCTATATAACGGATAGCTATGTCTGTCATCATCAAACACAGCAATTTGAAATTCATCTTGTCAAGCGCCTGTTCTATTCTTCTCTCGTTATACTTCCCTTTATTGGCTGCCAAAAAGCAAGCCCAATCACACACATGCCTCACGACTAATTCTTTTCCTAAGTGTGAGCCGGTATGCATGATCATAAATAAAAAATTGAATGTAGCAGAAGGAACGCGAATGCTGTAACGATCCAAATACTGTTTTTTATCTTCTTTCAGGATCTCATGCAGGATCCATTCCATAAATTGAAAAGCCTCTTTCCTTTTTTTACAGAAAATATCAGAGTCACCAATCAAATCAATAAACATCTTATGATTTTCCACCAGAATGCCTTGAAATATAAATGCCGAATGCTTTTCTACCTCTTTGACCGGAATCCCCTGCTTCCTTAAGAGAGAATCTCCTTTGCTATGATTCCCGAACAAGTAAATATCAATATCTCCATATTCCCTATATTCAGGTATCGGATAACAGTCAGCCAATGCACACCCTTTAAGCAGCAACAACTCCATGCCTTCAGCCGCAAAGAGAGTATCTAGCTGACTTACAATCTCCATATTTCGCAAGCTTTTCTCTTTTGCCAATGCGGTATTTGCAGCCCAAGACAATAAAAGCTTTTCATCAGGCTGCATACTTTCCGGTAACCGTGAAACGCCTCCAAAAGCCAGGCTTCTCACTCCTTGCTTGCCCGAAAGACGATATACCTCCAGCCACTCTTCGCCCGAAAGATTACCATAGTCTATATTCGGAGAAACATCCCAAAGTGAGATCTTCAGCAGATCTAACAATACATTTTGGGTGAGAGAACATTCCTTAGCCACAGTAAACTATTTGTGTTTAAAAGTTATTCTCAGGTATTTCCTACAGAACCGTTTAAATCTAGTATCTTTATGATGTTCAGTTCCATAATGGTAATAATAATATCCATAGTTATACCTATAACTATAAGCCATCCTCTGATAATCTACCCCATTGAGCACAATACTCAAATTCTTTATTTTATTTGAATTATACAATTCTTGCAGATCAGGAAGCAAACGTTTATCGAACATACCCGAACGTATTACATATATAGAATGATCTGCCACACGTGAGCATACAAAAGCATCTACCACCAAGCCGTAAGGTGGATTATCAAACAAGATATAATCATATTTAAGTTTCAGTTTCTCCAGCATATCATCCAACCTGCCATCTTTTAACAATTCTGCAGGATTAGGCGGAATTGGACCGGAAGAAATCACATCAAATGGTTCACAAGGAGTATCAATAGCATATATCACAGCGTCGACATCAGTAACCTCACCTGATAAATAGTTAGAAACACCTTTTCTCTTAGTACCAATTCTCAATCTTCTGGTCAAAGATGCTTTTCTTAAATCAAGATCGAGCACAATGACCCGCGCCTTCGAAAGAGCAATATTCGCAGCAAGATTGATAGAAATAAATGTTTTGCCTGATGATGGATTTAGCGAAATCAATTGAATAACTTTACCGCCTTGTTCCAAATTGTCATGATTCATAAAGTTCAAGTTCTCACGAATAATCCTCAATGCCTCATTCAAGTATTCATGAGCGGATTCATTCGAAAGCATAATATCTCTATCTTCCATCACTTTATCAAATGGAAGTTCTCCCAAGAAAGGAATTGAAACTTTATCCTTTATATCCTCCTTCAAGTAGACATAGGTGTTAAGCAACGATTTGAGGTATAGCCATAAAGAAGGTATTGAAAATCCGACAATCAGGCAAATCAATATTACTTGTATCTTGTTTGGTGAAACGGGTGATATCGGACCGTCTGCTGTATCTACTATTTTGCAGTTACTTTCTGTAATAGTCTGTTGCAACTCGTTTTCCTCTTTCTTGTTCAGCAAATAGAGGTACAATTCCTCTTTAATCTTTTGTTGTCGCTCTATACCAACGATCTGTTTTTGTTGAGTGGGTAGATCGGCAATCTTATCAAACGTTTCTTGCTCTTTGATTTTCATGTTCATCACTTGAAGTTTCAAAGAAGTTTGCAAATTATCAATTGCTCTGATAATGGCATTCCGACATGATTTCAATGTAGCATCCATATCTTTTATCAACGGGTTCCGTTCACTGCTGTTGGCCAGCAACTTGTTTCTTTTGGACACTTGCTCGTTATAATCTATAATTTGTGCCTGAATACCATTATCTTGAATGCCGATGCTGGCAGGTATCATCTCAGAGTACCTGTTGTTTCTCAATAGATATGCCTTCATATATTCTGCCATATTGAGTTGGTTATCCAAGCTCAGCCCATCGTTATCCAACTTATTTGAATTACTAAGGAATACATTGCTTTCCGAAGTCAAATCTGTCAGCCTGTGTAACTTCTTGTAATTTTCGATTTCAGAATCCACCACATTCAAGTCCACTTCTATTTTTTGCAGGCGCTCTTCAATGAAGCTAGCTGTATTAATTGTAATAAGATTTTTATCCTTGATTGCATCCTGATTGTAAACATCAATCAGCGTATTCAGTATATCTTCCGCACGCTTGGGATTTTCGTCGATAATCGAAAGATTAATCAATGAAGATTGGGTTCCGGATACTTCTACATTCAGCCGATGGCAGAATCCGTTTGAGATGTTCTTCATCGGGTTCTTGCTGACCTGCATTTCATACAAAGCATCATTCTTTGTTATATTCGGATTTAACTCTACAATAATATGCCCCACCGGAGTATCTATCGTATCCCCAATTTGTGCACTAATTTTCTCATCGTATTCCTGTTCTCCAACTAAATCTGATAATTCCACTATTTTACCATTTTTCAGAGTAACCATCATACTTATGCTTTGACTTTCGTCAGCATCTATAAACTCCACAGTTATTGGAGATGTCAGATACATGTCTGTTTTCTTTAAGTTCAATGCACGATAGTTGATGTTCAAATGTAATTTTTCAGCTACCAGACGCATTAATCTTCTACTTTTGAATACCCCAACCTCATTCTCTACTGAGTTTCGTCCTATCGAGAAGATGTCCTCAAAAGTTTGAGATTCCACCATTCCACTTCCCTTCTGAACATCTTTTATCATGATGGTTGCGGTACGCATATATTGTTTGGGGGTAGAACGGATATAATAATAACCTATAGTTAGGCTTATGGTTAAGCAAATTATAAACAAAACTTTGTTTCTTAGTAAAATCGCCCATGCATCGGCCAGTAAAGCCGATTCCGGTTCACGCTTATTTTTTATGTCAATCAGATCGTAATCTTCAAATTTATGGTTCATAGCAAAAGCATCAAATAATTATTTAAAAATCAGTACAGACAAAGATACAAGAACAGAGATGATAGAGGCAAAAGTACCTATCGTACGGTTCTGATTTATCTCTCGTTGTCCGGCTCTTGCTTTATTAGGTTCCACATAAACTACATCATTCTGTTGCAGAAAATAATAAGGAGACGAGAATATCTGTTTGCTTCTTAGATCTAACGAAGCAACTGTCCGTTTCCCATTTTCTTCACGAATAACTTTCACATTTTCCCGTTTTCCATAAATCGTTAAATCGCCCGCCATGCTAAGTGCCTCCAATACGGTAATTCTTCCTGACGAAGCATTAAAAACACCTGGTCTGGCTACCTCTCCCATTACTGAAACATTGAAATTCATATATTGCGCCGTTACTACAGGATCATTAATGTATCCACCGGTTATTATCTTATTTTTAATTAAAGCCGATAGCTCTACCAACGATAATCCTTTCACCTCAATAGCTCCTAACTGTGGAAAGTCAATACATCCTTTTTCATCCACCAGATAACCCGAAATTCGATTTGTTCCACCAGAGGCAATGCCATTTCCGGTCAGCGAGTTGGTAATTACGGGCAGGTTAAACATTTGCGCCAGTTCAAAGTCTTTACTGCTTATCAAGATAGAAATCCAGTCTCCCGGCCTTACTACACCGCCCTGTTGTATTCCTACTTCCGACGAGTAAGTATCGGGAATATCCTGAAAATAACTTATTTTTTTTTGAGACACACACGAAGTGAACAGTGCTATTACGAAGAATGGAAATATAAATCGTTTCATTTCTAATATATTTAATTGGATAGAATAATCTAAATACTGTATTAAAAAAGGTTCTATAGTAGATTACAAGGACTGTTTTAATGATTGAAATAAGCTACAATCTTAGAAAGTATTATTTCTGATGCTTGCCCGTCTCCAAACAAATTGAAAAAAGCGATATTACGGGCTAATAATTCATTATAAGCACTTATTATTTTACTTTCGTCAGCATCAACTAAAATTCCTGCTTTATTATTTATAATTTCCACCCATTCTGTTTCACCTCTTAGTATGATACAAGGTTTTTCAAAAAAGAAGGCCTCTTTTTGAACACCACCCGAGTCAGTTATTATCATATAAGAATTTTTCTCCAAGCTAATCATATCCAAGTAAGAAACGGGAGGAATAATAAGCAATTTATCAGACTCCTGAATCTTGTTTTTCATTTCTTTCGACAGATTTGTCTCAATCTGTTTAAATGTCCGCGGATGAATTGGTAAAACCACCTTCGTATGAAATTCCTGAGAAATATAAATCAGCGCATTAAAAATAGCCGAAAGACGTGCACTTGAATCCGTATTATTATCACGATGAATGGTCGTTAAAACATATTTTCCCGGAGTTAATTTATTCTTAGAAAGTATTGTGCTCTTTACATCAGCAATTGCGGCATAATACACACTATTATCATACATTATGTCACCACTGTTACAGATTTCTCTTTTCCTTCCTTCACTAAAGACAGCCGGAGAGTCTTCATACCCTTCCTTCCTCAAATTACCGACAGCCGTGCAAGTCGGTACAAATAAAATTGAAGATAATTGGTCGCACACAATCCTGTTCACCTCTTCAGGCATATCCATATTATACGAACGTAGTCCGGCCTCTATATGAAAGATAGGAATATGCAATTTAGAGGCGGCAATAGCACCTGCTAATGTTGAGTTCGTATCACCATATACAATAACACCATCCATTTTATTTTCTAAAAGAACATTCTCAATACCTGATATCATTTTTGCAGTTTGCTCTCCATGTAATCCGGATCCGATATTCAGATTGTAATCCGGTAATGGAATACCCAATTCATCAAAAAAGATCTGAGACATATTCGCATCATAATGCTGTCCTGTATGTAATATCTTCTCGACTATTATATTTGTAAATCCATTTTTAATAGTGCGAGATATTGCCGCTGCCTTTATAATTTGGGGACGAGCGCCTATTATTGTCAAAAGTCTAATCATTGGAACTTGTATTGATAAGATGGATTATTCTGAATAGTGATTTTACTTTCCGGATAGTTTTCTATAAACCAAACCAAAAAGGAAGTCACATTAATTTTATCTCTCAACATTATCAACCTCCTTCTCTGAAACTCTTCTTTTAGGTTCAGAGTAGAAAGCAACTCATTTGCTTTTAGCAGTAATTCTTTCGTTTGATTTGTCTTAATACCTAAAGTCAGTTTATAAACATGTTCCAATTCTTCCAACACGCTAATTCTTCCGGCAAAGTCGCTGAATCTAATAGATGGAACTCCCAGCATAGCTGCTTCTACAGACATGCTTTGGCTATCTGATATCAAGAGAGAAGAGTAATACATAACATGATGGATATCGTTATAACGTATCTTCAACTGATAAGATCTTAATCTTTCATCTAATTCTTTTTCAGAGCTGATATAGACAACGTATCCGCTATCTTTTGCTAAATTGATAAAATCCAATATCACATCTATGTTAAGACCATTCACATCGGTATCATGATATGCAGTAAGTTGCGCCAGCCTAACCAAGCAATATTTACATTCAACTATATATTTCTTTTTGACTTCAATATTAGGAGTAAAGAAAGATGGATGCAGATAGGCTAGTTTCATATAGCCATAATACGAAATCTTTTTGTCTTCCCACTTTCCTACCCGACATACGGAAGGGACGACTATTGAATCACTATAAGGAAAGGTTACATTAGCCAGTTTTTTTATAATTTCAATATCATCTTCGAGTACGGTAATACCCGGTATATGCAATATTTTAGAAACTTGAGCAATAGAGGCATCCCCTCCAACCATCAAATCAGGTTTATATTTTCGAGCAATATTAAAGACCTTAATAGTTCTGGCTAATGACGCCCATGCTATCGAAGCAAAATTATTTTTCCTAACTTTCTTTTGTATGTTCTCATAATCGTACCCCCATTCACATACCAATTCTTCCAGAATATCTTTTGTTTTTAAAAGAATTTTTATTTGGCAACCATCTTTTTGGAGCTGTTCAATGATATATTTAAAAAAATGGAATTGTGCAGGATGCCCTAAATACAACAATATTCTCTTATTCATAAGTTTTCCACTTAAGGTAATATCATAAACTCAACGCGTCTGTTCACACTTCGTCCCTTGTCCGTACTATTTTCAGCCCTGGGGTTCAACTTGCTGTAATATGAATAAACCATTCTGTCATAATTTACCCCTTTATCATTCAAGTATGCCATTACGGCTTTAGACCTTCGTTCGGACAAACCATAATTATAATCCACCGAACCTTTCACATCCGTATGTCCCATTATCAACAGCCCAATGTCGGGACTATTCAGCATGAGCGTGGCCAGTTTGTCAAGATACAAAGCAAATTCGGGTTTAATGTCGCTCTTGTCAAAATCGAAATGTACCATTTCGATGCCGCAAAGTCTTTTTCCTCTGATCGATTTCCCTTGCTCTACCAATTGCAACAATTCATCTATATCATAACATTCGGGGTCAGCGGCTCTGTTTGTAGGCGTTTCCTGAGGAGAGGCTGCTACCTGTTCAGGCACAGTGACATTCTTTTCGGGCAATATCATTGGGTACGCATTGATATAGACCAATTCCTTCTTACAAGGCTTTTGAGCTGGAATCGTATAACGCACACCTACAAGTGCAGTAGTCAGGATATCTCCAATCACCTCCGACTTACTATCACTACACACTTGTCCGTTGTATTTGTTACTCAATCTATTGATATTGAATTCAAAATTCACATCAATATTTTTATAAACTACTTTTGAAACTTCCACACCTCCATAAATTGCAAAATTATCTCTAGGCACAGGATTCAACCATTCGTAATTCTTAACAGTTTCATCCAACTCATACGAAGAACTATGAATGAACCCAACACCCAACTTTAATTCCACATTCCATTTCTTTTCCATTCCTACGATTCTGTTCATCCGGATAAAATTAGAAAAATTGAATGTTCCCTCCGCTATAATTCCGTAATGACGGAATGCAAACAAAGGGCTATTCTTGTCGTGATCGTAGTAAACTCCTTTATCACTCCCATACAAGAATTGAAGCCTTGAACCCCACATTGGAGTGAATCTCTTCCCTACCGCAAAAGCATACGAAGGAGTCAGCATCTTGCTCATACTTACAAATCGTGTATTCTCGGCTGCCAGATAATTCACTCCGCCCTGCACCTGATAATACCACTTCTCATTCCAATTGTACGAAGTACGAACCGTATCCTGAATCCCATCTGTTGCATAACTCTTGGCTATTGCAAACAGGGAGAGAGCTGCAAATGTCAATAACGTTTTATTTAATTCTTTCATAATCTATCGAAGATTAGTACTTTTACAACGGCAATATTCCGAACTCAACCGCTTGTTTTAAGTCAGTTGCGTCATGTTCTTGTCCCGACAGTTCTATATATTGATACGTCAGTCTGTCTCTTGCTATTCCATGCTTTAGCAGATAATCTCTCACCGCATTCATTCGCTGTTCTGTCAGGCTATTATTCATCACAGGCTCACCCTGCATCGAGAAACCTTTTATCACCAAAACAAGGTTGGTCTTATTCAGCAACTCCACCACCTTATCCAGATAAATAGAAGCAAATGGCTTTACATTACTTTTCCCATAATCAAAAAACACGCGTTCGCTACTTGCCAACAACTTTCCGCGTATAGACTCTCTATTATCTACCTTTTCCAACAAATCTTCGATGCTATAATATTCTTCGGTTTTTGCAGGGAGTATCAAGGAGCGTTCATTTACAACAGCCGGCCGTTCGCTCGTTTCACTCTTTACAATAGGTTGTATTGTTCGATCTCCCGTATTCACGCTAACCGTTTTCATTCTATGTTTTTGCCGGGTGCTGTTAAAAGTATAGCGCACTCCAACCAATAAATTCACCAATCCGTCTGCTTTGAATATTGAGCTTGTGGTAGCCTTCTGTCCGTTATAACGATTGTTCATCCAGTTGGTGCTCAACTCCGCATTCACCTCCCACTCCGGTGACAAACGCCTGGCAACTTCCACACCTGCATACACAGACAAGTAAACATAATTATTATAATCCACATCATGCAATAGTGCATCTGCAGGAACTTTGAACGCGGTATATAAAGCTCCTAACCCGAACAATGCACTTACCTCCCAATGATTCGTGTTCCATTTCTTCTTTTTGAGATTCAGGAATTCAGTAAGATTAAACGTTCCTATACCCAAGAAACCGTAATGCCCGAAAGAATACGCCGGGCTGTTTTTATCATTTGCATAATAAACGCCTTTGTCATCACCGCCGGTAATTTGCAGGCGCGCTCCCCACACCGGATTAAACCGTTTGCCCAGCGCTATTGAGAGTTGCGGTGAAAGCACCTCCCAGAAATTTACAAAACGAGTGTTTTCCGCAGCGTTATAGTTTACGCCTCCTTGCAGTTGCAAGTACCACTCTTCATCTTGTCTGTATTTCGTTCGAACAGAGTCATTGCCACTTTGGGCAGCATATCCTTTAGCCGATAGAATAAATAAACCGAATGTAATCAATACGAATATTCGTCGCTTCATTGTTTTTAATCTTAATTTCTTGTTTTACCTACTTCATTATAAATAGCTTGGATTCTTTTTGCCACTACCGATAAATCCAATCCCAATTGAATCACTCTATCCCGTCCGTTAGTCTTTCCCTCAAAAGCCAATGCTTGCAGCAATTTATCGGCAATGGCTTGTGGCTCTCTTTTCGCAATGAAACATCCTTCCGTTTCCGAAATCACTTCTTTTACATCCCCCACATCCACACTTACTATAGGACATCCACACAACATAGCTTCTTTAATAACCATTGGAGATGCTTCCCTGTCCGAAGTCATCAGAAGACAATCGCAAGCATTCATCAATACATTCACTTCTGCTCTGTTGTATCCTTCCAATTCCACCAACCGGCAATCCTTTAAAAGCGATACAGCCTTTTCGGCCAATTCACTATTCTTCACTGCATTTTCAAACGCACCGGCAAACAAGATGTATTTATCATTTTCCCGCCAGCCTAAGCTTTGGCGCGCTTCTTGTTTTGAAAATATATAAAAGTTACTTATATCTGTGCCACAAGGCTGTATTACATGGTTTTTCTTTTTGTAACCGGCCATTTGACAGATTCTCTTACTTACAAAAATATTGAAAGCAGATAACCGCATACAAATGCGCGACAACTGCAAAAGAACCCCTTTGGAATGCACGTCACTACCATGAAAAGTAGTAATCACAGGCACTTTCCTTTGAAGATTGGCGAGCAGTCCTGACAAACCGTAGTGGGCATGAATAATATCCGGTTTGTAAGCCTCTATCTTATGTACCAGTGAATGCCGGCATTTCAGATAGCCCGTTATTCCTTTCTCTGATATTCCATAATAATCAAACTCGACACCCAAGCGAGATAAGGACTTGACTTGTTCTTGTACAAAAGGAGAAAGACTTCCGGTGGTATTACTTGCTACAATTAAAACTTTCATTGTTAAGCAATATGTAAAATTAAAACTTATTTATCGTAAATTCCATAACAAGCAAATTCCTAAGATACCGACAAAATAAACATACTGCATTTTATTGGATATCTTGAAAGATAATTTATCATAATCGTGTTTAGCCAGAAACCAAAAAGAAACGATATACATCATTGCTAAATGAGGCATTGACAAACGGGTCTCTAAACCTTTCACACTAATCGCTACACCAACCGCATTTATCAAGAAAAACACAACAAACGGATAAGCTTTCACATGACGTTCTTTAATAATGAAATAAGTGCCTAAAAAGAATGGGACACATAACAAAAAGCGATACAGTAAACCTGAAGCATAAAGCGATGTCTTCGATAATGATTTTACTTTTATTGATGGAAAAGGTCCGACCAATGCAGCTAACGGATCAGCTAATTGATTTACGAATCCCCCTTCTCCTGCTAATTCATTTTTCCGTTCAACTATTAATTCTACATTGCCCCCCCTTAAATACCTATCAAAAGTATAAGCAAACAAAGAGGTTGAACAAAGAACTAATGATAGAAGAACTATCAATACAGCAGCTGTAGTTCCTTTCACATAAAGCAATACATATGTAATTCCAAATGTAGCAATTAATAATAAAGACGTTGGTATTCTGAATAATAAAACAAGCAAAGAGAATAAAAAAGTTAACACTAAATATTTTTTTTCTCTCTTTCTAATATAAGTCATAAAGCAACTAAACGAAGACATAATAACAGCAATCATGAAAGTTTCTTTCAAACATACAGAATAGAAAACAGTAATAAAAGAAGCTAATGAAAAACTCAAAGCTGCAATAAATGCATATCGGCGTGGTAAGAGGTTTCTTCCGATATCAAATACTAATAAGGCAGTAATGGTACCGATAATACAGTAACAGAAATACAAAAAGATCAAAGATGGTATTATTCTAAAGACCATAGAGATTCCAATGAAAGCCCCCACATCATCTATTCCATATCCCAATACATCTGTTGCATAATTGTACCCATCTATAAACGACATGTTTGCCATCTTCATTGCTACCGTATGATAGATTAATCCGTCTCTTTTTGAGAAAAGAAAAATATCTCCATCAATCGTATATGAAACTAATCCCCATATAATAACCTCTACTACTGAAATGATTAGAACTATTAATGCTAAATTACGTTTTGTATAAAACGAATTAGTCATCAAAGTAGATCGATATATAGTAATGCCGTACAGGACAAATGTTGTAAAAGAAGCAAGATATATCCATATAAAATTAGGATTACTAATTATTAAAGCGGTAAACACTGTAAACAAAATAGCACCTAAATATAGATATGCCCTATTTATCATCTGTAATAGCATGGTCTGAACATATTAAATGGTCAACAAGATGTTTTACGAATAAAAGAGGTCAACGGTTTATAATATTTCCCCATAAATAATTTTAAAGCTATAAATTTCAAAGAGCCACAACTCAGACCATACCGAGGTATTGCATAAACATTATCAGATTTAGATATATTATGAGCTTCTGTAGAAAAAGCCAGTTGAACTGAAGTTTCTCTTAAAATACTCATTTCACGTCTACCAAAATCCCTGATGGGAGTACCATTGGGATAAGCAAACGTGCGAACAGGGTGTTGCAGTTCTACTTCTAATAGGGCTATAGACTCTTTTATTTCTTTCACTGCCCTTTCTTCACTTTCGTTAGCCAAGAACGGATGGAGCATGGTATGTGCACCAATTTCAACTAACCCCTCTCTATCTATTTGCTGAATTTGTTGTATAGTCATGTTTTGAGGAGTTTTGGGTGCTACATTACACTCGGATTGATATCTTTTTATTATTTTCCAGATATCATCTAATGATAACTTATTCAAATTTGATTTCAACGAAAGTCGATTATCATAAGTCAAAGCTGTTTCTGTTGCAAACAGCTTTTTCATTTTTAAAGAATTATAATCGGATATTTCCTGAAACCAAAAGTTTACAGTCCCCTTTCTTTGAGCAATTAAGGGAGAAACAAAGAAAATTGACGGTATATTGTGTTTTTTTAGTATTGGGTATATTGTTTCATAGGATGATAAATGCCCATCATCAACAGTTATTAAACAAGCATTATTCAACTTGGCATCATTATAATAAAATTCATACAGTTGATTAATGCTAATCATTTGATAGTTCTTTTTCAAATATGTCACTACTTGCTCAAACCAATCAGAATCGTGTACTTCATGGAAGTTAATAACTTTACTCATCGTTCTTCTATTTTATATAAAACTTTAGCTGGACAACCTGCCACAACTGTCCAGGCGGGTACGTCTTTGGTGACCAAAGCTCCAGCTCCGACAACTGCACCTTCTCCTACCGTCACTCCCGGCATTATCATTGCACCCATACTAATGCAACATCCCTTTTTTAACACTACCGGAGCTAAAATAAAGGGCAAATCCTTATATCTTTCTTCAGCATAGTATACTTTCATATTTCGACGGTGGCATAGAATCAGACAACGAGATGCTATCCATACATCATCCTCTATAGTTATCAATTTTGCATTATCTACATCATAATACACATCCAGACCAATTGACACATTTTTGCCAACATTACACCCCGTTACTCTCCACAGAACACTCCGTTTAAGAACAATATTCAAATAAAACAGTACAACACCGTTACGTGCTCTATTCGCCAGAAACCAGTACCATAGTTTCTTTACATGTTTGGGGATATGACTAATTTTATTAACGATATAATTAAAGTTCATAGCATTACTGTCGTTTTGCAAAAGCGCTACACTTTTCTATTAACATTTTTTTGTATAGATTGTAATTATCTTTATTAACTATACAACTATCAAGACCTATCTTGTTTATTTTCACCAATAATTCATCATCTGTTGTTAATCTATTTTTCTCAAAAACAAGGATTCTAAATAAATCACTCAATCCCTTAAAACGTCCGACACTATGAATATTCTTTCCTTTGTATGGATTGTCTAGTGTAGTAAATATTACTGGGGTTTCAATCCCTAAGCAAGGCAATGCAGCATGAATTCTGCTGGTTACTACCAACGATGCCTTCGCATATCTTTTCACTAATTCATTTGCTATTTCAAAGCGTTCTGCACTCATATCAACAGGAGAAGGTTCTTGTATATGAGTAATATAAGTAGCTTGAGTTAATAATTCATCAGTAAATTTAGTTTTATATACACGATAAAAGCATGCGGCGCGTAATATAGACTCTATTTTATATAAAATCTTATTTCTTTTCACGAATAAAGACTTAAAGAAAAAACGCTTTGCAATCTTCATAACTAATCTATAATTAAATAATAATGTAACAATTGATTTACTTATAGGTATCAGAGAGATTCTTTTATTAGTATTGCGATGAAATTCATAATATGGATCGACAAATATAATTTCCCCACTCTTTTCATTTTCTTTATACTTCAATCCTAAAGTGAGTGTCAAACAAGATGAATAATATGCTGAAATACCATTTTTTAACAATGTCTCCATGGTATCCATATCCCTGCAACCTATTGGCTCATGTTTCTTCAAATATTCAACACCTTCATGGCTTAACATTTTATTGTAAGCGCCTGGAGTGATGTGAAACGATACAAATAAAGGTAAAATATCAGCTGACGGTGGCCAGTTATTAGGATTAGACATAAACCAGCCATTCATAATGACTTTTACACATTCTCCCCCAGTAGTAAATTTATCAATATATTCCTGTTGTATGTGGTAGTCTATTGTTTCAAAGAACTGTGAAGCAGCGAGGCTTTGAATATAATCTCCAATATTTTTTCTTCCCAACAATGTTTCTTTATAAAGTAATCCGGTTTTCATTATTATCTATTACTGAATTTAGTTTTTAACATATATATATATGGTTCAATTCCTTGAACCCTAAATATCAATGCAAAAGAGATATATGAAATGCAAAATATAATGACGTGCAAAAATATCAATAACGAATACCCCATATGAAATGGGAGATACATTAATAAGTATGACAAAGATGCAGCTAATAGAGAGATGCAAAAAATGGGTATAAAACTTCTAAGTTGCTGCCAAACGCCATATTGTATCAACTTGCCAGTAACTGCTGCAGAGATAATATAACATAGTATCTCTGAGAAGACATATCCTGCCAACAAGCCCTTCATTCCCCAGTACAAGCCACTAAATACCAACGATAATCCAAGTGTTCGCTGTAACATCAGAATCAATAATGTAATTTTACTTTTACCCATTGCTTTAGTTACCCCTCTATTCAACTCATTGGGAGTATAAAATATACCATAAACACAAAGCACCTGAAAACAAGGAATCGATTGCTCCCATTTTTCTGTAAACAACAGAAGAATTAACGGTTTAGCAACTACTATCAACATCAGCATTATTGGCAGATTGATAAACATAACTGATTTTAAGCAACTTTCAATAGCATTTCGTAACCGATTCTTATCATCTTTCATTTCTGAAAAAACAGGAAATGAAACACTTGTCACTACAGAAGAAATACTACTTCGTGGTATGTCTTCCATTTTTTTAGCTTGGGTAAAGTAACCTAGTGCTGAAGAGGAAAAACTTCTCCCTATAACTAACGACAATATATTGTGATACAGAGCATTGAAAATCACCGTTAAGAATAAAAAACTACCGTATTGAAATAGCTCAACAAAGGAAGCCCAACTAAAGACCCAATAAGGTCTCCATTTATTTATTACCCAATAAGTAATACATTGCAAAACAGCTGTTGAAAGAGACTTTATTACCAGGCTCCATACTCCAAATCCCAAATAAGCAAACACGATTCCTACAATCGAGCCTACAAAAACTCCAAACAGATTAATCTTAGCAACTCTTTTAAATGAAATCTGCTTGACCAATATGTTTTTTTGAATCAAAGAAAAAGCATTTACAATCAATACTAAACCTTGTACTTTCAATACATCAGTAAGCAATTCAACGTGATAAAAATCAGCAATGCTTGACGATGAAAAATACAATACTAGATATAAAAGAAAAGCTAGAAATATATTCCAATAGAATATTGTTGAATAGTCTTTTTGTGAAGGATTCTTTTTGTGAATTAAAGCACTACCAAATCCACCATCAACTATAGCTTCAGATAAACTAACAAAGACAAGTAGCATTCCAATACAACCGAAATCACTTGGCGAGAGCATTCGGGAGAGTATCAAATTCGTAACAAAAAGGAACAAAGAGGAACCAAAACGCTCTAAAGTGTTCCAAAACATTCCATAGATAGTTTTGTCTTTTAATGCTTTTCCCATTTATTTATTATAATTTCTTATTAAAGCCACGTACTGCGATATTACAAACATAATTCTTTGTTAAATTCACTTATATTCAATTTTTGGAGTTGATGGGAAAAAGACAAAGAGAGAAATCAAAAACAATAAATCTCTAGATATAAAGTATGGGAAAACTCTGTAAACTTTAGAAACTTTACGTTTAATAGAACGAATTATCACAACTAATAAATAAACCGTAAGCACAAAAGGAGAAAAGGTTGCTAATGTTAGAAGTAATAGTACAACGCTGTAATTCATTCGTAAAAACAGATATGCGTAGTGTCTATTCGTAAAGAGATGCTTTCTGACCAATAGGGCGGAAAAGCGATATAATAACATCTTTTTCCATATTCTGCTTGAGTCCAGAGACTCGAGAGTATGATGAATGACGCCAACCTTAGCTATTCGTAAAGGAAAAAACATCGCTTTTGATAAACTTAATCCAAAATCTAAGTCTTCATTTGCTTGCAATCGACTATCCATTCCACCCACTGTAACCCATAGTATTTTAGTTATAATGAAGAAACCTCCTGTCGTTTTTTCAAAAACATTATCCTGTATTTTGGGAAGATTTTTCACCGAAACAAGTTCCCATCTATTATTATAAAACCAATGACTATTAATTCCTGAAATAAACGGATGAATTAGTTCTCCGCTTCTTTCAAACAGACAAGGGATAAAATCAGCTTGCAATTCCATATCACCATCTAAAAAGACCAGTATATCTCCTTGTGATTCAATGCCACCAATATTTCTAGCAATAGCAGCATTGCATTTTCCTGTTATAACAAAAGTTTTTATATCAGGGTATTTTTGCGCAATACTTAAGCTATTATCTGATGATTGAGCATCAATATAGAGTATTTCATAGCATTCTATCCGATTCGTTTTTATACTATTTACAATGGATTCAAAGCATAATGATAACTTCCAACCTTCATTTTTTCCGATAACGATAAAAGAAAACATTTTACGCATTTTCACTAAAATTTCAGAACGACCCTGCATACAGACTCCTATGACCATTCAATACTCTTCTTCATCTATTCCGCCCAACTTCAACCAAAACCTCTTGAACTCCTCATCTGTCATTGCCTTACGAAGACTTGCGATGATACGCAAGCAAATGCCGAGCCTTACAAAGCCCCTTTTTCAAACTTAGTATAAGTAGACGCACTCATTCCGGCATCTTTGCAGAGGTCGTTTATATGTATACCGTATTCCATGCGAGCACGGTTAATGAATCTTCCCCACTCTTCGGAAGAAAAAACGGTTTCAAAAAAATCTTTCATACTAATATAAGTTAATTTATGTATTATAAGCTATATAAATTACACGTATAGGTGTAATCCATTCTCAATTTCCCTGCCTAACTTCGCGCTAAATATTAAACAAAACAATATATGAAAACTCGAAAAATGAACATTTCTGTAACAGAATTGCAAAGTATAATCAGACAGTGGAAAAGCCGTAAAATAACCGACTCAACCATTTCCAAACTATTAGAACTTTATCTAGGAATGACCGGATATATGAAAGAAGACCGGACTTATCCGATAGAGAATTTCTATGACATCAAACTTTCATTGCATTTTGCCACTACACAAGCACTAATTGAAGCAGTGAAGAAATGCCGATCCTTCGGATTCATCTTGAACGAAGACCAAAAACAAATCAAAGGTTTTTATTCTCCGCTATGGTACAATCAAAATGGCGAAAAGCAGACAAATCAGGAGGAGAATCCTACCGATAGCACCCTTAACTTACCGCAAGCTTTTGCGCAAACTTCTGCGGCGGATACTATATATAATATATATACTAAAGGATATTCTTCTAACGAAGTACTTTCGCCTCAAGGCGAGAGCACATCTACAGAGGATTCTTCTAAGAAAAATATCACTACAGAAGATTCTTTGGCAGCAGCCAAAGAGTTTTTTCATCTCATCAATGAAACACCCGTCCAGAAAGAACGGATATTCACCCCATTGATTGACTGGTTTCAACAACATGAGAAACTGCCGAGGAAAGAGGCTTGCGACAACCTGGTCTTAATGGTCAACGATTCACTGATACCCTATTTCGCTTCCCAGCCACATTTCCTCAAAGCCAATCACACCGGACGCCTCGCCTGGCTGGGCAATTTACTGAAGTCAGGACACGGCCAGCATCTATTGAATGATGCCGCACGAAACGGACGACAAAAACGGGAACAAGGCGCTATAGAGAACAGGATCAACCAACGGGACAATCACCCCATCAACGAGTTTGAGTGGACGGACCCCGAAACAAAGTTACGCTTCTATGACGACCCTGACGAAGGAATGGTAAACATTCCCGAAGATGCCCTGCCACGTCCGTCGGCTACAGCCGTCTGGAATGTATTGAGCAAGAACTGGAATAACTGTTTATAGTTATGAGTTATTAGTTATAAGTTATTCATTATCAAGTATCAATTCTCAATTATCAATTATCTAAATGAAAGCATTTTATTCTTTATCAGATTTTCCGGAACGCAAAAACGCCGGAAAGAATTTTGTAGCTATATGTCCCAAATGTGGAAAGAAACACCTCTCCATATCCAAGGGTACCGGGCTGTATCATTGTTTCTATGCCGGGTGCGACTTCCACGGAAAGCTGAAAGACTTTTGGGAAGATCGCCCTTTTGCTGATTCGCCCTACACCCATACCACCTCCTTTCCCTCTGCCACTCACACTTCTGCGCAGCACTCGGGCAACACTGCATTTTCCGAAAACAGCAATAGCGGGAAATTCTCGTCCGAAGTACCCATGATTCCCGACGATTATCATCGCCTCACTCAAGAAGTATTTGCCGGGATAAAGCCTCTGACGGATGATCCCGAAACTACGGATCAAGACCAACTGGCAGCACGCCGTTACTTGGCAGACCAGCACATATCGCTGCAAACTGCCATCCAAGCGCATATCGGATGTCTCACCCATCGCTGTTTCAACAAAAATAAGGATGACAAGAAATCCACCGGAACCATGTATCATTGCATCGCCTACGTCAATTACGTGAACGGACAACCCGTCAACGTAAAATATCGCTCGTGCGATCCCTCCTGCGTATCAGTAGCCGACAGTAATCAACCCACCCTTTACACTAAATCGTGGAGCCAAGACTCTCCCACCACCCCTTGTCCGCCCTACAACATAGACTGTACCAATCCCTTGCGGATCAGCGAAGACAACATCCCCCGTCTGATTATCACCGAAGGCGAGAAAGACGTATTGACGCTCATCGAAGCCGGATACCCCTACGTCATCAGTGTGCCCAATGGAGCGGCAAGTGATCTGTTGAAGTCGTTCGAAGCCTTTGACCCCTGGATTAACCAGGCGCGCGATATTGTTATCTGCGGCGACCGTGACCTGCCCGGACGAACGCTTGTGAAGCATCTCACCGACTACTTCGGTCCTCGTTGCCTGCTCGCTACACTGCCTGCCGACTGCAAAGATGTCTCCGACGTGCTTGCCGTCTATGGCGTAGAAGTAGTGCATGAAATCATCGAATCGGCCCGTTCGCAACAAACCACGGACATCATTACCGTCGGCGAACGTGCCGACGAGGTACTGAACGTGTTGCAAGGTAACTTTGACCACGGCTACGATGTAGGCTATGGTCCGCTGATGGATCATGTGTTCCATCCTACCGATCAAGGAGGTCTGGTGATAATCACCGGCATGCCCAACAGTGGGAAAACCGATTTTGTAAACGACCTTACCTGCCGCTTAATGGCAAAGACGGATCGTTGCGTGTGTTATCTCTCTTTCGAAGTGCCCGACAAGAACAAGCACATTGCCCATCTCATACAGCTGATGCTGGGCAAAATAAATACCACGAACTATACCAGCGAACAGTTGCTCCCCATCGTCAACTTCCTGAATACTCATATGGTACATCTCGATCTACATGAGGTTCCGCCTACTCCCTCCAATATTCTGGCTCGTGCCAATATAGTACGCCGCACTGTTCCTCTGAAATATCTCGTTATCGACCCGTACCTGTTTATGGAAGTAGAGACCGGCCGCAACACTACCGAAACGCAAGCCATCAAAGGCATGTTGACGCAAATGCAGGCGTGGGGACGAAGCAATGGTATATGGGTAATTATCGTGGCTCATCCGCGTAGCTTGACTAAACTGAGCGGCAGGAATGAACTCGAAGGGATAGATATGTACACCATTTCGGGCAGTGCCAATTGGGCGAATCTGGCCGATTTCATCTTCTCCATTACCCGTATCAAGCAGCAGGACAAGAATTACACAAGACTCGACATGCTGAAAGTGCGCGACCAGGACTTGTGCCAAACGGGTAGCGTGCTTTTGGTACGCCAACCCTGCGGCCGATACGACGAGCGTGAATCTGAAGAGCAAATAATGATGGAAGCGCGAGGCAAAATCCTTACTAAAGACCAGGCCCCTTGGCTTGAAATGATTGGGCATTGATGCACTTATCTACATCAGCTCACACAGATATCTGCATCAGCTCGCGCACTTATCTGCGTAAGCCGATGCAGATATCTGTGATGACTTCACCCTCCACAACCAAACTATCCATTATTTCAAGGTCTGCCCAAATACTTGAATATCAACCCCACTTGCATGGAGGTGAAAACTTGCTGTCTTGATTTATAGCCCGTTGCCAATAGGGCATCGTTCAGTTGGCTGTTCAGTTTAATCCAGCGTGCCAGGCGGTTGAGTGCGGATACAGGTGCTATATCGGGAGCATAAGCTTCGGCTAGTTCGCGCTTGTAATAAGGGCGCACAGACCATGCATTTTCTTGTGACTCTTCGTCGTCATTATTCTGTTTCATTGTAGATAATTTATTGATTTATAATGGATAAAGGTAAAAAAAACTTTTCATTTATCCATCCTCATCTGCTATTATCTTTCATTATCTTTCATCGTCCTCAATAGCCCTTCATCCCCTTTCATTATCAGCCCTGAGCCACATTGTACCTTTGTTTTGTCAAGAGGAAAAAGAAGCGCTTCGACCCCTCTCTGTCATAATTCATAATATATAAATCATAATTAAAAAAACTATGCCATTAAATTACAGTATTGCAATGATGGGCAATCCGATGAATGCGGAAGAACCCAAAAAAGCGTATGCAAAAGCGCAAATCTCACAGGAGTTAACATTAAAAGACTTATCCAAGCAAGTGGCGAGCCAAACTACTGTAAGCCGTGCGGACGTAAGTGCCGTACTGATTTCTACAGTAGAAAACCTATTTGCAGCCCTTCAGGAAGGCAAACAAGTTGATTTCGGCGAATTGGGCAAATTCCGGCTTCAGATTACCAGTCGCGGAGCCGAGACGGCGGAAAAATTCACTGCTACCAACATTACCGGTGTCAACATCCAATATGTGCCCGGCGAAGATTTGAAAGCTATATTCACCGGTATGGAGTTTGCCCCTGTACCTACCCGTGCTGCTATGAAGGCTGTACTCAAGGCCCAGAAGGCGGGACAAACCACGGTGGATATCTCGAAAGTTCCAACTACCAAGCCCGGTGGAAATACCGGAGGTGGTTCAGGAGATGAAAACGATAATCCGTTAGGTTAATATTTTAAATTAAAACATTATGAAAGAAAAATCATCCTCTTCAGTGTGGGGCATCGTCCTCAAAGTTGTTGTTGCCTTAGCCACTGCCTTGGCAGGTGTATTCGGTTTAAATTCTTGCATGAATTAGCTTTATGAAAGCAGGTAGTTTTTATCAGAACTATCGGGAGGTGAATCTCCTGATAGTTCATTGCAGCGCAACGCGTTGTGACCGTAACTTCTCAGTAGAGGCACTCCGTCACTGTCATCTGGCCCGGGGCTTTGCGGGCATCGGTTATCACTTCTACATCACCCGCGATGGCGAAGTACATGTTTGCCGGCCGGTGCATCAGATTGGCGCCCATGCTACAAGTTGGAATGACAAAAGCATAGGCATCTGCTACGAAGGGGGGCTTAACGAATCAGGACAACCCGCTGATACGCGTACGTATGCGCAAAAATGTTCGCTTCTCGA
>JAEXAJ010000142.1 GCA_023458215.1 Bacteroidota bacterium
TATACAAAGGGAATAATGGTAGCGTGTTAAATGCAACGGGAGTATCGCTTGTTATGCTATCCTCCCTTTCTTATGCACTTTATATAGTTGCTGTAAATAAATCCTCTTTAAGAATGTCATCTATAAAATTAACGTTTTATGTTCTGCTATTTTGTACATTAACCATCATGGTTCAATCGTTTTTTGACAGCAACAACCATCTACAGTTACTTACAACTCCTTCTATGTGGATGTTTGCTATAATGCTTGCATTGGTTCCTACTGTTATATCCTTAGTATTTATGGTAATTGCAGTACGCCAAATAGGTTCAACACCTACTGCTGTCATGGGCGCATTGGAACCACTCACTGCGGTGGTTATCGGTATTACTATATTCAATGAAATATTCACTCTACGGTTGGCTGTTGGCATTATAATGATACTAATAGCTGTAATTCTAATAATAATTGGTAAATCAACTCAAATTAGAACATTAACCGTTGCTATTATTTATATAGGACAAATACTTCATAAACCTTAGTAGCAAGAGAGGCAGATTGAGCTTTTTTTCGAATGGCTTAAACAACATCTGAGAACAACTCCTATTTACAGGGAAATTATAAGCTGTGTTTCCATGACCGTGCACATTTAGTTATACTCACAGGCAAAAATACGAAAAGCAAAACGCAATAATACATCAAACTCATTTTTTTTACTGATATTTGTAGTCGAACCCATTTCTAATATTATATGAAAAGATTATATATTCTCTTCGCTTCCTGCTTTGCACTGTTTACCCAATGCACCAGTCATGAGAACAGAACAACCACCTCTGCTGAAACTTCACAGCCCATCATTGTCGGCGTATTCGAAGGACATGGCGGAGCACAAACCTGTATTTGGGAAACAATGGCAGCTCTGCAACTTGATCCCGACATGAAGTCACGTATCATCACCAGTGCAGATATAGCCAATAATGTGCTCGACTCTATAGACGCTATCATTATCCCCGGAGGCAGCGGAAAAAGCCAATACCTGAATCTTGGAACCTTGAATCAACAACGAATCAAAGACTTTGTAGCCAAAGGGCATGGAGCCGTAGGTATTTGTGCGGGAGCTTATCTCTTTTCAAATACTCCCGGATATACATGTTTGGCACTTAATGGTGAGCAAGCAATAGATATTGAACACGATAATCGCGGACACGGACTTGCCAAATTCACTTTGACTGAAGAGGGTAAAAAGGTTTTTCCTGAATTAGCGAACCGGGACACTTGCTACGTAATCTATTATGAAGGTCCCGTCTTTATGAAGAATACAGAAGACAGCATTCTAAATACAACACTTGCCCTTATGGAAAGCGATGTACACGAAGAAGGAAATGCACCTGCCAACATGACAAACGGCAAACCTTTTTTTCTAACGAACCGGTATGGTAAAGGACGAGTATTCAGTTCAATAGCACATCCTGAAGCAACTCCCGGCATGATGTGGATGATTCCACGCATGGTGCGTTCAACACTAAATAAACCTAGTATTTCTTACAAAGAAGTCGCCGTACAGCCGTCCTTGTTTAATCGTGAACTTTTAATGACTACAGCCGATTTGAATCAGGAATCCGCTTACTTTCAGACGTTACTAAATGGGGATGCAGCACAAAAGGTCGCCGCCATCGATTGGTTAGAAGCTCATCACTCGTGGGATGCCAAACGTTGGATACAAGGTATGCTCTATGATGCTTCACCCGAAGTACGCATCAGAGCGGCACACTATATAACCAACACGCAGTATTTGCACTTTCTCCCCAATCTCCGCTCAGCCTATCAATCGGAAACAGACAAGAAAGTGAAGGCGCAATTAAAAGAACAATTAGAAAGATTAGAAAAATTATTGCCTTAAAAAGCATTACTATCAACTCCGTCACCTTCATCAGTAACAACACAAACAGCCTTTACTACGCCATCGACAAGAGTAAACATTTCGCCACGGTCTAAATAACGGTCTATCATAGATTCCTGCTCATCAGCAAGCAAAAATACAAAAAGTCGGGTTCAATAGAAGCCAACACTCTACTTTTTATTAATATTGTACTCTGAATTTAGATCATAAGGTGATAAACTTAACAACTCTTTTTCACGTTTTACTTAAAGTACTAAATACATTATCGTTATGACACTGAAAACAAATAGTTACTCGAAATACAAATTGCAAAAAGCACTGAGGCATTTCAAGCTTTATCAATTTATACAGTATAGCCTGAAAAGCAAATTATTTCACTACACTGTACTATTCTTTATTATTACTTCGATTGCAGCTATTATTTTTTCGTCTTTCCAGTCGGCGGCTTCTTATCAAGTTCCCCTCTTTGGCGTCACTTACCTAGCCGCGTTCATATTCACAATTGAATATGCATTGCGCATCATTGCTGCCCCAGCCAACCATCCCGAACTTAGCGCTTTCAGAGCCAGGCTACGCTATATTCTATCCTTTTACGGATTCGTCGATTTCGTAGCCATATTGCCTTTCTTGCTGGTATATCTATATTGGAATACAGAAGTGGCACATCTAATCATACTACCCTACATCTTCATTATCTTCAAACTGATCCGCTACTCCAAGTCATTCCGCCTTATCGGCGATGTGCTGCACAAGGCTAAAGAAGAATTGATTACGGCATATACCGCATGTGGCATCATGGTTTGTTTCTCAGCCATATTAATGTACTACATCGAGCGCGGCGCACAACCCGAAGCATTCTCTAATATCGGCGACGGTTTGTGGTGGTCTATTGTAGCATTCACTACTGTGGGTTATGGCGACATATACCCAATTACCCCGCTAGGAAAGATACTGAGCAGCGTAATCAGCCTTATCGGTATCGCTATGATAGCCTTGCCGACGGGTATCATAAGTTCAGCATTTATGAGTATCATGCAAAAGCAAAAGAAAGAAGAGGAACAAGCCGATTCTAAGGAAGCAGAATCCAAATAGCTTAACAGGGCAACTAAATGAGCATAAGGTGACACGTATTGCTCGTGAAAAGCTATTATACTATCAGTCTTGAAACACAGATGAGAGACTTTTTATAGAAATACAAGGTAATTTTCGAGTAAGAATGTTTACTTTTGCATTTTAAATACAAGAAAATTATGGGAGCAGCAAAATGGATTGGCGGTATCATAGGCTTCATGGCCGGAGGACCGCTGGGTGCTTTAGCAGGATATGCACTGGGATCATTATTTGATGTAAACACAGACTCAGCGGGCGGTGGTTACGAACAAGGACAGACGGAAAGCGCAAGATATACCGGTCAACGGAACAGTTTTCTATTCTCCATGCTGGTCATGGCTTCTTACATTATCAAAGCGGACGGACGCGTCATGCACAGCGAAATGGAGTATGTCCGCCGCTTCTTGAAAGTTAACTTCGGAGATTCCTCGGTTAGCGAAGGCGAGCAGATTTTACTTAACCTTTTCGAGCAACGTAAGCAGATGGACAGGCAAAATCCCCTGGCATTCAAGAATACCATCCGTGACTGCGGGGCACAAATAGCCGCCAACCTGCCCTACGAAGCCCGTTTACAGTTACTTGATTTCCTGATAAACATTGCCAAAAGCGACGGTAAAGTATGCAGTGAAGAAATAGCGGCACTGAAAGAAGTAGCACTTTACATGGGACTCTCCGCACAAGAAGTAGAATCCATGCTCAACTTGGGTGGCAACTCACTGGACGAGGCATACAAAGTGCTCGAAGTAGAACCTACCGCCACCAATGACGAAATACGTGCCGCCTATCGCCGCCTGGCTTTAAAGCATCATCCCGACAAAGTAGCCATGCTGGGCGAAGATATAAAGAAAGCCGCCGAAGAAAAATTCCAAAGCATCAACAATGCCAAAGAGTTGATCTATAAAGCCAGAGGGATAAAATAAATCTCTATATGTAACTTAAACATCTTATATATATCCTTATTATGAAGAAAATACTTGCCTACATTGCCTTCGGCTTTACAGCCATTGCCAGTCAAGCCGCCACTCCTCTGTGGATGCGTGACGTGCGCATTTCACCGGACGGAACAGAAATCGTGTTTTGCTACAAAGGAGACATTTACAAAATGCCCGCAAAAGGAGGTAAAGCTACCCAGCTCACCACGCAAGACTCTTACGAATGCACCCCGGTATGGTCGCCCGACGGCAAACAAATCGCTTTTGCCAGCGACAGATATGGCAATTTCGACGTCTATGTGATGCCTGCCAATGGCGGAACCGCCCGAAGACTGACGACTAATTCAGCCGGCGAACTGCCTTCAGCTTTTACCCCGGACGGCAAGTATATTCTCTTTTCCGCTTCCATTCAAGACCCTGCAAATAGTGCCCTCTTCCCTACCTCGGCCATGACCGAGCTCTATAAAGTACCCACCGCCGGAGGACGTACCGAACAAGTATTAGGTACTCCAGCCGAAGCCGTAAACTTCGATAAATCCGGTAAGCTGTTCTTTTATCAGGATCGTAAAGGTTTTGAGGATGAATGGCGTAAACATCATACCTCCTCCATCACCCGTGATGTATGGATGTACGATACACAAACGGGAAAACATACCAACCTCACTCAGCATGCGGGTGAAGACCGTAACCCGGTATTGTCTCCCGACGGGCAAACTGTTTACTTCCTGAGCGAACGCAACGGCGGTACGTTCAACGTCTATTCTTTCCCACTCGCCCAGCCGCAATCGGTGAAAGAAGTTACTTCCTTCAAAACTCATCCCGTACGCTTCCTTTCTATGAGCGACAACGGGACGTTGTGCTATGGATATGACGGAGAAATCTATACCCAGCAAAACGGTTCCGCTCCACAAAAGCTTAATGTAGAAATCGTGCGCGACGACCAACCACAACTCGCCAATCTGGACTTTACCAACGGAGCTACTTCGGGAACTGTTTCGCCGGATGGCAAGCAAGTAGCTTTCATCATACGTGGTGAGGTATTTGTAACTTCTACCGACTACGCCACTACCAAACAAATCACCCATACAGCCGCCCGTGAAGCTGGTCTTACCTTTGCTCCTGATAACCGCACCCTGGCATACGCCAGCGAACGCAACGGTAACTGGCAACTCTACTTAGCGAAAATTGTCCGCAAAGAAGACCCGAACTTCCCGAATGCGACTTTGATAAACGAAGAAGTCCTGCTGCCTTCCACCACCGTAGAACGAGCCTATCCGCAATTCTCGCCCGACGGCAAAGAACTGGCTTTTATCGAAGATCGTATCCGCCTGATGGTACTCAATCTGGAAACAAAGAAGGTACGCCAGATCACTGACGGCTCTACTTGGTACAGCACCGGCGGCGGATTTGATTACGCCTGGTCGCCGGATGGCAAATGGTTCACTCTCGAATTTACCGGGAACAAGCATGATCCTTATTCGGATATAGGCATCGTCAGCGCTCAAGGCAACAGCCCGATTGTAAACTTGACCAATAGTGGTTATACGAGCGAATCTCCTCGTTTTGTACTCGACGGCAACGCCATACTTTTCACTACCGAACGCTACGGCATGCGCGCACATGCCTCTTGGGGTTCTCAAAACGACGCGATGCTCATATTCCTCAATCAAGATGCCTACGACAAATATTGTCTGAGCAAAGAAGACTACGAGTTGCGCAAAGAACTGGAAGACCAGCAGAAGAAAGACAAAGAAAAAGACAGCGATAAAGATAAAGGCAAGAAGAAGGAAACCAAGAAAGAGGATACCGAAGCCGCCAAGGTGAAGGATATCGTTGTAGACTTGAAGAATATTGAAGACCGCATTGTGCGTCTGACACCCAACTCTTCGGATATGGGTAGTACAATCATTTCCAAAGACGGCGAGACTCTTTATTACTTGGCTGCCTTTGAAGGTGGTTTCGATCTGTGGAAGATGGATCTGCGTAAGAAAGACACCAAACTTCTTCATAAACTGGATGCCGGATGGGCAAACATGGAACTGGACAAAGAGGGCAAAAACCTCTTTATCCTAAGCAGCAAAGAGATGCAGAAGATGGATATTGCTTCCAGCGAGTTAAAGCCCATCAACTTCCGCGCCTCCATGAAAATGGATCTCGCTGCCGAACGCGAATACATGTTCGACCATGTCTACAAACAGCAACAGAAACGTTTCTACAACCTCAGCATGCACGGGGTAGATTGGGATGCCATGTCTGCCGCCTACCGCAAATTCCTGCCCCACATCAGCAACAACTATGACTTTGCCGAATTGCTGAGTGAGTGGTTGGGCGAACTGAATGTGTCGCACACCGGAGGCAGATTCTACCCGAAAGGACAAAGCGAACCTACCGCAAGCCTGGGATTACTTTTCGACTGGAATTATGCAGACAAAGGTATGCTGATATCCGAGGTTATTGATAAAAGTCCTTTCGACAAGGCCGATACAAAGGTAAAAGCGGGTGTGGTCATCGAGAAGATAGATGGCGTAGAAATCACCCCCGAAATGGATTACTACACATTACTCAATAACAAAGCAAAGAAGAAAACGCTTATCTCACTATACAATCCGCAGACTAAAGAGCGTTGGGAAGAAGTGACTATCCCCATCAGCAACGGTGCCCTTAGTGATTTACTCTATACCCGTTGGGTAAAACAGCGTGCGGCTGATGTTGATAAATGGTCTAACGGTCGCCTGGGATATGTCCATATCGAATCGATGGGGGATGATAGTTTCCGTTCCATCTATTCGGATATCCTCGGAAAATATAATAACCGTGAGGGAATTGTGATTGATACCCGCTTCAATGGTGGCGGTCGCCTGCACGAAGATGTTGAAGTATTGTTCAGCGGAAAGAAATACTTTACACAAGTAGTACGCGGCCGTGAAGCTTGTGACATGCCCAGCCGCCGCTGGAACAAGCCTTCTATCATGTTGATGTGCGAAGCCAATTATTCCAATGCACACGGTACGCCGTGGGTTTACAGCCATCAGAAACTGGGCAAACTGGTAGGTATGGCTGTTCCGGGTACCATGACCAGCGTATCTTGGGAAACGTTGCAAGACCCGTCATTGGTATTCGGCATTCCTGTGATCGGTTATCGCCTGCCTGACGGCAGTTATTTGGAAAACTCGCAGTTGGAACCGGATATTAAGGTTGCCAATTCACCCGAAACAGTGGTGAAAGGTGAAGATACCCAGTTGAAAACAGCCGTAGAAGAATTATTGAAAGAGCTCGACAAACAACTAAAATAGATTTTCGTCCGGTCGAAAAACCGGCGGAACAATGGAGAGCGAGGAGTTAAGTTTCATGCTTAACTCCTTTTTTTTATGTATGACTATGAAGCAATACTTTCCCTATCTCACTTTTTTGCATTACCTTTGCAGCCTGAACCTCTAACCCTTTTAAACTTATGTTTGCTGACCTTTTAAATTCCTCTTATTTCGCACTTTTCCTCATTGTAGCGTTGGGCTTCATGCTGGGAAAAATCAAAATCAAAGGATTATCTTTGGATGTTTCTGCCGTGATTTTTATCGCCCTGCTATTTGGGCATTTCGGCGTAATTATTCCTAAAGAATTGGGTAACTTCGGATTAGTATTGTTTATCTTCACTATCGGTATACAAGCAGGTCCCGGATTCTTTGATTCTTTCCGGAGTAAAGGCAAGACACTGATTATCATCACTCTGCTGATTATCTGTTCTGCCGCGCTGACTGCCGTAGGACTGAAGTACGCTTTCGATATAGATACTCCCAGTGTAGTAGGGTTGATAGCAGGCGCACTAACCAGTACGCCGGGACTTGCCGTAGCTATCGACAGTACTCACTCGCCACTGGCTTCCATCGCTTATGGTATCGCTTACCCCTTCGGCGTTATCGGCGTCATTCTTTTTGTGAAACTGCTTCCCCGCATCATGCGCATAGACCTTGACAAAGAAGCCCGCCGCCTGGAGAAAGAACGCCGCAGCCAGTTCCCCGAACTGACAACCTGCATCTTTCGCGTTACCAACCCTGCCGTATTTAACCGCAGTTTGATGCAGATCAATGCACGCGCCATGACCGGAGCTGTTATCTCCCGTCATAAGCATAATGACGAAATCTCCATTCCTACAGCAAGCACCGTATTGCATGAAAACGACTATATCCAAGCTGTGGGTAGTGAAGACGCGCTGAACCAACTTGCGGTTTTGGTGGGCGAAAGAGAAGAAGGTGAACTGCCACTAGCTGCTACACAAGAAATAGAATCTCTGCTGTTAACCAAGAAGGATATGATTAACAAGCAATTGGGCGATCTAAATCTGATGAAGAACTTCGGCTGTACAGTAACACGCGTTCGTCGAAGCGGAATCGACCTTTCTCCCTCACCCGACCTTGCTTTGAAGTTCGGTGACAAACTGATGGTGGTAGGAGAAAAGGACGGCATCAAAGGCGTGGCACGTTTGTTAGGAAATAATGCCAAAAAGTTGTCGGACACCGATTTTTTCCCCATCGCCATGGGTATCGTTTTAGGCGTGTTGTTCGGGAAACTGAATATCTCTTTCTCAGAAAGTTTATCTTTCTCTCCGGGATTGACAGGCGGTATCTTGATAATGGCCCTTTTCTTGAGTGCAGTCGGCAAAACAGGACCTATCATCTGGTCCATGTCCGGTTCTGCCAATCAGTTATTACGCCAGTTAGGACTACTTCTTTTCTTGGCAGAAGTCGGAACATCGGCAGGCACGAATCTGGTAGCTACTTTTCAGGAAAGCGGATGGTTACTGTTCGGTGTAGGTGCCGCCATCACGCTGGTACCGATGTTGGTAGCCGCTATCATCGGTTTGGTGGTTTTCAAAATCAGTATTCTTGATTTGCTGGGTACTATCACCGGTGGTATGACCAGTACGCCGGGACTTGCTGCTGCCGACTCCATGACCGACAGCAACATTCCGAGTGTAGCCTACGCTACGGTTTATCCTATTGCAATGGTGTTCCTGATATTATCTATCCAGCTTATAGCCAGCGCTGTTTATTAAAAGATGCAAGTCTATTCTAAAAAAGAAGCCATCAACAGAATGAATGCACTGGCAAAAGCCGATGTACCCTTCCTTTTTATTATAGACTATACACAGAAACACTCTTACATTGAAACTCTTGACGAAATTGATGCCTCTACCTGCCTTTACCAATTCCGGAAGGCAGGCAACGTAGCTGAAACGGTTCCGGGTATTGTCGGGGAAACTATCGCCCGATATACAGGAAAATTAGATTGGGCATTCACTCCTCCTACCCCTGATGCTTATAAGCACGCCTTCGACATCGTGAAACAGAATTTGCTGGCAGGCAACAGTTATCTGACAAATCTGACCTGCAAAGTTCCTGTTATCACAAACTTGACATTAAAAGAGCTATTTCAGCAATCAAAAGCACTCTATAAACTTTGGTTAAAAGATAAATTCACTTGCTTCTCTCCCGAAATCTTTGTTCGCATCGAAGAAGGAAAGATCAGGTCCTACCCCATGAAAGGGACAATAGACGCAACCTTGCCGGATGCGGAAGCTCGCTTAATGGAAGATGAAAAAGAAGCAGCCGAGCATGCTACCATCGTCGACCTGATACGCAATGACCTGAGCATGGTTGCAGAACATGTAACAGTAGACTCCTACCGTTATATAGACCTGCTGCAAACCAATAAAGGCCCTATTCTACAAACCAGCTCCGAAATCTGCGGCACTCTGCCCGATGATTACACAGAACACATCGGTGACATCTTGTTCAAGCTGCTCCCTGCCGGTTCCATCACCGGTGCGCCTAAGCCTAAAACGATGCAAATCATTGCTGAAGCGGAAAAGTATGAACGGGGATTTTACACCGGAGTTATGGGTTGCTACGCAAACAAGCAATTGGATAGTGCCGTCATGATACGATTCATAGAGCAGGAAAACGGGCAACTTTATTTCAAGGCAGGCGGCGGCATCACCGCCAAAAGCCAATGGGAAAACGAGTACGACGAAGTAATACAGAAAGTTTATGTGCCGATTTATTGAAACCATACGCATTGATGACAGAGAAATCCGCAATCTGCCCTACCATAACAGAAGATTGAACAAAACCCGCTCCCATTTCTGGCAAGGAAGTTCTCGGCTGCAATTGGAAGATTACATAAACACCGTACAGAATGCAGGGATATTCAAAGCACGCGTGGTATATGGAGAAACGGGCATTGAAGAAGTAGACTATTCTGCCTATAATATAAGATGTGTACAGTCATTAGCCATTATTCAGTCCGACACCATTGACTACACCTACAAAAGCACAGACCGGATGGCACTGAACGATCTCTTTGCCCGGCGTGGCACATGCGACGATATTCTGATTGTAAAACAAGGATTATTAACCGATACCTCCATTGCCAACATCGCCCTTTACGACGGCAACTATTGGTACACCCCTAAACAGCCGTTACTGAAAGGAACCAAGCGGGCGCAACTTTTAGACAAAGGTATTCTCCGGGAAAAAGAAATCAGACTAGAAGATTTATCCTCATACTCCATCATCCGCCTGTTCAATGCCATGATAGATTGGGGCGAATTGGAATTACCTATCAGTGCTTTGCACTCCACATTCTAAGCATATATTACTCGTTCATATCGTTCAGATGTAATTCCAATGCCTTGACAGATATGTAAATCTCATAGACCGATATGGTCAACGAAATAATCAACAATACCAATGCTAACCCGAAAATATAAACAGACACAATGTAAAGTTGGATATAAATAAAGAACATACTGACCACACACAACAACAAGCTTCCTATTCCTGTAACCTGCATGGCACGCGTCAGATAGAGCCGCTTTCTGAGATTGGCAATCTGCGCCGCCTTCACCGAAGAAGGGTTCTCACGGTATTGTTCTTTCAAGGTACGCACCAGTTGTGCGTATGACAAAAAGCGGTTGGTGTATGCCAACATTATCAATGATATAGCCGAAAACAGTAAAGCGGGGGTGGTTAAGTCTATTTCCATATTTATCTGATTATTAAGTTGGGATTATGCTTGCAAAGATAAGATGAAAGAATGACAATCTACTATTTTGCACCATGGTCAATAAGAAATTGTTTCAATTCAGGTAAAGGAGACAGTTCCCCATCAGCAAGTTCAATAAGAGTTTCTCCACCCGGGTAAGCGCGCGTCAAGACTGCACCCGCTTTTATCAGAAGCATTGCAAGTTCACTCTTGCCTTGAATCACTGCCCTGTATAATGGATCGTAACCATAAGTGTCAAGACAGTTCACATCGGCACCTTGCTGAATAAGCAAAGCCAACAATTTGGTATCTTGCCCCGAGCGATCTACTGCCGCACGAATCATGCTCCGTCCATCTTTGGTTATCTGTTTCGCGTTAGCCCCATGCTGTAGCAACAACAGAGCAACGTCTTTGCAGCTATTTTCCGAAACAGCATTATAAAGTGGCGTTTCGCCCAATACGTCAGCGGCGTTGACCTGCGCACCCTTTGCAAGCAACAGTTTTACTACGTCAGCCTTGCTATGAGAGGCTGCCAGAAACAAGGGCGTTCTGCCGGAATTATCGGTTACATCTACCTCGATACCCTTCGCCAAAAGTTGCTGCACAACGTCCAAATTTCCTTCACCCGCTGCAATAGCAAGTGGAGAGTCCGCTCCCGGTTGTACAAAGACGTCGATGCCGCGAGACAGAAGCAGTTGCACAGCCTCGTTGTCATGGTTGGTCAGTGCTATATTAAGCACATTATCTGTATAATAGTTTGAAGTGTTGATATTACATCCGTTGTCCAAGAGGAACTGTATCTTTGCAGCACGCGAAATAAGAGTATCTTGATTACGACTGGCATTATAACTGTCCCTCAGATAATCTACAAAATGAAAACGGCGAATGTCGTACCCATAATCGAGCATCATACGGGCAAAGTCGAAGCGTTCGTGGTCAATCAGTTTCCCGAAAGTAGTAGTGGGCGATACATCGGCTTTTCTTTCGAGTTTTTTTGCCAGTGAGTAGAATTCATCCCAAGTGGTAGCGGGACTAACTATCTTGTCGGACATTTCCATTTGAAGACGGAATATCTCTTGGCGTTCGTAATATTCATAAGCGCCACTTAACGGCAAAAAAGCATAAACGGCAATAGTAATCCCCCATATTATACCTAATTTTGACATTTTAGAGCATTTGAAGACAGCCCAAAGCAGTATGATAGGAAAAGCAAGAAGTATCAGGAAGATAATAATTACAGCAATCAGAAACTCTGCCCCAGCTGCTATACCTATGTTCAGATCCCTGTCTATAACCCAGTAATAGCTTGCCCATATCAAAAATGATATGACTATTGCAACTATTCCCAATGCAACTTTTACCCCTCTCATACACAAAAAATTATTATCAGTCATATTTTCTTTCAAGACACTTTAGCAGTTTATCTGCGCACAAAGATAGCATATAAAATCATAGCAAACTATTAGTGAAAGTCATTCCCAGCATAAGCAAAAATTTTTAAGCAAGACTGTTCATTTTAAGAACATACTTCCATTTCCCAAAGATTTATTCTACTTTTGCAGCTACATATCAACTCTCTATCTTTATAATTAAGCAAATACGACCATGCAATATACCGTTTCAGCTCCCACAGCCATACATGCCAGTATCCAATTGCCGGCATCCATAAGTATCAGCAACCGGGCACTCATCCTGCTCCTCAGTATTTTACAGACATAAAAATGACCAATTATAAAACTGTATTGCTTGAATTGAGAAAAGAAGAACAACATTGAATGAATTACAAGAATCGGTATGTTCTGAGTAAATGGTATTCATGATTATTTTCTTGGGCCTATGAAGACAAAACGATGTTATGATTTTGTAGAAAAGGCAATTTATACTAATCCTATTACTATTGAGTTGGATTTTGTATCACCCTATATGCGGGGTAGTACCCTTAAACGTTTGGATAATGACCGCCTGATAATCTACCAACTTTCTGTTGGATGGATAGAATTATTATTCGCTATTTTTGCTTTTTGGTTATTTTTAGATGGTATTGTGAGTATAAATAATCGTGTGCAGAAACAACTTGATGAGTATAAGAAAATAGCAACTACAGAGATTTTTTATAAAAATGTAGATAATCCCAATACTATCAGCCCATATCGTGCTAAAGTTGAACGAAAATCTAAAATTGAGGAGTCTGAAATGATTGCCAAATATAAAAATCTTGGAGAAGAAGGATACCGTGAATATTTGAAAGAAAAAGAGTGGGCAAGAGGTTCGGAAAAAAGCTATGCTATTTTGATAGTAGGGACAGGCATGGTACTTTTGGTCATGGGCTTCCCTCGTCGCAAACGATTTATATTTGACCGCAAAACAGGTACAGTAACTTATCCTCGTTTCATGGGGATAGGTAACTACAAACGCCCTTTTCAGGAAGTTAATTTTATATATGCAAGAGCCGGTATGTATGTGACAGAACGAAAAGGTTTGGCTATTCTTCGTCCTAACGGAGTGGGACGGGTATTCATAAACTCTCAGTATCCAGAGCGTTTTCTCTCGTTCTATGTGTGGTATATGGACAAGAATCGTCCGTTACCTCCCGGAACTGCTTTCGACCCGTATCGTGAGCTTGATTACAATAATCGGAAAGCAGCTGGTTTTCCGCCTCCTTTATATCCGTCACTCATAGAAACCCCGGAATGGATAGGGGCTGGCAGTATGGAGCAGCGGGAAGATTAAATAGTTTTTATTTCTTATCTTTGATGCTAGATTATCAAAAAACAAAATGCTATATGGAAACAAGAATGACCTCGAACAGAATCACCGAACTTAAGCCCGGTGAGATTTTCGTATTCGGCAGTAATCTGGAAGGTGAACATGGCGGTGGTGCCGCACTACTTGCCTGGCGCGAGTGGGGTGCCATATGGGGACAAGGCGCCGGACTGCAAGGACAAACATACGGCATCCCCACCATGCACGGCGGACCGGATGCCATAAAGCCTTATGTGGATGAATTTATCAGCTTTGCCAAAGAACATCCCGAAATGACTTTTCTCGTCACGGAGATAGGTTGCGGCATAGCAGGATTCAAACCTTCGGAGATAGCCCCGCTTTTCAGAGAGGGCACAGATATTCCCAATATCTATCTGCCTCAACGTTTTTGGGATGTATTGAATGCGAAATAAAGTCGTACGCGTTTTCTGCCCAATGCCAACAAAATACAAATCAACGAGCAGAGGGCGCTGACGGCAAAGATTATCCCCGTTGACGTAAGAATATTCCCAATACCCACCAACGGGGACACTATTCCGCCAGAAGCAAAACAAACAGCACCTAATAAAGCGGAAGCAGTACCGGCATTGTTACGCTGACTCTCCATTGCCAAAGTCGTAGTAGAAGTAAAAGTCATTCCCATCATAAACAGAAGTACTAATAACAATAACTCATACATCCAGAAACTGCACCCTGACATCAAAGCCACGCACTCTCCGACAGCAGCTACCAACATCCCCAGACATCCGGTAAGAGTACAACTAAGCGGACGGTGAAACTTAACGGATAGTGCCGCCGCAACCCCAATCGCCACGGCATTCACTGCAAAGCAAAAGCTGAAGCCTAACGCTGAAAAACCGTAATGTTGCTGCACGATAAATGGCGAAGAGGAAATATAAGTAAAAAGCACTCCTTGGGCAAATGCCATCTGTAAAGTATAAAACACGTATTGACGGTCTTGAACTACCACTTTGAAACTACGGAACGTATCGTTCCACCTAGCTACCTGACGACTCTCCTTCGGTAACGATTCCCGGAAGAAATAACTCCCCGCAAGCAATATCAACCCAAGCCCTAGCAGTATGCAGAATATACCTTGCCAACCAATAATCTCCGTAAACACTCCTCCAATGACCGGCGCCACAACAGGTGCCACCCCATTAATCGCTCCAATAACCGCCAGCATTTTTGCCAACTCTTTGCCTGAGTACTTATCCGTTGCCACCGAACGTGAGATGACAATACCACCCGCTCCTGCCACACCTTGCACCAAACGAAAAGCAACAAACTGCTCTATATTCTGTGCAAACAAACAGAAAAGTGTTGAGATGATAAACAGCCACATAGCTACCAACAAAGGCAAGCGTCTGCCGTAACGATCGCTCAACGGACCAAAAAGAATTTGTCCCGCAGCCAAGCCTATCATACTGGTAGTGAGTCCCAATTGTACCATTGAGGAAGTCGTATAAAAATAATCTCTCATAGCCGGCAAACTGGGCAAATACATATCTGTAATAAAAGGTCCAAACGCCGTAAGCATGCCCAGTAGTACCAACAAAAATATTCTTGAATTTTCCTTCATCTTATCATACCTATTTATACTGACCACAAAAGTACACTAAATGCTCTGCACACTCGCTTTAAATTCTTAAGCAAGACTGTTCATTTTAAGAACATACTTCCATTTCCCAAAGATTTATTCTACTTTTGCAGCTACATATCAACTCTCTATCTTTTATTATTAAATAAATACGACCATGCAATATACCGTTTCAGCTCCCACAGCCATATATGCCAGCATCCAATTGCCGGCATCCAAAAGTATCAGCAACCGGGCACTCATCCTGCACTCGCTTGCCCACGGCAACATTCTCCCATCCAACCTGAGCGATTGCGATGATACCCGTGTCATGATCCGTGCACTAGATGGTAATCCCGAACATATCGACATCCTGGCCGCCGGAACCGCCATGCGTTTTTTGACGGCTTACTTAAGCGTAACACCAGGAACTCGCATCATAACCGGTACACAGCGTATGCAGCAACGTCCCATCCGCATTCTTGTAAATGCTTTGCGTGAGCTTGGCGCACAGATAGAATATGTCAATAATGAAGGATATCCTCCCCTACGCATCACCGGAGGAGAACTGAAAAAAGAAGAAATTTCCCTTGCCGGAAACGTTAGTTCACAATATATCTCCGCTTTATTAATGATAGGCTCTGTTTTGCCTAAAGGTCTACAACTGCATCTTACCGGTGATATCATCTCCCGTCCTTATATCAACCTCACGCTGCAACTGATGCGTGACTTCGGAGCTCAAGCAGAATGGAGTACAGACAACAGCATTACGGTAAGTCCCGGCGGTTATCGAGATGTGCCTTTTACGGTTGAAAGTGATTGGAGCGCCGCTTCTTATTGGTATCAGATAATGGCACTTTATTCAATTAAAAATGAAGAGTTAAAAATTAAAAGAGGAGAAGAGATAAAGAGGAATTATGGAAAAGAAATTTTTGAGATTGAACTTCTCGGTCTTTTTTCTCACAGCTACCAAGGTGATAGCCGCGGTGCAGAAGTCTTCTCCCGCCTAGGTGTAAAGACTGAATACACTGAACGAGGAGTAAGGCTAACCAAATCCGGTACTCCGGTTGAATACCTCGAAGAAGACATGGTGGATATACCCGACCTGGCCCAAACTTTTGTAGTGACCTGCTGCCTAATGAATATTCCTTTCCGTTTCACCGGACTGCAAAGTCTGAAGATAAAGGAGACTGACCGCATCACCGCACTTATCACCGAATTGCATAAATTAGGTTATGTGATACAGTCCGAGCAAGACAGTATCCTAATATGGAACGGTGAACGTTGTCCGGCTGAAGAAGCCCCTATCATCGCTACTTACGAAGATCACCGCATGGCAATGGCTTTTGCGCCTGCCTGCCTGGTGCTTCCACAGATTGAGATCGACGAACCACAGGTAGTATCGAAGTCTTATCCCACTTATTGGGAAAATCTAAAGCAAGCAGGTTTCCGGATTGAAACCAAGTAAGTAGCAATGCTTTTAAATATTACGCCTATACCCCTTTCTCGTATAGGTGTAATTTTAGTGATGCAAGATACTCTTAAGGCATAAACAATACTTTACTCGAGCATATTTTGTGCAAAAGATCTTAACGTAAAATGCACAAAATACGCCCGAGTAAAGCATAGTTACAAATACAGACTTAGGGCCTGTCAAAAAACGACCAGTGCCGTATTTTTCAGCACATTACCTCCTTTTTTTAGTAAATTAACACTATAGAGATAAATATAAGGTTCACCCAAAGAATAGAAGAAAGAGTAGTTCCTGGCCAAGTTCCAATTGCATAGCTTGGCACGAGAACTATTCAGCAGACTCAAATTAAAGAGTTGCGGAATTTAAGAACATATAAAATATAAATTTCCCCTGACATGGGTAAACATTGCTCGCCATTGAGGCGTCCATCCTTTCCACCGCCTTCAAACGATCTTCTATTTTTCGCATATAACCATTGCACAACCTCCACGAGGTAACAAATCCAGTTTTAGGATGGTTTTGCCCGTTACTTCTTTGCTCATTATAGCAACTTGAGTACGTGTCTTCACCTTATCACCACCATCTGTATAGAGAGTAAGATCATACTTTTTATTAACATCTAAAAAGCTTAATGGCAACTGGAATTTACGCTCTTCATTATTCGTAATGCATCCTACATACCAAACATTGTCTTTTTGACGGGCAATTGAAATGTACTCCCCTATGCTACCTTCAAGTACCTTCGTATCGTCCCACGTGGTAGGCAAGTTATCGAAGAACGGTAATTCCGGTTCATTTTGGAAATCCTGTGGAGCATCATACCAATACAAGAATTGTAACGGACTGTAGTTAATAACAGAAAGTGCCATTTGGTGACAAGAAGTGTTTTTCAATGAACGGGCATTTAGCGGCAAATTAGTCTTTAACTCCTTACGATGATAATAACAAACTGTACAATCTGCGGCACCTGACAAGAATCTGGTAAATGGTAAAGTCGTATTATTCACACCATCGGGGAACTCTTCATTGCCTCTGACCCCTTCCTGAGTAAGCAAATTAGGATAAGTACGACTAAAACCAGTCGGTCTATATTCATCATGGATATCTACCATCAAATGATGTTTCGCACATTTTGCCACAGCATTATGAAGCCAGGTAGTCCATTTATACGATCCCACATGAACGAATCCGAATTTAATTCCGGCTACTCCCCAAGATTCATACAAAGGCAAAATTTCATCCAAATGTTCCGTTAGAGCGCGTTGATTAACATATAGCCATAATCCTACTCCTTTTGAAGTTGCATATTCTACGATTTTAGGTATATCCAAGCCACGTTGAGCTACTCTAGGATCAGATTCTTTTGATGCTTCAGCTCCATACCACCCTGCATCAAAATGGATATACTGTAGATTTCTTTCTGCTGCCAAATCAATCGCTTTTTTTGCACCTTCCATTGATAAAGATACGCACCTGATAACAGTTCCCGGCTTAATCCAATTCGTATTTCTTATTTGACAAGGCTTGTTTAAGTTTAAAACCAAGTCATTGTTTTCCAACAAGTCTTTAGGTTGCTTTGCAACCATAATGACACGCCAAGGAGTAGAGAACGGGATAAAATCTTCTACAGGATCATACATCTTACATCGAATCACATTCTTCTCGCCTTCTTTAACAACAAACTTAGTACGACTATAGTCCACCATCTCAGCTTCAAGCAGACTGGCAAATAATCCATTTTCTAATTCTAATGTCAAAGGTCTCTCAGCCTCTCCCGGCCAATTTTCAACGGGCATACGAGTATGTATTGCTTGAGCATAAGGAGCAAACCAACAATATGTGTTTTCAGGCACTACAAAACTCGTTTTCTCTGAATCAACATACAAATTTTGGTTACTTCCTACATAATGATAGCGGAAAGCAATTCCTTCATCATAAGCACGAACTATCAAATGCATGCGATTTGCTGTTCCATCCTTTTTTATTATATATATAGCTTGATTATAGCAATCTTTGATCTTCGCTCTTTCCCCGTAAACCGGTTTCCAACATGTATCAACAATCTCATTTTCCACTTTCTCAACTACCAAATTATTTTCCCAGTTGGTAATTCCTAATTCAGATTGAAGAATGACCTTTTTTTGCTGATAGGAAACATCATAACTCAGATATTTATTATTTGCAAATAAGTTGAACACCAAATTACCATCAGGAGATTTCAAACTAAAATTATCTTGCGCAAACAAAGTTCCGTGCACTAATACTATTGCAAAAAGTAAACCTAAGAATCTTCTCATTGAATTCATCTTTTTCATCAATTATCTATTTATTCATTTATATAAAAAGCCCATACATAACTGTTATAATGATTGCCAATAGCCATGTATGAGCCAATACTTAGAGTTTATTTCAAGTTACTCAGTTTCTTTATTCCAACTACCATTGATTTGGTTTTATCATTTAATGAATTGATATAAATATAAGCAACATGTTTTCCATCAGCAGACTTCATAAATATGCTACCTTCAGCTTTTAAATCCAAAATTCCAGATGCAGAGCCATCAAATGTCTGAGATTTCAAATCTAAATCATCTACGTAAATATTGTTGTTTTTATCATCCTTCAACTGTCCATCCCACACATACAACTTCTTATCCATCAAAGTTTCCTTAGCAGTCAGGCCTGACGGTAAAGAGAATCCATCTGGATAATAAGCCTCAGCACCCGGAGCAAAGAATGCGTGTTTGTATGCATAGGAATTTTCACCTACTGTTTTGGTATCTGCATAAGCATAAATAAAATCAATCTTAGATGACAAATTTCCAGTTTGCACTTCTTCCTGTGTATACGCTTTCATATCTTCTATTGAAAAATAACGAGCACCATTCTCCTCTCCTGATAGTTCTATCATCTTCCTCATATCCATAGATGAAGCCTCATATGTAGGAGTTTTGAAAGTAGCCGTTTCTCCATCTTCTGATGTTGAAGAGAAAATAAATGATATGCTTCTTCCTTTTAATTCTTCAGGAATAACATAGTAATAGCGTAATGTCGTTGCCTTAGAATCAATAATGCAGGCACTGGATACACTCCCCTCTGTCTTACAGTCAGTTGCCACTACCGTCGAAACATCATTTCCGTTTTCAGTACGCCAAGTATAAGGTTCAAAATTAGTACCTTCAGCCCCTGGAACTGAAGCAACAACTTTAAAACTTTGCAATTTACTTTTTGTTGTACCCGCCGCATAAGAGAACTGAATCTTCTCTCCTACAACCAAAGGAGCAACACTTTTTTTAATCAAATCATTCTGCAAGGTCGTATTGTCATCATCAGAGCACCCTGCAAAACTAAACAGTGTCAAAATTAATAAATTCAATGATATTATTCGTCTCATATTTACTCAAATTATTATTATTCAACCGTTACTGTAATTGTATATACTTTCTTTACCTGACGATCTCCGGAAATTAAAGTATAGCGTTGCGGTTCGGTAAAATCCATAAATTTTCCCATACCGGGCTTCACTATAATATCATCAGTCACACTGCAATAAGGCTTCACTTTCTTAATATTAGTACCATATTTTGCAACAGCAGTCACAGTACACTCAAGGGTATCAATAAGTCCATTAGCAACCGTAGGAATTTCTCTCAATACAGACTGATTATCTGTACCAACAAGACTAAACGAACTCATATAGCAAGAATGTCTATCTGTAATAAGCAAACCGTTTTCATCAATTGGGTAATCATTACAAGAACCCAAAACGATAGCAGTCAATATACTAAATAAAAATATTCTAAGATTCATAGCTTTCATATATTCTATTATTAAAGTTTAAGTTTATAACCAACAATCATTTTGAATCAAACCAGGATTCTGAACAATTTCACTTTGAGGAATTTTAAAGAGATAAAAACGTTGGTAATCCCTATCTTCCGCATTTTTGAATTCATCACGATACCAGTCTGATTCTCCCCACGTACTTGTAAGACGAAGTCCATCAGGTGCCGGCCAAATCTCTTCTACTTTATGCCAACGACGAATATCAAAGAAACGGTGTCCCTCAGCAACAAGTTCAATTATACGCTCTTGCTCTATTGCTTTGAAGAAAGTTTCTTTGGTATTGAATTTATTGTAATCCAATGGAGGCAAACCACCTCTGTGACGAATTTTATCGACTAATTCAAACAACTCATTTGTAGGACCATCGTTTATTTCATTCACAGCTTCACAATACATTAACCAAAGATCAGGTAATCGCATTAAATACGTATCCTGCTGACCAGATTCACGACCTCCCCAAGCATAATCACGTACATATTTGCGAAAAATATAACCTGTTGTCGGACCTTGTGCATTAATATGAGTTACATTATTATTAGTACGATATAAGAAAATCAACTGTTCCGGACCGATTGTCAGACCATCAGGAGAAACACGTGGAAATGTTTGTCCATCCCACATGCATGAACGAATTCTATAATCACGTCCTTCATACGAAGCAGGATTACAAGAGCCATTAGGCATATTAGCTCTCTCTTCAGGTGTTAAACCATCTTTGACAACCAATGGTTCAGCATAATCACCCGTTGAAAGCAACTGATATCTATTCATCAAACGTATTGTAGGAACTGCATTAGCACCACCATTACCCGTACTACGCGTTCCAAAATCATATACATAAGGATCACCTACGCCGGATAAATTAGGACCCGCATTGCTGGTTGCAAAAATAACTTCGCTATTATAATCGTTTCTTCCGTCAAATAGGTCCAAATAATTAGGGTGCTCAGGAGTTCCCGGGTCACCATTCCTGAATAATGCGAGTCCATATTCAGGTTTCATAACCTCTGCAAAATCTGCTGCTGCGGCTTTATAATATTCAGCAGCTTCAGTCAGATTTCCTTCGCTTTTCATCCAACAAGCCCAATAAAGCTTTATTTTGCCACTGAATCCATAAATGGCAGCACGTGTAGCACGACCTCTTTCTGAATTATCTATCTTTATAGGAACATTTTCTTTGGCAAATTCCAAATCATTAAGGATATGCTCTTTTATATCTTTACGTGGAGTTCTGGTCAAAGAATATGCTTCGGAATTACCATCAAGCACTTTTGTATAAAATGGAACATCCCCCCATAAGTCCATCAACCGAAAATACACAATAGCACGTAAGAAATAAAGTTCTCCTTTTACACGTTTTAATTCTTTTTGCATATTTTCCTCTGTATACAAACTAAGCATCGTTTCCAAATGCTCCAAAGTTGAATTAGCCCGATTGATTACTTGATACCCATTTTTCCAATGAGCATCAAAACCTGTTCCAATTCCTGAATTCGGATTTAATTTAAAATTGGGAATATTATTCCCCCACATCATTTCACTGGCACCATCCCATCCATAATTTCTATGAAAAAAAGTACGTGTTGCATTATAAACTCCATGCAGAGCTAATGTTGCATCCTCAGCCGTTTTCCAATACAAATCTGATGAAACTTCTGTTGTCGGTGCAAAACTCATATCCACGCATGATGACATCGAGAAGGACATCATAACGCCACATGCTGCACTATATATATATTTTTTCATATTCAATTCCTTTCTTAAATACCAATATTAACACCTACAGATAATGTTCTCATAATAGGATAAGGGTCTTCACCAATACCACCTACAGAAGCTTTTTCCGGGTCAACTCCGTCCCATCCTGTCAAAGTAAACAGATTCTCTGCAGAGAAATAAAGGCGAATTTTGTCAACTCCAATACGTTTCATTAATGCCTTAGGGAATGTATAACCAACCTGTAGGTTCTTCATACGCAAATAATCCATATTTTCCAACCAAAAAGATGACTGCTCCATTGATCTTGGTGTTTTTCCATCCACCATACGGGGAAGCCAAGCATCACGATTGTTCAAATTCCAAGTATCATTCCAGTGCCACTTCTGAAATGCATAACGTTGTGAGCCCACGTATACAGTATTCATTCTAGTCATCCAATAGTTCTTTCTACCTGTAGCCCCTTGGAACAACATATTTATATCAAATCCTTTATATTCGGCAAAAAGATTTAATCCATAGTTTCCAGTAGGACGATTCATATTAATATTAGGATAAGCCTTTTTATCAGCACCTGTAATCTGACCGTCACCGTTCAAATCAACATATAACACATCACCGGGGGACATATTGTCATTGCCATGGTATGGAGCATTATAAATATCCTCCCAAGACTGAGCAATTCCAGAAGAGAGCATAGTATAGAGGAATTGATACGGCATATCAATGAATACATTTCCCGGACCTAAACGTTCATTCCATTTCTCCAAACGACTACTATTATATGAGAAATTGAAAGAAGCTCCATAATTGAATTTATTAATTGAAGACATCCACTTGATATTCATTTCAATTCCCCTATTTCTAAGGTCACCCATATTAACACGAGGAGCTGTATAACCGGCAAGTATCGATGACAGTTGAGAAGGACGAATCATGCCCGTAGTCAATCGATCATACAAATCAAGTTCCATTGTCAACTGATTATCAAATAATCCCAAATCAAGACCGAAATTAGCAACCCGCGTCTTTTCCCAAGTGAAATCCTTATTAATCATCTTATTGACAGCAAATCCTTTAGATATATTATTTCCATTCAACGGATAAGACGCATTTGCCAAAGTTTCTTTTTGCTCATATTTTCCTACCCCCGAATTATTACCTAATGCACCCAATGAAACTCTTAATTTACCTGAAGACACGTATTTTTTCAGTGGCTCAAAGAACTTTTCTTCAGAAAATCGCCATCCCAGTGAACCTGAAGGGAAAAATCCATATTGATAACCTGGTAAGAATTTAGAAGAACCATCTACACGGAAGTTAATTTCAGCCAAATAACAGTCATTAAAAGCATAGTTAAAACGTCCCACATAGGAGCGCAATGATTCTTGATCCGAATTACCTCTTGTAAACTGGTTCAATTCCAAAGCTCCATTTACTTCTATGAGACTGGAATGAAAACGACCATCACGCCCGGCTCCCATGGTACGGTTAAACCAATATTCTTCATTATAACTGAATAATGCAGATACTTTATGACGTTTGGCAAATGTCTTATCATATCTTAAAGAAGCTTGAGCTAACGTTTTGTGTCCTTGGTTAAGAGCATCTCTCACACCGGCATTTTCACTTATTAACTCGTTAGTAGGATTTCCTGTCTGGAAGTTCCATAATTCCAAGCCTGTAGGACTAGAATAACTCTTTATAAATTGATTATAATATCTTAGTCCATACTCTACTCTGGCCGTCAAACCATCAATAATATCCCATTCAGCAAAGACATTTCCATTAAACTCTTGTCTCTCTTTATTATTATGGTATACATTATAATCAGCATATAAGTTATAAACATTAGTCGGCTCACCTTCAGCCATATATCCGCCATATTTCCCAGTTTCTTTATCGTATGGTAACAGACCGGGAATCGCCATTGACAACTGCATATCAGCACCTCCAATACTTATCAAGCCTTCATCGTGAGGATAGGTCATTTTAGTCCATTGCCCATCCATTTTAGCACCAACTCTGATATTCTTACGAATATTATAATCGACATTCAAACGAAAATTATAACGATTATGATCATTGTTTATCATATATCCGGTTTCGTCCAAGTAACCTATTGAAAGATAAAAATTACTCTTATCAGTAGAGCCTGAAGCAGACAAATTATGCGATTGCACCATAGCTTGTCTCGTTACCCAATCCAGCTGATCGACATTCGGGAAGCGTCTCGGGTCAACCATTCCCATTGATAACCATTCATCAATTGTCCCATCTCTAAAACGAGGCGTGGTACGTCCTGCGTATGCTGCCCATTGGTGCATAGTCAAGTTCTTAGGATAATTAGTCATAGCATCATAGAATTCAATCGGATTAGCCCAAGCTACAGAGCCAGTATAGTTAACCGTCAGTTTATCAGTTCCTTTACCTGTTTTAGTTGTAATTAAGATTACACCATTGGCAGCACGAGAGCCGTATACAGCAGAGGAAGAAGCATCTTTTAAAACAGATATACTTTCTATATCATTCATGTCAATACGATTGATGTCAACATCAGGCATGCCATCCACTACAATCAAAGGACCGGCATTATTGACAGTACCTAAACCACGTACCAGCAAAGTAGAGTTATTACTTCCTGCCATACCAGAAGACTGTTGAGTAGAAAGTCCAGGTATCAGACCAGATAATGAGGACGATACACTTGTAACTGTTCTACTAGACAATTTTTCGTCAATTTTTACAGCACTTACAGAACCGGTTAAATTAACTTTTTTCTGAGTTCCATAACCCACAACTACAACCTCATCCAAAAGTTGGTTATCATCCGTTAGTTCAATACGATAAGGTCCTGCATTTTTCACCTTCAAACTATAAGGGAGATATCCAATAAAACGAATCTCCAAGGTACTATTTACATCTGCTTTTAAAGCAAATGCACCATCAATATTCGTTACAGTAGCATCCGTCGTTCCTTTTTGTACTACAGTAGCCCCCACTACAGGTTCACCCGTTGATTTTTCAATCACCACTCCCTTTACTTGAACACTCTGAGCCATTATGGTAACAGTACATACAAACAAAAGGATTAATGCAGAGAATAACCTCCGCCCAATTTTTAATCTCCTAATCAGATTCATAAGTAAAATTAGATTTAATTATATAACTATTGGTAATTCGTACAGTAATATTATAATAATATTTATTACGCAAATATACTCCACATAACAACTCATGCAAATAGACAAAAAACTTTAAAGATAGACAATCTTATGATTTTAAGTAGGCTAATATATCTTGGCAACCCAGCCACCACCAGATACCATATCAATAATAACCTGATCTCCTTTTTGTACTTGACGAATTTCCTTTTTATAGTCAATAGCTCTAGTATCAGCATTTATTCCATCAGAGAAAATTTCCATCTTATAGGTCTTTCCTGCTGGTAGAAAGTCAAAGTTTAATTTTAATGTACGGGGAGTCCAGTCGGTTATTGCAGCTACATACCAATTCTCACCATTTCGACGGCTCAGAGCAACATAGTCTCCTATTTTTCCTTCCAAAGGAATAATCTCATCCCACTCAACCGGAATGCTTGTCAGAAAACGTGTACATTGTTCTTCACGATAATAATCAGATTGAGGATCGGGTAACATTTGCATCGGACTTTCTGCAATAACAGCCAAAGCCATGGAATGAGCGCGTGTACCTTGTCCCATCGGTGTATCCGGATTAAAACGGAATAATCTTTTTGTCGAATTATTCATTGTACCCGGAATATAATCCATGGGACCGGCTACATTACGGATAAAAGGTAGAGTACAATGATGGTCAGGATTATCATCATATCGACCACCACTTTGTTCGAATTCAATGAGAGCTTCACGAGTCAATACATTAGGATATGCACGTCGTAGCCCATCCGGACGGTATGCACCATGAAAATCAACTACCATATTGTATCGAGCTGCTTGTTCGGCAGCTTTCCAATAGAAGCTATTTACTTCCTGATCTGAGCGATTGATAAAGTCGATCTTAAGGCCTTTGATTCCCCATTCAGAGAATTTCTTTAATGCTTTATCCATCTGGCTATCAATCAAGTCATAGGTAACCCATAGCATAATATCCACATTTTTAGATGCAGCATAATCTACCACTTCTTGCATATTAAGCCCGTCAATAGGGCGAGTCAGGTCTTCACGATATGTCCATCCATCATCAAACAGGAAATAACGAATTCCAAAATTGGAAGCAAAGTCAATCATATATTTCGCTGTTGCAGTGTTAATGCCAGCTTTAAAATCAACGCCGTACAAGCCTCTACGAGCCCACCAATCAAAAGTAACCCAGCCGGTATTTATCCATGAAGTATCTTTAATTCTACATTCTGAAGCCAATATATAAACTAATTGGTTAGTAAGCAGATCTGTATCATTTTTACCTATTGCAAACACTCTCCAAGGAAACTCACGTGTACCCTGTGTTTTAGCAATATAATCTTCGGTCGACAAAACTCGTCTTCTATTGAAAGAAGTACCATTCACGTTATATGTTTTAGGATATCCCCAGAAATGGGTTTCCAAATTATGCTCCCCCTTTTTCAAAAATAAGCAGGGGTAATCCACTACATTAGATTCCAAAAACAGTATATTTGTACCTGAAGAGGTCTTTACCAAAGCGGGACAGTTACCCATAGTTCCTACTTTGGCATCTTGAATCTTCTGAGTTATGTAAGGTTTCTCATAATCGCTGTTCATATTGGAATCTACCTGCATAATCAATTCAGAAGCATCGTCAAACAAGAAGTTTGCCATTTCGTTTCGAATAATGATCTCACCTTTTTTGCCAGTGATAAAACGATAAGCCACACCATCATTGAAAATACGGAACTGTAGCCGGGTTTTATCACTCAAGTTTAATGATAGTTCATTGCATACTTCAGGAATCAACGCTTTTTTCTCTCTAATTTCAGGTTTTATCATCCTGTTTATACTTAGACGTTTTACTTTGGCAAGACTTGCATTTTTGGCAGGAATCGTTCCTTTATCCGTGTCCAGACAAATATTAGTTATCTCAAACAATAGCTTATCACCTTCAAAAACCAGCATAGAAACCTGTTCGTCAACATGAACTTCTAATTTGAGTCCGTTGTCCGGAGAGTAAGCTACTATCTCTTTACCATAGGTTAGTAAAGAGAAAGTAGCAACTAATAGTAGTAATGTAATTTTCATGTTTTTCATTTTCGTGTTGTATTATAATTGATACTATGAGCACATCATGTTGTGTATCTGCACGCCTTGATGATTATTGTCCATTTCGGCAGCAGCATCAAAATATTTTTTTGCTTTTTCAAATTCAGTTAATCCTAAATATCCCAAGCCCATCAAATAGTTGCAATGAACCTTATTTTTCTTATTCATATCGCATTCCCATATCAACAAATCAGGTAAGGAAACAGCAAAATAATCCATCTTAAATTTATCAGACAAATGCTTTTCACCAAAAGCAATCAAACTATTAAATCGCTTACGTGCTTCCTCTTCATATCCCAACTTACGCAATGCGAGTCCCTGATAAAATATTTTGTCTGGTTTCTGATCATTATAATACATAGCCGGAACTAATTGGGTGCCTCCATTGCTGGCAGCAATAAAAAGTTCTTTGGCTTCCTGTACACGTCCAAGTGCTTCAAGAATACAACCTTTATAATAATTGATGTCATTTTCTTGTGTACCATGAAGTTTTCCTTCTCCCAAATTAGATGGATAGATGTAACATTCGTCTACTAATTTCAAAGCTTGCTTATATTTTCCTTGTTTAAGTCCTAGTCTAACTAATTCCAAACGAGACAACTGATATTGTGCGGGGACTTTCCCTTCGCCACCTTCCCAAGGATGAAACTTATGTGCATCAAGCAAAGCCATCCCCTCTTCATAATGCCCCAATTGATTCAACAAAGTTATATACTCTAAGTATAAATCGTCACGAGAAAGAGTTAAATCTTTATGTTTCTCTAAAAAAGCCAAACGTTCTGTATGAGGGTGGTTCAGGTATTTATACAACTGATCTAATTCCATCAAGATGCGTCCATCGGTCATATCCAAGTCAAAAGCACTTTCCAAAAGTTTCACAGCCTCCGCCGGACGATGAAGCTTATTGAAATAAGCTAACGCTAAATTACGTCTTACAGTTGGGAATGTACCATCTTGTTCTAAAGACTTCTCCCAAGCAGCAATTGCTTCTGCATATTGACGTTTGTCATACCACAGATTACCCCAATAATACCATGCTTTCGGAGTTTTACCTAAACCTGTGACAACATTAAAGGCCAATATAGCTTCTAAAGCATTTGGAAAACAGCAATCCGATGGTTGGCTTTCGGCAATAAGCAATGCTTTCTGCGCTTCTTCAATGCAGTTCAATTCATATAAGAACCAACTTCTATAATAATGAAGCAGAGTCTGACCTGATGCCGGTAGTGCAATTGCTTTATCAACAACCAGTAATGCTTCATTCCAACAACCTGCGGATGCATAGTCTAATGCAAGTTCCTCATAATTATGGGCTTCATTGCGCATCAATGCAGATAAAGCATTCCAATCACTCTCTTCGCCATTCATTATATATGCTTCAAAGCTACATCCGAAATTAAACGAATCTATCGACAATGCCTCCCGAATAACCGACTGTGCTTCTACTTTACGGTCCAAATGACGCAATATAATGTTTTTAAGATGCAATGCTCTGGAATTATGCGCATTGCGTACCAAGGATTTATTAATTTCATCCAACGCTTTCTGCCAATGACCGAAGGAGGAAGATATTTGGGCTAATGAATAATATCCAGCATCCTGCCAAGCGGCATTCCAACAGGCTTTATAGAAAACATCGTATGCTTCTTCCAGCCTGCCCTGATACTTTAAAGAAAGTCCCAGATTATACAAAGGTTCTCCATCGTATGGATTAGGGTTGCGCTCGGTCAATGTTTTAACAGCCTGACGCAAATGTTTTTCTGCCTTGGTAAACTGTCCCTTACGAATAAGCCAAAGACCCATTGCGTTATTGTTACGTATATCCCCCGGTTCCCTGCGAAGAGCCTCTTGATAATAATCAACAGGAGAATAAGTAGCATGACGATACTGTTCCAAATGCAAGCCTGTCAAATAAAGTTGCTCGATACTGGAAATTTCCGCAGGGTCAAGAGCTGCCTTTGCTGGTTCGGGAATTTCATCATTCTTATCGGGTTCAGGAGTCCAAGACAATAATAGTATATTTTGATTATTATAGATATTCACTTCAATATCTACAAGATCTTCTACGGGAATTTTCTCTTCCAAAAGGTTCTCAGGAGTGATATCACACACACTACTCCAGACTACTTCACCCATTTTTATGACGACAATATGCACATCTTTCTGTACAGAGGTCGCAAACACTTTCAAACGAGAGCTATTCCCATTCGGTTCAATATTCATCAATAAGTCAGCAGAAGCATTTTTTACTACTCCCAATTCTCTGTAAGGCATAAAATACTGTGTAAAAGATTTCTCTTCGTATGGTTGTAACCAGGAAAAATCCGGTTGATTATCTGTAAAGATACCGGTCATCAACTCAATATAAGGTCCGTCCTGATCTGTAAGATTACGGTCCCATGCTTGTCCGAAATCTCCATTTCCCCATGTCCATTGTTTTTTACCCGGTGATACATGATGATCTGCTACATGCAATAAACCGGCACGTGTATCATTTTCATACCCACCTACAAAATCATATTTAGAGCAGATAGCCATATAGGATGTCGGAACAGGGATATTCTTGTATCGTGAAATATCTACTCCTGCCGAATAATCCATCTTATAATAAGTTCCCGTAGCAATGGGATAACGGGAAACATCACGCTTTCCATGATCGAAAACAGCATTCACATCTCCCGGAAATACTGATTGATAGAAATCGTTAACTGCAACCGCAGGATTTGCCCACCATAAAAAGGTTTGGGGTATAGGGGTCGGATTATATAATTTACCTTGAACCTCGAGTACAGCTCGTCCGGGACGCAAAGTAAACCCTGCCATTCCTTTCTGATGGAACATTCGTTCCCGCTCACTCACCCATACAATGGCGCTACCATCTTCACATTTTTCAATTGTAAAATCAACAGGCATAAATGTGCTGGGACGATGATGCTGGGGCCAGTTAAACTCTATGCCTCCCGAAATCCACGGACCTGTCAAACCTACCAACGCAGGTTTAATGACATGATTATAATAAAC
>JAEXAJ010000143.1 GCA_023458215.1 Bacteroidota bacterium
TACTGTCTGCCATAGTTTATTATAAAATTAGAATATGATGAATAATGTATTCACTTTGTCGTTAAGAGACTTGCAAATATACAGAATAACTTAAAACTAAAAGATTTTTTAGGGAAAAATTGCATGCTTAAGTGACTTCGTGATAAACATACTACTTTTTATCTTGGTTTTCCTTTGCCACCTGACTATGATTGACTACTTTTGCACGAAATTTCTGAAAAATAAATAAAAAATCACACAAAAGGTAACTATGGATTGGTTAGAAGCTTTGTTATGGGACCCTGCTTCCGTAGCCCATATCGTTTGCTTATATGCATTCGTTATTTCGGTGGGCGTGTTGTTGGGTAAGATTAAAATTTTCGGAATATCCTTAGGAGTCACATTTGTACTCTTTACTGGTATTCTGATGGGACATTTCGGTTTTACAGGTGAAACACACATTCTGCATTTCATCCGCGAATTCGGATTAATTCTTTTTGTTTTCTGTATTGGTCTACAGGTTGGACCTTCGTTTTTCTCATCATTCAAGAAAGGGGGAATGAGGCTTAATCTATTGGCTGTTGGTATTGTAATATTGAACATTGCCGTAGCATTAGGCATTTACTTTATTGCCAACGGACGTATTGAATTGCCGATGATGGTAGGAATTCTTTATGGTGCCGTCACCAATACTCCGGGTCTTGGAGCCGCACAAGAGGCGTTGAATCAGCTCAGCTATTCGGGACAGCCTATTGCACTGGGATATGCTTGTGCTTATCCGTTGGGAGTTGTAGGAATTATTGGCTCCATCATTGCTATCCGTTATATTTTCCGGGTTAACTTTGCAAAAGAAGAAGAAGAGCTCAAAAACCAGGGAGGTGACATGAAACACCAACCGCACATGCTTACATTGGAAGTGCGCAACGAATCAATTGCAGGAAAGAGACTTCTCCAAATAAAAGAATTCTTAGGACGGTCGTTTGTTTGCTCACGCATCTGCCATGAAGGGCACGTAAGCATCCCGAACCACGAAACAGAATTCCATATTGGCGACCAGGTATTCATCGTCTGCTCCGAAGAAGATGCAGAAGCGGTTATCGCTTTCATCGGAAAAGAAGTTCAAGTAGATTGGGAAAAGCAAGACATGCCAATGGTATCACGTCGCATTCTGGTTACCAAACCGGAAATCAACGGAAAGAAACTTGGCGACATGCACTTCCGCAGTTTGTTTGGGGTGAATGTTACGCGTATAAACCGTTCCGGTATGGACTTGTTTGCCGATCCTAATTTGGTATTGCAAGTAGGTGACCGTGTAATGGTAGTAGGTCAACAAGATGCTATCGAACGTGTAACCAATGTGCTGGGTAATCAATTAAAACGTCTGGATCATCCCAATATCGCAACTATCTTTATTGGTATATTCCTGGGTATCTTGATAGGTAGCCTTCCGTTTGCATTCCCCGGCATGCCTACTCCCGTGAAATTGGGTTTAGCCGGCGGACCATTGGTAGTAGCTATTCTGATCGGTCGTTTCGGTCATAAATTGGGACTGGTAACTTATACCACAATGAGTGCTAATCTGATGCTACGCGAAATAGGTATTGTTCTCTTCCTTGCCAGTGTAGGTATTGAAGCGGGGCAACACTTCGTACAAACGGTAGTCGAAGGTGACGGATTATTGTATGTGGGGTATGGCTTTTTAATCACCGTTCTTCCACTGCTGATTATCGGTACTATTGGCCGCTTATATTTTAAGGTGAATTATTTCACTCTGATGGGTTTGATTGCCGGTAGTAATACAGACCCTCCCGCATTGGCTTATGCTAATCAGGTATCGGGCAATGACGCACCGTCGGTAGGCTATTCTACAGTTTATCCGTTAACGATGTTCTTGCGTATATTAGCAGGGCAGATGATATTACTAACGATGATGTAGAAAAGATTTACGAGAAGACCAGGAGACGAGTGAACAAGGGCTGGGCTATGGTTGCCAAAACCTTTGTTCACTCGTCTTCTTGTTTGTCCTCCTACTCCTTTCTTAGATTTGTTTTTAGAAACTCCATTGGGGATACCCCGAACTGCATTTGAAAGCATTTCGCAAAGTAGGACGGAGAAGAGAGTCCAACTCGGAAACAGATGTCGCGCTACACCATATCGTCGCCCGTCTTCACAACCGCTACTTTTATAGTTTTATGGAATGGAATGAAGCAGCAAATCACTGCAATAATCAGTGCAACTATCAATACATAACCTAAGATTTCCTTAATACCCAACAAAAGAGCTTGCTGCTGAAGAACAGAATAAAGGTTATTGGTAGCTATCTGACTTGCCTCGCTGAATTCATGCCCTTGAGAGATGGCGCTTTTCAAAGCCTGGTTATATCGCTCCGCAGCAAGAGGAGTAGTCATAGAAATATTCTCGGAAAGGATATTCATGTTCTTCATCTGAAGATGATAGAGCATATTACTAAAAAAAGAAGAACCTATCACCGGAGCAAGTACCGAACGGAAAGAAATCAAAAAGAAAGCATTAGATAACATCAGCTTCGGGTCGAGGTCTTCGACCACATAGACACCGAAAGCTATGAACAACGTCAGCATACCCAATCCACGAAAGAACATAGGCAGATAAAGCATTTCGTAAGTGCTGTATGGGGTAACTCCGAAATAGAGAATGCCCAGATAGATGACATAACACATCATTCCTCCCGAAATGAGAAACCGGAACCGCCACCGCTGCCAGCGAAACCACCAGAAGCAAATGATAGCCCCTACAATAAAGCCCGGCAACAGAAAAAGATTCAATGCATTGGCATGCACGCTATCTATGCGGATAATAGTATTTATATAGTTGGTAACCAGCGTACTGGTAGCCGAAAGAAACATCACCAATATCATGAAGAAGTAGCCAATCACCGATTTATGATGTTTCATCGGTTTCAGGCTGATATAAGGTTTCTCCGACGTCTTCTGCCTGTATAGGAAAAGGTAAATAAGGATAGGCGTAGCCACTACATAAATTACAATCTTTGGCGACGCAAACCAATCCAATGTTTTACCATATGTAAAAACGTAGATACTGAACAGCAATGCACTTGCTATAAGCAAGATACTTCTCCAGTCAATATCCCGGTAAGGAAAACTGATAGGTCGCTTGGCATACCGGAAGAATAACAGTATGAATATCATGGCTACCAGCATCAGCAGTATGGTAAAGTAATACATGTATTGCCATTGGTAATAATAAGCCAGTTGCGCCGTTATTGCCAGAGATATCTGTCCGCCGGAGAAGACTATCGGATAAAAATAAGCATAGAATTCGCTACGTACATTCATCGGACTAAACAGTGGCTTTATCAGAATGATAAATTCAAGCATGATAAACGCTTTGAGGAAACCGATAAAGAAACTGCACACAATAATGATATCTATATTTCCGGTATGGGCACACCACAGACCGAAGAGAATCTGGAGAAACAAGTCGGTCAGCAACAAGGTCTTCGGAGTTACCACTGCAAGCACTTTGGGCACAATTGGGTAGGCAACCGCCATGCCGACAGAAGCGGCATAATATCCCATCGTGATGTCTTCGCTTAAAATACCCAATGTATTGCTGACTTCGACCATACTCCCCGTGTAAGCTCCATTCAACATGATGACGGGCAGCATCACTACAAACATAGTAACAACACCCAGCCATTGCGGAACCCAGGGACGAGTAGGAAGATTCAGTATCACCACGTACGTATCAATTTATATGCATCACTGTTATATATACATCTCAGTTTCTCAGTGCCTCGGTTTCTACCATCATACCGGCACGCAGGCTCGCCATTTCTTCGGGAGAAGCGTCATTCAGTTCTATCCTCACGGGTATGCGTTGCTGCACTTTCACAAAGTTACCGGCAGAATTGTCGGTAGGAACCAGTGCATACTTTGAGCCTGTAGCTTCGGAGATGGCGGTTACTGTACCATTGAAAGTCTTCCCTTTGAATGCATCCACTTTGATGCGCACCTTTTGACCAATAAAGATATGGGCGATCTGGGTTTCTTTATAGTTGGCAGTAATCCATTTGTCATTGCTCCTAATCAGGTAAGAGATGGTTTGTCCGCCTTGTACAAATTGTCCCGGTTCGAGCGTGCGGCGTCCCATATAACCGTCGTATGGTGCAGTGACTACTGTATAAGAAAGATTCAGTCTAGCCATATCAAGGTCGGCTTCTTTGCGCAGAATATTGGCCTCTACACTGATCGATTTGTTATTCGTCTCCGAGAACTGAGATTTTGCAGCTTTCTTTTGCTCTAAAAGAGCCTGATAGCGGGCTTGGGTGGCTTCGTAACCTGCTTTGACCTGTTCATATTGCTGTTGGGAGACCGATTCTTCGGCCAGCAGATTGGCGTATCGTTTGTATTCCTGCTCCTGTTGCCACAGTTTGGCTTTGGTTTCGGCAATGTTGGCATCCTGGATAGCGATATTCACTGCAGAAGTATGGATGCCGGAATGAAGTACGTCTTTAGAACCTTGTGCGTCCATGAGGGCGGCTTCGGCATCTTTTACTTTAATCTGATATTCACGGTTGTCGAGAATAAGAAGGGTATCCCCGGCATGTACTTGCTGATGCTCGGTAAAACGTACCTCTTTGATATAGCCCGAAACACGGATATTGAGAGGAGCGATATACTGGTCGACCATAGCATCGTTGGTAATCTCGTAATTGAAATAACGCCAAAAGTAGTTCACTGTCCATGTGATGCCGCTCAGTACAAGCAGGATGCAGACGGTATTCAGGGTTATGTTTCTTATTTTAAGCCTCTTCAGCTGTTGATGTTTTCTTTTCAGGCTTGTCATATTCAATGAATAATTAAGTTATAGATTACCACAGGCACGCTGTAGTTCGTAATAAGTATAAATGGTCTGAGTGCGGGCAACAGTGAGTTGCAGTTCGGCAGTCAGCCGAACGCTACTGGCATCCAGCAGATCGGTCAGAATAGAGAGTTGATTAAGATAACGGTTCTGAACAATCCGGTAATTCTCCTCGGCTTGCTTCACGGAGAGTTTCAAGGCTTCCACCCTATCCAATGCTTCGCGATGGCGGGTGTAGGCAGCTTTTACTTGAATGCGGATATCCTGCATCAATTGTTCTTCGGCAGTCCGTCGGAGTTGCACTACCTGTTTGGCCTCGTGCATGCGATGCTTGTTCTGATAGAGAGAAGACAAGTTATAGGAAAGGCTTAAGGCAACATTCCAATTATTATTATACATATCAGCCAAGGTAGTACTAAGAGGACGGGCAAGAGTATTTCCGGCACGTAATAATAGATTAGGCAGATAACTGGCTCTCACCAGTTTAATATCGTTTTGAGCAAGCTGGATGTTCTTGCGGGCTATCTGCATACCGGGATAGTTTTCATAAGCCAGTTGCACGTAGGTTTCATAATCCTGCATGCCGATGGCTTTTGATAATAAGCTGGTATCGGGAGCAATCTGCAGTGACTCGTCCAGCCCGAGAAGGATATCCAATTGCTGCGAAGTAAGAACAATGCTATTATCCGCTTCCTGATAGGCAAGGCGGTCATTGGTCAGTTGCAGTTCGCTGCGCAGTTCATCGTTTCGGGTAAGCAGACCTTCTGACTTCATGCGGGAGATGTCTTTCAGCCGTCGTTCCGATTCTTCGATATTACGTGCCAAGACTTCCCTCTGTTTATAATAGCTGAACAGGTTCATGTATTGTTGCAGCAAGACGAGCTTAATTTCTGCTTCGTCGTTCGTTGTATGAAGCAGGGTTATCTGCCTTTGTATGTCTGCTTTGCGGATGTTGTATTGTATCTTGCCTCCCTGATAAAGTGGTTGCGTCAGTTCAATGTTATAATTTTGCGAATAGTTCGGTGTTTCCGGCCGGATAGGATGAGACAACCCACGCTGAAACACAACGGGTTGCCCGATAACACCTGCCGTTGCACCAATCTGCACGTTGGGCAGACGAGCGGTAGATGCAGTCTTTTGCTGGTCTTCGGAGATGACTTCCTGTATACGAGCGGCTTTTAGTTGAAGGCTGTTTTCAGTTCCCAGCCTGAACAACTCTTCTACCGGAAGTACACGAACCTGCGATTGCGCGACTATCTTCAGGGAGCTTGCCAACAACACAACTCCTAAAAGAAGTCTGTAACGGTTATAGTTGATTGAATATTTCATCCAACCTCCTTAATTTTAGAACGCTTTCATTAATCTCATCAATTCCCATAATGGTACCTGCCTGCGTGTACACATCGTAAATCAACGGACGGACCCGAGCGCTGATTTCTTCTCCTTCGGCAGTTAGATATACCAAACGGTTGCGGCGATCGGCAGGGTCTTCACGACGTACGATCCATCCTTTCTTTTCGAGATTACCCATCAGATTAGTCAAACATGCTTTATCCTTTGCCGTCTTTTCTGCCAGAAACTGCTGGCTGATACCTTGTTCGTACCAAAGGGTGCTCATTATCTGGAGCATCTCAAAAGTCATGTCAATATTGTTTCGCTTCAATACCCGCTGCAAGGCTTGTCGAAAGGACATGCGAGTTTTCAGTAATTGCAGCATCAATTCACGGGCGGGTTCGTAATTTCCCATAAGTCTCCTTTTCTTTTTCGGGTGCAAAGGTAGATATTTGCCCGTAATTAGTCAAACGTTTGACTAATTATTATAAAGCGAATTAAGCAACAAAGTGTTAAGTGTTGGCAAAAATTGCTTTATTTACAAATTCTTCTATGAAGTCTATTGTCTTATCAATACCCAATACAGAGGAGTCTATACAAAGATGGTAGGTAGCGGCAGCCCCCCATGTTTTGAAGCTATAATAGTTATAATAGTCGGAGCGTCTCTTGTCGGCCTTGTTCATCATATTTTCAGCCTCTTCGGCCGAAATGCCGTGCGTCTTGCAAAGCCGTTCGATGCGGGCTTCCGGCGAAGCAGAAACAAAAACATTGACACAACGGTGATTTTCCCGAAGAATGTAATCGGCACAACGGCCTACGAACAAACAAGATTTCTCTTCGGCCAACCTACGAATTACATCGCTTTGCACTTTAAATAAGGCATCATTACTCAAACAGTTATTTGCCGGTATAGCTCCTTCGCTTATAAAAGGGAAACGCATACCAAACAAACCACCTATAATTCCCTGTGAAGCCTTCTCATCAGCTTTTTCAAAGAATTCACGGCAAAGACCACTCTCTTCGGAAGCCAGCCCTATCAGTTCTTTATCATAAAAGGCAATTCCCAATCGGGCAGCTAGTTTCTCGCCTATCTCCCGTCCGCCACTGCCTAATTGGCGACCTATATTAACTACGAATTTATTATCCATATGCCTGTCCATCTTATTAGTTGTAATAGCAAAAATAATTATTCTTATGGAATATACGTACTAATTGAACAAAAATCTTCCCTGAATTCTGAATTTGCTACTTTCGGGAAAGAAATGAATCAAATGAAGGGTTATT
>JAEXAJ010000144.1 GCA_023458215.1 Bacteroidota bacterium
AATCTAAAGTGCCTTCAGGAAGAAGAAGACGGTAACCGGTTGTTTCCATTATATTAGTGCGTGATATTTTATATACGACAAAGATAAGAATTATAAAATTAAACCCTCAGGTTTTTACATTGATCCATCATAACCAAATTCAGGATCAACGTAAAAAGGGGCTCACCGGTAAATTCTGTATATTTCTCTCAATTAAGTTTTGTGTGTACTTTTACTCTCATGCTCTCATAAATCTTCTGTATCCCTTTGTCCATAGCTATTTAAGGCATGATAGCAAGTATGATGGCAACTATGATAGTAAACTCTTACTCTCATAGTTTTTAGCAGGAATATTTTGTTATTTGTTTGGTTATGAGGGCCGTGTCGCTTTATGAGGGTATGAGCTGTTTGCTTCTTTTTCTTGCAGAAATACACATTTTTATGTCAGATATCGGTATAAAATACATGAAAGTACATGACTGCTTTTGTGCCCTTTGATGTGCGTTGTCGGTTTCAATGTAGTAAACCATTAGTTTCAACGGTCTAAACTCTCGGTTTCAACGTATGAAACTGTTAGTTTCAATGATTGAAACTTTCAGTTCCAAGCGTTGAAACCGATGCTGATGTAAGTTGAGTTGCCATTGTCTTACCCTGCATTTAGTTGATTATCATTAGAGTAAACCAAATGCAGGGCAAGACACACCCCATATAATATATTAACATCGTGTATCATAAGAGACTAATATCGTGTACTACATAAAACTAATATCGTGTAAACATGACGCGAATAACGTGTAAACACGATATTAACTTCCTTTTTTTGCATAATCTGTGTTGATTTTAGTACCTTTGCAACGCATAAAAACGTCCTACGACACATGGAAGCATTAACATTAGACAGCATTGAAAAAATACTACTCGTAGCAACGGGTATTCTTTTCATTATCCAAGTTATTTATTATTTATGTCTCTATAACCGTATTCACGCCCGCAGTCGTGCAGTGAAGCGTGGTGATACACACTTCAGTCAGGAATTACCCCCAATATCAGTTATTATCTGCGCACGTGAAGAATCGGAAAACTTACGACGCAACTTGAATGCTGTATTGGAACAAGACTATCCACAGTTTGAAGTTATTGTTATTAATGATGGTAACACGGACGAAAGCGAAGACTACCTGACTTTACTGGAAGATAAGTATCCGCATCTTTATCATAGTTTTGTGCCCGATTCATCCCGTTATATCAGCAGGAAGAAACTTGCTATCACCCTCGGGATAAAAGCCAGCAAATATGACTGGCTGGTATTTACCGAGGCTAAATGCTTGCCGCAAAGCAACCAATGGTTACGTTTGTTTGCACGCAATTTCACTTCACGTACCCAAATAGTATTAGGATATAGCGGTTACGAGCGCGGCAAAGGTTGGCTGCACAAACGGGTGTGTTTCGACACCCTGTTTACTTCCATGCGTTATCTGGGTGCCGCCCTTGCAGGCAGCCCTTATATGGCTATCGGACGTAACCTTGCTTATCGCAAGGAACTTTTCTATCAACAAAAAGGATTCTCCGCACACCTCAACCTGCAAAGAGGTGACGATGATTTGTTCATCAATCAGATAGCTACTGCCGAGAATACAAGGGTGGAGACAGATGCGAATGCTCTTGTACGTATACAGCCTGTTCCGCGTGCCAAGGATTGGAGGGAAGAAAAGATCAGTTATGCTTCTACCGCCAGATTATATCGGGGTACCCAACGTTGGGTAATCGGCTTGGAAACTTCCACACGCCTAGCATTCTACGCCACATGGATTGCAGCTCTCGTCATCGGCATTCTTCATTTCCATTGGTTAGCCGCAGGTATCGCATTTCTGCTCTTTCTGCTTCGATATACCACACAAGCCATCATTATCAACCAAACCGCCAAAGATTTGGAAGAGAAGCGAAGATATTACTTTAGTTTACCCGTATTCGATTTACTGCAACCGATTCAATCTTTGCGCTGGAAACTCTATTGTTTGTTCCGCAAGAAAAGCGGTTTCCTTAGGAAATAAAACTGACTATCAAAAATCTGCGGTCATCCCCTCAATCAGCGTCATCCGTGTGCCATTGCATGAGAAAGACCTACTCGTAGCGAATAGAAGTAGCCGGATGTATGCGTGTAATCAGGTAAGACGGTCCCAGCAACATGAGAACCGAAGCCAGCAACGTACCGGCATTAAGCAGCAAGAACAGTAAAATATTGAAAGATACAGGAACTGTATCCATATAATACGTTTCCGGATCGAGTTTGAATAACCCGAACCAGCGTTGAAAGAAATAGAATGCAAAACCGATAATATTTCCCCAAAGCATCCCTTTTCCAATCAAGAACACAGAAAACCAAAGGAAAACTTTGCGAATGGTATAGTTATTTGCCCCCATAGACTTCAGAATACCAATCATAGATGTACGCTCGATAATGATAATAAGCAATCCCGAAACCATTGTAAAACCTGCGACTCCGATCATCAGAATGAGTATAACCCATATATTCACATCCAAGATGCCCAACCAGGCAAATATCTGAGGATTGAGTTGTTCCACATTCCGCACGCAGTACTCTGCGCCAAACCTGTCAGAACGATCATCCGTATCGGCAGCTATTTTATAAGTCGTTTCGTCCAGCTTATTATAATCACGCAATTCCAGTTCCACACCACTCACCTGATCGGATTCCCATTTGTTCAATCGGTTCACCAGGCAAAGGTCAGTCAGCAGGAAAAGATTATCATATTCCGAGAAATTAGTCTGGTAGATGCCTACTATTTTCAATCGACGGGCGCGTACATCATCTTGTATATAATAAGTGTCTATCTTGTCACCCAGCTTCAACCTCATCTTATCTGCAAGAGATTTTGAAATGACTACTTGATTGGAAGAAGCCGAATCACTGAATTGCGGAAACTCCCCCTCAAGCAAATGGCGGCGGAAAAAGGCTCTGTCATATTCAGGCCCGATGCCCTTCAATACCATTCCTTGAAATGCATTGATAGTCTTTATCATACCCGGTTTCGTAGAATAGCGTTGAACATGCTTTATCTCCGGATAATCGGAGAGCGCAGCAATCATACTATCCCCTACTACAATCGGGCGAGTCTCGTAGGAACGCGCAGCATCCATATTACCAATTTGGATATGAGCTCCAAAGCCTACAATCTTATCCCTTATTTCACTCTTGAACCCTACAATAACCGACACCGCAATTATCATCACCGCCAATCCGATAGCAATACCTATCATGGCAATGAGAACAGCAGGGCGGGAAACTTGCTTTCCAAGGTCACTGCTGCTGTAAAGGCGGCGGGCAAGAAATAGGGATAGGCTCATAATTAGTAATTCATATTGCTTTTAGAAATGAAGCAAAAATGGTGATAGGGTAATAAAGTGATAAGGTAGCCGCGCTATGTGCCACAGAGTATTATCCCACTATCACTTTATCACCCAATCACTTTATCACATTTTGCTCATATCCATATAGTAATGAGTATATTTTAATGTCTATTCCGTCCGTCCCGGATAAACCTCCAACGCTTTCTGAAGTACGAAAAGAGCACGATTCAAATCATCCTTTTTCAGTACGTATGCTATGCGGACCTCGTTACAACCGGAACCGGGAGTGGTATAGAAGCCTGAAGCCGGAGCCATAAAGACTGTTTGCCCTTCGTATTCAAAATCGGATAAACACCAAGCGCAGAACTTGTCCGAATCGTCTACCGGCAGCTTTGCCACCGTATAGAAAGCTCCCATCGGGATAGGCGAATAAACACCGGGAATGCGGTTTAGCCCATCAATCAGGCATTTACGACGCTCCACATATTCATCGTATGTATCACGCAAGTAATCTTCACCGGCATCCAACGAAGCTTCGGCAGCAATCTGACCAATCAACGGAGGACTGAGACGGGCTTGACAAAACTTCATAACAGCATCACGTATCTCTTTGTTCTTGGTAATCAAAGCACCGATACGGATACCACATTCCGAATAACGCTTGGATACGGAATCAATCAATACCACATTGTTTTCAATGCCCTCTAAGTGGCAAGCTGAAATATAAGGAGAACCCGTATAAATGAATTCCCGATAAACTTCGTCGGAGAAGAGGAAAAGGTCATACTTCTTCACGAGATCGCGTATCTGGTTCATTTCACGACGAGTATACAGATAACCAGTCGGGTTGTTAGGATTACAAATCAATATGGCACGTGTACGTTCGTTGATCAACTCCTCGAACTTTTCTACTTTCGGCAAAGAAAATCCTTCTTCAATGGTAGTAGCAATCGTACGTATCTTAGCTCCGGCGGAAATAGCAAATGCCATGTAGTTGGCGTATGCCGGTTCCGGAACGATAATCTCATCACCCGGATTAAGACACGCCAGGAAGGAGAACAATACAGCCTCCGAACCTCCTGAAGTAATAATGATATCATCTGCAGTCAAGTTGATATTATACTTCTGATAATATCCCACCAGCTTCTCGCGATAACTACGATAACCCGCACTAGGACTGTATTCCAAAACCTTACGATCGATATTACGTATCGCATCAATCGCGACTTGCGGTGTAGGCAGGTCGGGCTGTCCGATGTTCAGATGGAATACATGCACACCTCTTTGCTTGGCAGCATCTGCCAGAGGAGCCAGTTTTCTGATGGGAGACGCAGGCATCTCCACTCCGCGAATAGATATTGTTGGCATGAGACTAATTTACGATTTAACTATTTATGATTTATGATAGTCATTACTATCATTTTATTATTAAGTTGCAAAAGTACACATTTATTTGATACTGAAAGGCAGCCAACACATAAAAACTTTAAAAACCTTATCTATATTAAAAACACTATGTTTTTTAAGAAGAATCTTGTACCTTTGAAATACCAAACAATAGGCAACTACATTTGTTAAATCGTAAAACATTAAAACCGTCAGATAAATATGGTCATCAACCTCATAACCTTTGCTTCTATCTTACATAAGCAAACCACTGTTCGAAGTTCACATGAAGTGATATTGACTGAATTGGAGAAATACTTTACCGTCAATTTCATCGATTATCAAGACATTAACAAGCTATCGCCCAATGACTTCAGTATCCTTTTTATTGCTACCGGAGGTGTAGAACGATTAGTTATCCAACATTTCGAGTCCCTCCCCCGCCCTGCTATTCTCCTTGCAGACGGCATGCAAAACTCGCTTGCTTCGGCTCTCGAAATCTCCTCCTGGTTGCGGGGAAGAGGCATGAAAAGTGAAATTCTTCATGGTGAATTATCTGAAATAATTAAACGAATCTTTGTTCTGCACAGTAATTTCAAGGCACAGCGCAATCTATTCGGTATGCGTATCGGTGTGATTGGCACGCCATCCAGTTGGCTCATTGCTAGTAATGTAGATTATCTGCTTGCCAAACGTCGATGGGGAGTTGAATATACAGATATTCCTTTGGAACGTATCTATGAGTATTATGAACAAATAACAGATGATGAAGTAGGCGAAGCGTGCGCCAAGCTTGCCGGGCAAGCACTTGCCTGCCGTGAAGCCTCCCCCGAAGATATGATTAAGGCTATGCGTCTCTATCGAGCTATTAAAAAAGTAGTTGAAGAAGAGAATTTAAGTGCCCTCACCCTGAGTTGCTTCCGAATGATAGAGCAAACAGGTACAACCGGCTGCCTTGCTCTCTCCTTATTAAACGATGAAGGAATCATTGCCGGATGTGAAGGCGATCTGCAATCTATTTTCACCATGCTCACAGCTAAAGTATTAGCCGGCAAGTCTGCTTTCATGGCAAACCCTTCCATGATTAATGCACGTACCAATGAAATCGTATTGGCTCATTGTACCGTCGGCATTAAACAAACCGAAAAGTTTATCATCCGTAACCACTTTGAGACTGAAAGCGGTATCGGCATTCAAGGAATACTGCCCACAGGTGACGTTACCATTGTAAAATGCGGTGGCGAATGTTTGGACGAATACTATTTGAGTACAGGTACACTGACCGAAAACACCAACTATATCAATATGTGCCGCACCCAAGTACGAATTAAAATGAATACCCCTGCCGAATATTTTCTGAAAAGCCCTCTTGGGAATCACCATATCTTGCTGCATGGCAATTATGAAGTAATGCTGGATGAGTTTCTACAATCCAACGGATGTAAACGCATCTAATAAAGAAAGGCAGGATCAATTTCCTGCCTTTCTTTATTAAGTCTATTCTTCCATTTCTTTGTATTCATCATTCATATCGGGAAGCCTTACTACAAACCTCGTTCCCTTTCCTAATTCCGAAGTAACAGAAATTTGTCCTTGCAGGCGATCCACAATTGTTCGGCAGATGCTCAAACCCAAGCCGGCGCCTTGCGTAAAGTTATCGGCTTTAAAGAATCGTTCAAAGATATGATTCTGAGCCTCTTGAGAAATACCGCTACCGGTATCTTCAACAAAGATAGTGGTATAGCCCGGTTCGTCAGTTATATAGCCAAAGGTAATACTGCCTTGTACCGTAAATTTCTTAGCGTTATTTATCAGGTTGTTTATCACTTGCTTCAAACGTACAGTATCTGTAGGTATAAATTTACCTTCTCCTTCAGGAAATACAGTACGCAACACTACTCCTTCGGGCATACTCAGCCGCTGGGAGTCATATACCTGCTGCATAACAAAAGTCAGATTATACGATGCAAACTGGAAGTCCATCGTACCGGACTCAATACGGGAAAGGTCGAGAATATCACTCATCAAAGCCAAAAGCAGGGTGCAATTCGTATTGATCGTCTCCACAAATTGCTTAACCTCCTCGGAAGTGAAATTTTCAATATCTTTCAGCAAGTCAGAGAAACCGACAATTGAATTCAACGGAGTGCGTATTTCATGGCTCATATTAGCCAGGAATGCTGATTTTAATTTATCTGCCTGCAACGCTCGATCGCGCGCCGCAATCAATGCTTCCTCGGTATCTTTATAACGTTGAATGCTTTGACATACGCCCAATACCATATAGGGTTCATCGGGTTTCAAGCCATCATAAGCCGTACTACGGAATTCCCACCATTCATAACTTCCATCTGCATTCTGCAAACGGAAATTCATACGGGAATTCAATTCACGCCCTAAAAGAATAGAATCAAAATGTATACGGGTTTGCGACAAATCATCCGGATGTATAAGCCGTTCCATTTCATCTCTATCCAAATAATCAACTTTACCCTTATGATTGAAACGCTTTAACACCCCTCCCGGGAAGTGGAAGCTACTTAAATGCATATTGTATTGCCAAGGATAAATGGCGCTTTCCTCAACAGCCATATTGAAAAAGCGCTTTTGCATCTCTTCATCCGAAATATTACGGCAGACAATTGCCATTCCCGTCATTTTTTCATTGGCAAAGATAGGCACAACTTCACCCGAAACAGGAAAGTATGTTCCTTTATGATTCTCTTGCATAAAAGCATTTTCCGGAATTGGGATAGGTTTCTTTTCAGTACGCACTTCCTTCAAAATCTCTTGCAAGATATCTTTTCCACGCATGAAAATATGAAAAATAGAACCTGCCATTTGTCCTTCGTAATACCGCGCAGAATGTACTTCGGGAGACAAACCCAACATTATCATCAATGGACGGTTGACAAAATGAATACGCAAATCCATATCATACGTAACCAACCCGTCTCGGATGGAACAGAATATATTATCGAACTCATCCCGCTGTTCTACCAACCTGTGTTGAATCAGCAAACGTGTCTGAGCATGAATACGTCTGCGAGACTCACGACGGTTGATGCGGAAAAGCCACACCACCAACAAAACCAGTGCTGCCACGATCAATGAATAGAACAAGACAAGCCATACCCGGTACTGTTCTACCATCGGTATATTCAAAACAACACCTTGATTTTCTACACGTCCCATATCGACATGGAAGAACTGTAATTGCTTGTAGTCATACAACAGAGTACCATCCATATTTTCTATACCGAATGATACGGGAGATACTCCTTTCAATATTTGGGCAACACGCTTGCCCGCTTCGAATGAACCTTTATATGGTTCAACATCATACGCACAAAAAACACCATTTGTTAGTGCCAAATTCTGGCATGCAAAAACAGGAGCTTTAGAGTTCTTTCCGATAAAAGAAAGAAAAGGAGTCCACTTAGGAGCTATAACAATACGATTATATGCATTATATTCATAACAAATAGAAGCTATGACCGAACTAGGAGCTTGCGCTTGCACATTGAGTCTTTTCCATTTATATTCCGGATATTGCTTTTCAAATCGGCTCCAATATTCTTCCATAGCTCTCACCCCTCTCCGGCTCAGCTGGCTGCTATCCGAAAGACAAACAATTTCTGTTCGATTAGGGTATACGCGTTTGGCCTCCTGCAACAAAATGGCAAAATCATTCTTTGCCGTATAGCCACATACATTGGGCATTCTTTTAAATATATTTTCATCCGGAAACTTAATACCTGAAACAACCACAGGCAACTGATAAGCCAAAGAATCACCACAATGCGTTAAAGTGTAAAAAGCCTCATCACCAGATGTAACAATCAGATCTATATTTCTTTGACGGGCACGTTCACAAATACGGCGCATTATCACACATTCAGAAGAAAAAGACCAATAATCAGCATTTAAATATTCAATTACAACATTTGTTTTTACTCCACCTTTTTCGAGTCCTCCCTTTAACCCCATAGTAAGACGATCGTGCCAAGGCGTGTGTTTGGTATATGATTGTATAAAAAGTACATTGTAGGTGCGTTCTGCAGCAGAAAGCATTTCCGGCATTATCCATATCAAGCTTAGAAATAATGGAATAAAAAGGCGTTTCCTCATAATATTCTTTTTTGGAACTTTGAACAAAGTTCTTAATTTGATTTCGCAAATATACAAGTTATATTGAGAAAGAATGTAGAATATTCAAAAAAACTTATTCATCATGCAACGCCTCGGCAGGCTGAACCTTCATCGCTTTTGAAGCCGGATACCAAATACCTACAATTACCATTAATGCCATCAAGCAGAAAACCGCCAGCGTACATATTACAAATCTACCCAAACTTGCATCCGTAGCTTCTGTAACGGTTATATCAGCCATCACCATATTCATACAAATAAGTATAGCGGGAATAGCTGCAATTACCAACAGCAAAAGTCCCTCAAACAACAACTGTACCCTTATTTTATTACGACTGCTTCCCATAGCCATACGTAAGGCTATTTCGCTACGACGATGGCGGGTACGGAACCAAAAAGTACCCATAAGCCCTATAAAGACATTGAAAACAAAGAAAATTACAATTAGACGTGCACTGCGGATATAAGCAGTAATCCCCTCGGCAGCATCACGCTCTATTTTCTGGTCTTTGTAACTGATGACATCAAAAAGATAGAATGGGGATACCCGCAACAGCGGAGTCATCTCCCGGTAGAAACTAGCAGTAAAATCGTCTGTATCTGCTTCGGGACGTATACGAATTGAGAAAAACGGAATATTTTGTGTTTCGTAAAACCAGTTGGGAAAAGGCGTCAAAATGAAAGGCTCATAACGAGCATAGTCATCCGTCTTCTGTAGTGCACAAACCGAGGCAACCCGATAACGCAAGCCGCTATTATAGTAATCCATAAACTCACGTTTTACCGCTTTGTCACTCGTTTGAAACAAGCTATCTGCCAAATCTGAGGTAATCACAGCAGACACAGGACTGGCTGAATAATTCCATTCGGTTACAGCACTACCCTGCACTATCGGAATGCGCATTACATCAAAATACTCCGGAGAAACATAGCGGATATTAGCAATAATTACATGTACACTATCCGTGGTATAGCCCTGTTCGACGTGACCACGGGTATATGTATCCGTACCCAGCCACATTGCAGCACTTTCCACAGCCGGATGTTGCTTGATACGACGGAATACTTCTTCCAAAGGCTTAAACCAAAATTGCTGCAAGCTATCTTCCGAGTTACATAACACTAACTGTGTAGGATCACAGGAAATTCTTACTTTATAAACATTTTCCAAATCATATCCTTTAGACTGCCGCTCTGCATGACCAAAGCCATACAGAATATCGACACAGTACCACATCAATGTAAAAACAATCAGCAGTTCGGCAAACAGCCAGCCATTGCTACGGCGCTGATTCCATATCTGGTGCAAAATGGAATGTATCATTATCTTCTATTTTTTAAGTTATCAGTCTGTGATTTACTTATTCCCCACCAATTACCTGAGCTATGGAACGGTTGGTAGCATGCCATGCCGGAATAAAGACGGATAGCAGATTGAATAACAAACATATTACCAACACTGCCAAAAATACCGTCGGACGAAGGAACAACCAAATACTAACATCAAAATTTGCCCCGGGAGCCCCATCACCCAGCATCCAATCCTTGCCCAACCACAAAAACAAGCACGAAAAAATAAAACCAAGCAACGCCCCCGCAAATGCCAATGCCAGATTTTCACGAAGTAGTTGCATCATCAGTGTGTATCTACTGGCACCGTATGCCTTCCGTACAGCAAGTTCAGCCATACGGCGGGACATTTGTGATGAAATAAGTCCGCTGACATTAATGGCAGGTACGATTAATAATATCAACCCTAAGATAATACAAGTCACGGCAGGAGTTAGCGTATCGTTGCGAAAGAACTGACGCTCCGTATAGGTGCTGAGGTCAGGAAGTTCCAGTTCATATTCAGTAAGCGTTTCGTTAAACCGGGCAAGCGACTGCTTTATCTGTTGTTTCAATTCCTCCCTGTCAATTCCGGATTTAGTCAAAGCCACTGCTTCGAAATCTCCCAATAATCCCTCACTATCCAGACCGGTACTTTTTGTTGAATAAGGTATCCATAACTCCCCATAAGCAAATACAAAAATAGAACTTACATCTTTAGTGACACCGACAATACGTCTAGGCTTAAAATTCACAAAATAGGTCTTACCGATAGCTGCCTCCGCCGATCCGAAACCTTCACGAGCCAATTGCTCGCTAATGACGACTACATCACGGCAAGCATCGAACTCCTCATCAGTAAACAGCCGACCTGCCACAACAGGGATATCATATACCCGCCAATAGTTCAAGTCCACCTGACGGGTTGAACGACGCATACCCTGTTCCGGTGAAGCGCCACAATACCTTATATAGGTAGGGCCGAGATAGGTTATCACCTCCGCACCCGGCAAGTCTTTAAAAATTGCATCCACTGCACGATAAGACATACCTGTATTGGAATTACTATGATCAGATTTACGATAGGAATATCCATAAGAAGAATATACCATTCGGTCGCGGCATGACTCAGGAGCTATATTAGCTGTCTGTATATCATACACCATATAAATGACCATCACAAAGGTAATACTCACCGCCGTCCCAATAATGGAAACAACGCTAAAGAATAGATTCTGACGAATAAGGGCAATGATCTGCTTCATAGTATGAATTTTATATCTAGTATTTATTCATCATGTAATGCTTCAGCCGGTTGTACTTTCATAGCCTTGCTTGCCGGATACCAGACTCCGCCAATAATCATCAATGCCATTAGCAACCAGGTCAGAAGAATTCCAAAGATAAAGCGCTCTGCGTCAAAAGGTAACTTAGTAACATCCACCAATTCTGCAAATCCCACATTCAAAGCAAGAACGGCTGCGGGAATTGTCGCCAATGTTAAGAGTATCAGCCCTTCACCCATCAAACGGGAGAAAACAGCGAGTTGTGAACTCCCCATCGCCATACGCAAGGCTACTTCACGGCGACGATGCTGCGTACGGAACCAAAATGTACCGATTACCCCTAGGAAAATATTCATCAGTAAGAAACCAAGGACACAAAGACGGGTCTTCAGATCATTCATATCTTCTAGTTCGCACTGATGCCGAATATCCTTGTAAGAAGTTATGTCTAGCAGATAGAGATTGCCTACCTGATAAAGACGATCGGCAGCATCCATCAAACGGGTACTGAAATCGTGATCTTCTTCGGGAGTGACACGCAGGCTGACGTTGATATAGCGGGGATCGCCAAACCGTTTCAAGCGATCCATAGTTAAAGCGGCAGCAATATAAGCTCCACCCCATTCATGTGTAGTGTAGAAGTGTGACCAGCGTACAGGTGTTCCTACTGCACCAACTCGGCGGCGTTGTCCGCTTTCCTGGCTCCAAAGAGCAACATCGCTCCCCAGTAATGAAGTGGCATCCTTCATTCCCAATGCGGAATATCCATCGGTGAGATTGGAAGAGATAACAAGCTGGTCGTTACTCATGGCTTCGTCCATCTTGTCGGGTGCTGCACCATCGGCTGCCGTATAACGGAAAAGACGAAAGAAACCGGGGCCTACCCAATAAAGACGAGCTTCCATCATGGTGGTATCGACTCCGATACTCATACTATTACTACCTTCATTGTATGGATAGCAATTCTGAGAAATAGCCACCGCCTCCACACCGGGATGATGGCGCAAACGCTCAGTCAGCTGAAGCAAGTGCTCCATATCTTCGTCAGCAGTAATACCGGGAGTATAAGCGGCAGACTTAGACGTAAGCTTATCAATAGAAATATTGTAGCAATGATCGGTATCGAAGCCCATCGGTGCATTGTAAACACGTGCGGTAACGGTAGTCAAATCTACAATATACCACAATACAGCAAAGACAAGCAGCAGTTCTACAAAGAGAAACAGGTTGCTACGCCATTCATTTTTTATCTGTTTCAGGAGTGATTTCATTTCTATTTATCTTTTGATAAAATAAGCTGCACCTCAGCAATAAAAATAAATAAACTCATTTTATATTGCTTTCGGTTCGCATTATCTTTGGTTAATAGCATCTGTTATATTCATCTTTGAAGCACGCCATGCGGGTATACCTGCCGAAAGGATATTCATAAGCAGGCAAAAACCGAAGGCAGAAAAAAATGCCCAAGGCGATAGAAGCATACCGGTGGTAAGTGCTGTTTCACCATTGAGATAAGCATTCATGCTGTTACTAAAAAGGAAGTCCGTCAACAGGAAGGTAGCAAGATAACTCAGGGCAAGTCCTAAAATACCCGCCAGCAATGTGAGCAGCAGGTTCTCAAAGAAAACCTGACGCATCAATTCACTGCCCGTAGCTCCAAAAGCTTTGCGTACTCCTATTTCTGACATACGTTTCTGCATACGGGAAAGCGTCATACTGCTAAGATTGATAGCAGGCACTAGCAAGAGAATGAAAATAATAATGACATAACTCAATATTACCGAATTCGTATCAGGAACCTGGCTCCACTTACGGTAAAGATTGGCAAACGACTCGTCAGGTTGCCCACGATAAAAGACTTCTACATCAGCCAGTCCGTCGTTGTACTTTTGACGCAGTTGTTCCGTCTCTTGGCGAATAGCAGGAAAGTCAGAAGTGGAGTGCGCAAGAATAACAGCACGCATCTGCCCCATCGTGTTATCCTGCCAAGAAAGATTTGCCATATCAGTGGAATTGTAAGGAACCCATACTTGCGCATAGGCAGAGGTAGCTAGAGTGGATACGTCTGCCACAACACCACAGATACGATAATCTACGTGATTCAGTTGTACCGTTTTGCCAGTCACCTCAGTAGTACCAAATAGTTGACGGGCAATGCTCGCACTGAGTACTACAACCGATAGTCCGGCATCACTATCAGCTTTAGTAAACGCCGTCCCATTAAGGAAACGAAAATGGAAAATGTGCCAAAAGGCTTCGTCTGTCTGCTTCATATCAGCTGTAACCTTTGCCCCTGCAGGCAGGGATACCCGTACTTTATTAGGTAAAGAAACTAAAGTTACAGCTTCGGCAGTAGTAAGAGATTTAAAGCACTCCTGTCCAGTATGGATAGACATAAAACTGTTTGCCGAGTTACTATCGTCTTCTCCCTTTGCCTTAACAGACATAGCGGAAACATAAAGTGAACGCGAACGATTCACCTCCGGCTCACAGTCTACCAAACGAACCTGAAAAGTAATCACAAGCACCATTATCATGCAGATGGCAAGCGCCGTACCCAAAATGGAAACCCAAGTGATAATGGGGTTTTCACGTAAATGGTATAGAGCTTGTTGAAAGTAGAGTCGTATCATTTTAAATTGAGAATTGAGAATTAAAAATTGAGAGATAATTCTATTCGTCGTGCAGAGCTTCTGCCGGTTGAACCTTCATCGCTTTACGAGCAGGTATACCGATACCAATAGCAATCATCAAAGCTATCAGACCAAAGCTAATGCCTGCGCAAAGTAAAAGACGATCCCATTCCAAAGTAGTACCATTACGCCATGAATTCAATTCCATATTCGCCAAATTGTAATCTATTACCAAAGCCAATGGAGTGACCAGTAAAAGTAAAAGCCATCCTTCGGAAAGCAAACGATAGAAGATATTTTTATCTGATGCCCCATGCGCTTTATGCAGGGCGATTTCAGACCGGCGCTGTTGTGTACGGAACCAGAAAGTTCCCAATAGTCCCAAAAAGATATTCAGTAACAGAAAGCCCATCCCCATGAAATAATTGCGTAGTTCATTACTCCATGATTGCTGAAAGTTACGACGAATATCATTAAAAGAACGTACCTCGGAGATATAAACATTCCCTACGCGATACAACTTCTCGCTATCTGCTTTTAAATTCTGAATAAAGTCATGATCCTGATTAGCACGAACACGAATACAAAGCTCCAGACTTACATCATACCAGTTGAGTTTATATAGCATGCAATAGGAGTTTCGGGCTTGTTGATAATCACTGTAGCGTACATCTTGCAAGGCCGCTCCCAATCGATAAGTATTAGTAGTATCACCAAAAAGATTAAAATGCTGACCTATATACGAAGTCATTTCACGATCATATTTTCTATAGAGATTATTGGAAGCCAAAAATTCTTTGCGTTCCAACATCTCAGCAAGTTGCTCAGGTGTTTCCCCCTTTGCACCCTGATAGCGGAATACACGTACAAAATCGGGAGTCACCAACCGGCGTATGGTCCATCCGGGAGAAGCCAGTGTATCAATACGTACTTGATCGGACGAGTTACTACCATTATAAGGATAAGAGTTTTGTGAAAGACTCACAGCTTCCACTTCAGGGCGATGTTTCAAACGCTCTACAAGTTCCAGAATATCGGCATCTTTCTGTTCTTGAGTTTGATTCGCTATAAAGTCCGGGCTCTTTTCTGTAAGTTTGCCCATCTCAACAAGATAACAGTGCTCTATATCAAAACCTCTTGGTTCCAAGTAAGTAGCAGCCTGCGTGTAGATGTAATCTACTACGTACCACATTACTACACTCACAACAAGCAACTCCAAAGCTAACCAAAGGTTGTTGCGCCATTCATTTTTTATCTGTATTAAAAGTTTCTTGGTCATCTGTTCATATAGTTTAATGCAGGCGTCCGCCCAATGCGTTTACAATACCAATACGAGATGCTTTCCAGGCAGGAAAACCACTACTCAGCAAATTCAGTACAAAGCAGAATAGCAAAGCCCATCCAAAAGTAGAAACATGCAACAATATAGAAGCATCTACCTCAGGCGGATTCAAAGTCTGACTGAACTCTTGTGCAAAGAGTATTGTGTTGCCCAAATAGGCAAACGCTACACTAAGCAGCAGGCCTAAGACACCCGCCAAAAGCGTTATTACTAAGTTCTCCGTAACAATTTGTCCCATCAGTTCCAAACGGGTACTGCCAAACGCCCGTCTTACTCCAATTTCCGAGACACGTTGTCTTAAACGGCTCTGCGTCATACTCGATAGATTAATGGCAGGCACTATCAGTAATATAATGAATATGATAAGTCGCTGACGACGTGCAGCATCCACATCCGGTTCATAATTAGCACCAAAGGCTAACGCATTTTTCTCTTGATCATAGGGACGGTTGCGATAAACCAGCTCCCAACCATCTTTACCGATCAGTGTATTGTATTCCATTCTGCGACGATCGGCCTCCTGACGGATAGCGTCAAAATCATCTTTACTATGTGCAAGCATGGTACAACTCATCATACCCATATAATCTTCATTCCAAGTATCCTTATCCATGCCTGTTGAAGTATAAGGTACCCACACCTGTCCGTAAGCACTTTCAGCCAATGTAGACACATCTTTTACCACACCTACTACCCTATATGGAGCATGACTCAACAGAAATTCTCTTCCCTCTACAGCTATAGAGCCAAATAGACTACGCGCCACGCTTTCCGATATTACAGCCACCGGTTGCCCGGCTTTAAAGGTAGCCTCATCGTATGGTTTTCCATTAACAAATGCAAAATCAAATACTTGCCAGAAAATATCATCTGTTTGTTTAAGATCGACTCCAACAGCCGCTTGTCCCGGTTGTGACACCGGAGTAGATACCGGAAATGCAGTGTATGCAGTAACTTTTTCGGGCGTCTTCAACCATTTAAAACATTCACTGATAGTGCGTGCGCTCATAGGACCGTTACTTGTTCCGTCACCCCATGACTTATTGGATATACTCATCCACTTGACATGCAAGAATCGGTCACGATTACTCTCCGGAGCAAACGGTGCTACTTTCACTTGCTGCATCATCACTACCAGCATGATGAGAAAAATAGCAAGCGCCGTACCGGCTATACTCACAGCACTAATCAACGGTTGTTGCCGCAATTGAGCCCACGCTTGTGTAAAGTATTGTTTTATCATCTCTGTTTTCTGTAATTAAAGTTACTCAACGACCTATTTTCAGGTTGCGTGTATTCACACTACCTACCCCACCTTTAGAGATATCAGCTTTTCCAGTCGTACCGCTCAAGGTTACATGCCCCACTCCATCCAAGTTTGCGGACAAATAGTCGCAATTAACACGAATATCAGCATTACCCACACCTTCCAAACCTACTTTCAAGGAGCGACAAGTTAAATCCTTCACATTTACTTTACCTACGCCTTCCACCTGAAACTTAACTTCATCCAGTTTCAAAGGTGTATCGCAGTTAAAGCTACCCACTCCTGTAAACTCCATCTCCTTCAAATCCGGGGCAGATAAGTAAATAGTCACCCCTTTCTTGCGGTTACGGTTTTTGTTATCTTCTTTAACGCCAATTACAAGGCATCCGTTCTTCACTACAGATGTAGTAGTCTTTACATACTCCTCCAAGCCTTCAATCTTGAATGAATAAGTATTACTTTGGGTAAAATAAATGGTAGCCACCGAAGTTACCTCTATAGAAGAAAAAGCTTCTACTTTACGAACTTCACTTACATTCTCATTTTTTTCATTACTTGCAGCATAAAGCGTACCGGTTATTACTGCGAAAATACAACTAAGGGTTATAAACAATGCTTTCATAATCTTTCCTCCTTATTCTATTTGTCGTCCGTCGAAGAAACGAATCGTACGACTGGTTTGCTTGGCTTGTTCTTCATTATGGGTTACCATTACAATGGTACGTCCGTCTTCTTTATTTAACTGATGCAGCAACTCCATTACCTCAGCACCCATCTTAGAGTCCAAGTTACCGGTAGGCTCATCGGCAAGTATTATCTCAGGATTACCAATAATAGCGCGGGCAATAGCAACACGCTGGCATTGACCACCGGATAGCTGTGTAGGCATGTGGCGCATACGATGGCTTAATCCGACCTTCTTCAATACTTCTTCTGCCAAACGGCGGCGTTCTTTGGCCGACATCTTTCTGTAAAGCAATGGCAACTCTACATTATCGAGTACATTCAACGAGTTTATCAAGTGGAAAGACTGGAATACGAAACCTAGCTTCTGATTACGGAAAGCAGCCAGTGCCTTGTCTTTCATACCATCTACCTTTGTACCTGCAATCTCAATTGTTCCGCTTGTCGGAGCATCCAGCAATCCCATTATATTCAATAAAGTTGATTTACCACAACCCGAAGGTCCCATGATACTCAGGAAATCGCCTTTATTCACTTCGAGATTTACATTCTCCAATGCTACTGTTTCAATCTCGTTTGTACGATAAATCTTGTTGATGCCAGTTAACTTAATCATAATAGTAATGTATTTAATTGTTTAGTAAATAATTCCGTTTACTTTTTCGCACACTATTTTCATTTATTAATCAAATGCTATGCCAAAACCGTTTATTATTGATTTACTGTTATTTAGTTACAAATAAAAATGTCCGAAAATGAACACTCTGTCCGTTTTAGCAATAGCTACCGGATAATTATTCATCCCGTAATGCTTCAGCTGGTAATACACGTACAGCACGTTGTGCCGGAATGTACGTAGCAATTAATGCAATGGATAACAGTACGAAATAACTGAGTAAAGAGACGACAAAGAAATGCTTCCCAAAGCAGTTTTGCCAATAAATGGGATTGACCACCGGTTCATATCCCGAATTTGCCGTATACATTCCATTTACATGAGTATGATGCAGCAACAATGGCACAGTCACCACAAATGCTAATGTAACGAGCAATGCCGCCTCCAACAACAATTGGCGGCAGATGTTACTACGGCTGGCCCCCATACTCCGCATCAACCCAATCTCCTGACGACGGGCATTGCAGCGTATCCAGAACGTCCCTACCATACCTAGAAAGATACATAACATGGCAAAACCGGTCAAAGCAAATTCCAGGCGTAGTTTGTTGGTATATCCATTTTGAGCCGCCATCCTCTTACTTAGCATGGAGAAAGTATTCAGTTTCTCAAAGTAGAAATTTCCGATAGCAAGTTGCGGTGCCACCTCATCACGAAAACGCTTTTCGAAAGTGTCAGGGTCAACGCCGTCCTTCAGTTTAAGAACAAAATTATACATCCAATTCATAAACAAACTTCCATCCATATCTCTTTTGGTATGAACAATCAACGGATAAGGTTGCTCAAAATCACGATGTTTAAAATCTTTCAGTACTCCTGCTATCTCAAGGGATTCGCCTTCATAAATATTTTTTCCCACTACATCTATCGTACCAAAAAGTCGACGAGCCATAGTTTCTGAGATAAAAACACGATTCGAATAATCTTCGGGTAACACAACCTCCCCACCCGTACGGGCATCTTTCATGCCATAAGTACGAAACAAGTTGCTGTTTTTATTCTGTACAAAGTCATAACGTTGTGCATGAACATACCCAGCCTCCTTTTTAGAAGATGCGGAATCGAGGTATACCTGTGTACCACTCCATGAACTGCTATTAGGAAAACTATATTGTGAAGAGATGGAATAGCTTTCTACTTCCGGCTGTTCACTTATGATACGGGTAATGTGCCAATACACTTCTTTACATATTGAGTCGGAAGCCATATCTTCGCGAAAACCTGGGTAATCGTCTTCATAATGTCCAATGTTGACCACATACCTGCGATCAGCTTCATACCCTCTGTCAATAAAATAATTGGCAGTCAGCACATAAATAGGATCGATGACCGTCCAAAGGAAAAAGCTGACAATGAGAAGCTCTGCAAATATCCAGCCATTCATTGAGCGTTCGTTCCATAATTGATGTAATATAATCTTTATCATAGCAATGCTTTTTACCGATTAGTATTGAGTGATTGAATGATGGACCGCCGTAGTGACCATGCTGCCGGAATCATTGCCGAAACTATATTAAGCAAGACACATAGACTGAACGTAAAAATGAAAACATAAGGATTGAATAACATTTCAGGAGTCAGACTAACAGTTATCCCTATATTATATACATTCTGATCGAAGAGTGTCAATATCCAGTCACTGGCAGTCACCACTATCAGATAAGACAAAACCAATCCGATGAAACCTCCCAAACAAGAAAGCAGGAAGTTCTCCCACAATACTTGTTGCATCAGTTGGCTGTTGTTAGCGCCATAGGCTTTACGCACACCCAGTTCACACAACCGTTGCCTCATACGGGAAGAAATCATGCCACTCAGATTCAATGCCGGAATAAAAAGTAGGGCAAGTAATAGATAAAGAAAACTTTTAACAATCTCCGTCATATCCGGTGCTTCCATATTCTGCCTGAATGTACTCACCCAGTAGTCATCAGGTTGTCCCATCAAATCATTGTCATACTCTTTATTTTGTAAGTTGAATTTGCGGAAAAGATCTTGTACTTCCTTACGCAATGCATCTTTATCAGCAGCTGTAGGAGCCAACAGGTAAGCATGTACATTGCCTATCAACCGTTCGGTATTAGTTTTCCCATCCCTATCCATATAAGATGCTTTGTATAATGGCATCCAAAGATCAGCAGCTGTTTCAGGGGTGGCATTCGATACATCTTCCACTATTCCGCACACGCTGAATTCATTACCATTAAAAATAAAACGTTTGCCTACGACATCAGCTGACGCAAAAATACGACGTGCCAACGACTCTGAAAGTACTGCAACCGATAAGTTAGATTCAAAATCAGCTTGCGAAAAAGGTTTTCCATTTAAGAAATTGAATGAAAAAACTGTCCAAAAAGCAGCATCTACATAACCGGTAGTAACCGGATGCACTTCACCGTTAGATAAAGCCACTTTGTCATCATTCCACGCATCCATTATTCCACCACACAATGCTTCCAAATGTGGTAATCCAGGTAATAAATCCTTTATCACATGATAAGATACACCGCCATTGATATTCCAATTATCCGGCTTTCTTTTCGGATAACACTTCACCGGTTTTACCACCAACATCCGGTTACGGTTATATTCAGGATAGACCGGAGCAAATTTCACATAGTAGATAATGAATAAGGTCATAACCAAAGCTATGGAAAGCCCTGTACCTATTACATAAATGCCTGTAAAGAGCTTGTTTTGCTTCATCAGCACCCATGCCTGTTTAAGATAGATGTTTATCATAGTTTTGATATTAAATTAAAATGTATGATTTGCAAAGACAAAAAAGGTTCTCTTACTCATCGCGCAACGCTTCAGTGGGCGGTATCCGGCTGATGCTACGTGCCGGAATATAAACACCGATTAATACTACGGTCAGGATAATGGCATAGACAATGAGTGATACGGCTATAAAGTGCAGGCTAAAGTTGTTAATCCAATAGAAATCGCCGGTAACTTCGCCTTGCTGAAACCAGTTTCCTTCGGATATGCCATATTGCAGGTAAGCAAAACATCCTATTGCCCAAGCAAAAGTAGCCAGAACGGAGGCCTCTCCCATTAGCAGCCGAACAATGTGGTTGGGAGAAGCACCATAACTCAGCAACACCCCGACCTCTTCACGGCGACTACGTGTTTGCAACCAAAAAGTTCCGGTCACACCCAAGGCAAGGTTTGTTAAGAAGAAAATAGCCAAAGCTACATTCATCCGGTATTTATTGGTGATTCCCCATTCATATTCGAGTTTCTCTATCTGCTCCTGATAGTTCTCGGCAGTGCGTACATACAGATTACCGGCTCGCAGATGCTTTCGTGCCCAAGGACGGAACTCATTCAGGAAGCGTTGTTCCGAAACACCCGGACGAAGCCGGAACAAAAGCCATCCGTCGTTTCCCACATCGGATGGTTCAAGCCACAATTGTGGTTCAAAACGGCATCCCACTCCTTGTTCAAAAGTCAAGGTACGAACTTTCTCTACCATTGCACGGATGCGATAATCAATGGTATCATTCATTCGGGTATAAAAAAATCGTTTACCCGTCAAAGATGTTCCACCTGTCAGCCGATAAACCAGGTCTTCAGTCAAAATTTGATCTCCACTCTGAAAATCCATATTATCCAGTTCCTGAGCAGTTTTTCCATCTACTCCCCGAAAGCCAAAGGTTTCAAAATAGTTGGAATGAGGCAGAAAATAATATACATTGCTTGCAACCTCAAGCGTGTCATGCTTCAACATAGCCATAGCCATACCCGATGATGCTGGATAGGCAAAGGTAATTAACGGTGTGGCGCATTGTACATCGGGATGATTACGCAATTCTTGCAATAAACGTTGCAAGTTCTGCATCGTATGAAGCGAATCGGATTCCTCTTCACTGTAACCGGGTGCTTTCGATGGCAAACTATTGAGTTGTGCAATGAGCAACCCGTCGGGATCATAACCTAAGGGTAAGGAACGGTTATAGCTTAGTACAAAAACGGGATCGGTGATGTACCAGGTCAGTACAGTAACCAATATAAGTTCGGCAAGCAGCCAAGCATTTCGCCGACGCCGTGCCCATAGATTTTTCAGTATCAGTTTTAACATCATAATATATCATTTTTGCTCGTTAAGTGATGCCGTGATAGGGCGACGCAACGACTGCCATGCAGGAATTAAGGCCGAGAGAATGTTTAATAACAAGCAGAATAAGACTGCAACTACAAATACTGTCGGCGCAAAAAGCATATCCATGCCTAACGAAACGTCGGCACCTTCGGGTACCCCCGTAGAATAGGATTCGAACAAGCTAAAAGTGTTTTCTCCCGATATAACCAAGGCGATCCATGCAACCACCAATCCCAGTAAAGCGCCCAAGCCGGAAAGGAGCAAGTTTTCCCAAAGCACTTGTTTTAATAACAAGCCCCGGTTGGCTCCAAAAGCCTTACGCACTCCCATTTCAGGAAGCCGACGCTCCATACGCGCAGAAATCATGCCGCTTAGATTAAGAGCAGGGACAAAAAGTAACACAAAGGCTATGCCTGCAAATGTTCCTATCACTTTAACCCAATCAATTTCCCGGTTTTGAAAAGTACGGAAAGTATTACGCCAATGAGCTTCCGGTTGACCCACCAAATCCATCTTCCAACCGTCGTTTTCTCCGGTTGCATTGTATTTACGGATCAATTCATCGACCTCAGCTCTTACATCCGCTATACCCTCTTTCTCTTTTGATAAGATATAAGCTTGGTAACTACCTATCCCCCAAAACCTTTCCCCATTGTCGTAACCATCCTTGCAACTGTAAGGAAGGTAAAGTTGTGCATACGAAGCCGGCGTCAGATAACTTCCCCCCCGTACAATACCTACTATTTTTACATCGGTATAATCCAATGAAATGACTTTACCCACTACATCTTGGATTGTTCCGAAAAGTTTTCGGGCATAACTCTCAGTCAATACTGCATTACGGATACCACTCCGTCTGTCTGCTTCCGTAAAAGGTTTGCCGTCAAGAAACGTCAAAGGGAATACACCGAAAAAGTTTTCATCAGTATACTTTACCTGAACCGGAATTTCTTCTTCTGTTTCGGTTTGTTGTACATAAGAAGAATTCCCCCAAGGGTTATAAACTCCTGTTACCAGCTCGGCACTCTTTAATTTGTATAACCACTCATTCAACATTGCATAGCTAAGTCCGGAGGCCTGCATATGATCCTCTTTAACCATTTGCACTGTTTTAATTACCAGCATACGGTCCCGGTTTGTTTCAGGATAAACAGGGGCTATTCTTACATAATAGACAATGGCTATGACCATGGTCATGGCAATAGAAAGTCCCGTTCCCACAATATAAAGTGTACTGAAGAGTTTGTTTTGTTTCAGTAGCTCCCAGGCTTGTTTCAAATAAGTCTTTAACATCTTCCTATTCTTTTGTTTTTCTATAGTTCAAATTACTCATGGTGTAACGCCTCTGCAGGCTGTTCTTTCATAATCCAATAGGCGGGAACGGCAATTCCCAACAATATCATTATAGCCATGATACCCAATGAAATGCCTATTTCTATAAACCAGCGTTCGATACTATAAGATACCTCTGAAGCCAATAAATCCATATGATTCATGTTCAACACAATAATTGCTATGGGTACGGTAGCCAGCAACAAAAGCAACAGTCCTTCGGCATTCAGCCACGACACAACCCTTATTTTTGAAGCTCCTAAAGCCATACGAAGTCCCGTTTCGGCACGGCGTGTCTGTGTACGCATCCAAAACGTACCGGTTATACCAAAGAATACATTCAGCAGCAGAAAGACACAGACCAATTGCGACATTTGCATTTCTGTCATTACCGAATTAATCTGTTTACTACGCATTTCTTCAAAGCTAGTAACAGCATTTACATAAATATTGCCTGAGTTAAGGCCATCGCCCAAAGAAGCAAGCCACGCTTCCATTTCATCTTGCGTCATATCACGCTTCATCCGTATGGAATACTCCATGTCTTTGGGACGATACCATTCGAAAAATTCTCCCATCATGGCACCGGATACTTTGATATAGAAAGTAGCTGTGGCAGGTTCAAAATCAGACTCACGAATAGAAGGAGCCACTGCCAGTACAGGTGACACATCCAGTTCGCCGGTATCTACCAAACGGTTGCGCGGATCTTTATCGGCGAAGAATTTTTCCGCCAGTTTTTCAGTAATGATGACTTGTCCTTTGGCCGGATCTTCCAGATTACGTATACGTTTTCCGTTCACGTCATGGATGTTGAATACTTCAAAATAACCTACATCGCCCACTTGGCTGTGTAATGTCGCGGGAGAAGCATTCACACTATCAGCACCCGCAGGCGCTATGGTAGTCCAGGAGTTTCCCTGACTGTAAGGACAACTATTAAAACTGCTGCCCACAGCTTCCACCATACCGGTCGCCATCAAGCGGTCAGTCAGTTTCGTGATGCGTTCCCAACACTTGGCGCCCTGTTCATTTTCGCCCGTATGTTCCGGGGTTCCCGGCTCCACTTCTTCCAGATGAAGCCGCCAACAACGGGTTATATCATAACCTAACGGCTGATGATAAAGGACATATTTGCTATAATAGACATCTGTCAGCATAAAGATAGCAAACAGCACCAGAGCCAACTCCGCAAAAATCCATCCGTTCTGCTTGCGCTGATTCCATATCAGAGTAATAAGATGACGTATCATGTATCTATTTTTTTTGAGTTTACTCTTGGTTATTCAAGGACTTTACAATATTATACTTTCCTGCGCGCCATGCCGGAATGCCTGCACACATCAGATTGAGCAAGAAGATGAAAAACAGAGATGCCAGAAACATTTCCGGTCGGATGAGCATATTCAAGCTGATTTCTGATCCGGAAGGAAAGAAAATGTCACGTGTCATCCATAACATAATGATTGAGAATATCAAACCGAATGCACCTCCGATAAATGTGATAACCAGATTTTCATTGACAACTTGACTGAACACACTTCCGGCAGTTGCACCAAATGCCTTGCGTACTCCTATCTCCGCACGGCGTTTACGGAAACTGGTGATGGTAATGCCGATCATGTTGAGTGCAGGCAGCAATAACAAGAACAGTATAAAGCCACCTTGAGTTAAAAACCATTCTGCATAGGGAACTTTATTTACAAAACCCATATAATTTGTGATTATCAAATCGAAGTTACTTAAAGGGCCACCAAAAAAGCTGATTGTATATTCAGGAGTGTTTGCATTGAATTGCCTGGTCTCTTTCTCTACTTCGGTACGAATAGCAGAAAATTCACTGGTATTACCCGCCAGCATTACTACATTGAAGCCTCCCACCAATCCTCCACAGACATTGGCCGAAGTTTCCATACTGGCATTAGAGTTATAAGGCATCCAAAGATCCGCATAAGCAAAACGAGCCGTACGAGATACATCTTCTACTATACCGCAAATGGAGTATTCTTTCTTATTGACCAACAAACGTTGACCTGTTATGCCTTCGGCCTTTCCGAATAGACGACGTGCCAACTTCTCGCTGATTACCGCTTTGCAAATGCCGCTTTCGCTTTCCTCACGAGTAAAAGGTGCCCCTTCGAGAAATTTATAGTCGAAAATATTCCAAAATCGTTCATCCGTGTAAGTAGCTGAATGTTTGGAGAATGTACGTTTGCCGGTTGCATTCACCGAAACAGTGCTACGTGCATATCCGCTCACTACCTGTGGTGTTTTCAGGTTATAGAAAAGTTCGCGAACCACACGTTTTCCCATATATCCGTTATTCGTGTTTCCGTCATTTTTCTTTTCTACTGCCCGCATGGCAATAATATGCAACATTCGTCCGCGATTCGATTCGGGAGCATATTCCGCCATACGCACTTGTATTACCAAGATAATCAGCATCACTGCGGTAATGGCAAGGGCGGTACCCGCTATAGATAGTCCACTGATTAGCGGATTCTCTTTCAGCAGACTCCAGGCTTGTTTCAGATAGATTCTTATCATAGGGGCGTTATTTCAGTTTCAGTTTATTCTTGTTTTTGTACTGGCTCATATCGCTTACTACCACTTCGTCGCCGGGTTGCAAGCCACTGGTTACTTCTACAAATTCAAAGTTACTATCACCTAACTGCACTTTACGTTTCACGATTTCATTGTCGGAATTGCGTACAAATAGCTCATACTCTCCACGTCCTACATAGTAAGATGCGTTGGCAACACGCATTACATCTTCTTTTACCGCATTCATCACATAAACGTCGGTTTTCAAGCCCGAACGCAAGCGTTTATTATTGTCTTCATTCAACTGTACGGTGAAGGAAATGACACCATTCTTTGAAAGTGGCGTTACACTGCTTACTGATCCTTCCAACTTCTCACTGCCAATCTTAACAATAGCCTTGCCACCGGCAGCTACACGATCTCCGTAAGTATCGGCAATCTCACCTTCTACTTTGAAGTGGCTCAGATCGGAAATCACGGCAATCTGGTTACCTTCCGAAACCTGTGCACCTATTTGATTATTGATATAGGTAAGGATAGCTTTCCGTGGTGAGCGAACTTGCGCATCGTCCAAGGTACGTTTCACTTCGGCAAGGCTTTTCCTGAACATACTGAAGTCCAGTTCTTGTACTTTGTACTCGGCAGCTAACACTTCTTTTTCATTCGTATATTGTTGTTTTAGCTGTTCGTACTCCAACTGGGCCACATTATAGCTAAGCTCCGCTTGACGTACTTTATCGGTAGTTCCCGATCCCAAGCTATCAAGATACTGCTCATTGCGCAGTTCCACTTTCATGCGGTTCAGCTTCATGGCAGATACTTTAATTTGCATTTGCAAGTCGTTCAGCTTGGTCTGGTTATTCACTTGAAGTTGCTTCAACTTGTAGCTGCGCATTTGTTCTTCATCAAGCAGCTTCTTATAATCGGTTTCGGCACTTTGCAAGTCCAGTTTCAAGATTGGTGTACCCACATCCACGCTATCGCCACCTTTCTTATATACTTCCAAGATACGGGTATTGATCGGTGAATTAATAATTTCTTCAAATGCAGGAACCACCTTTCCGGAAGCACTTACACTTACTTCAATTGTACCTTTTCCGACCTTTGAGAATACAAGATCTTTTTCTTTCACGCCTGTACGCATCAAAGAAATAAGTACACTGACCACTACAATGCCTGCTATACCCAAACCACCAAAACGAATAATCTTCTTATTACGTTCCTTGTTCCGCACTTCTTTTGGAATTTCTCTATCCATATCTTTATTGCTATTTTAATTATTTTCGAACCATATAACTTATAGATACTAAATCTATGCCAAAATCATAATCATTTGATAATAAGCAAAAAGACCAAAAAGGAAGGTGTTCGTTTTCGGACACTATGTACATTTTCGGATAATATAATTGCTTAAATTTATTCTATAAAATAATATTTTGTTTATTCACAACGAACTATTACCTTTGTATTAGACACAATAATATTCAATATCATCTAATATTCAACATTTAAGATACAATAGTATGCCATTACTTTACAACTTCGATTGAGTATTGTTGGCTCATCGGGAATGGGAGCTTTGTGTTATATTCCCGAAACGTATATCGGCGAAGAAAAATCACTGCCGGAACTTGACAACCTTCAGCAGATGGCACTGGATGTACTGTCCGAAAAATCAGATAAGGGCGAAGATGTCTTATATTTTAATAATGGTAACTCGGGAGGATGTTGGCACGCAAATGCGGCATTACCGTACCCGATTTCCGTCTGATAAACGGAAAGTATTTCGCTACGAAACGCTTTGATATTGAAGATGGCAACAGGCTGCACATCGCTACGGCAGGTGCAATCTTAAATGAATCGATTATGCAACCCCAATTAGACTACAAGACACTGCTCCATCTGACGAGCTACCTCACGCAGGATCCAAAGCAGGTTGATGAATACTTAAAGCAAATAATCAGCATTCTATTTATAGATAAACCCCAAAAGTTTTTTATCTAACTTTTGGGGTTCACTTCTTGTAGAATAATCAGGATATTCTCAAGTTACGAATATCATTATGATTCCAAGTATTAGATTTTGTAAAAAAAGCCTCATCCCACTCTTGGGATTGAGGCTTGCAAACAAACAAAAACACATCGGACCGGGATATCACATTCATATCCGATGTTTATAAACCAAAGGCAATGTAAAGAAGAATAACTGAAGTACTTCTTTATCACTTTGGATTTATTTTATAAAGATGTACCTGTCTTTTCTTTGTTTATTTAATAGATGATTCTTTAACGCATCGTACCGGCAATGCATTAGCTGGAGAAGAATTACCTACGGGGTCTACCCAGGAGACTCCTGCATTCAGGGCCGCGGCAGAAATTGTAGCCCACTGAAACGGTTCGGATGCCCACACATGACAAACACCTCCAACACCATCAAGCATAGCTCCACCTCCATATCTATATCCGGCTGCAGGATAAAAAGCTGTAACACCGCTATTACCTGTAATATAAAAACGGCGTCCAAATACAGGGGCAGATATAAAATTGCCTCCTACATAATTCACTTTATCAATATCTGGAGAATTATAATACGTAACATTTCCTACACCTCCTGCATCTTGATTATAATCGTCAGTAGAAGTTGTGAAATTAAGCCATGTATCTTGACGTGGCAAACACCAGCCATACGGACAAGGATCATATATTGTTTTACCCGTAAAAATACCACCTAAACGTACACTTTCCGTTGCCGGCAAATCCCCACCCCATAACTTATAAGAAGTTTGCCATGCTGTAGTCTTTAAGAATGCCCCGTATATCCAATTATTAGATGGAGTTATTCCATCACTACCAGTTTCATTTTTGTCATTTTCATCTCTTGTAATAAATATCGCAGGATTATTTACAGCATATTTAATAAGTTGTACACTTTGTTTTGATATTGTGCTATTCATTATATTCCTCAAATTAGCTTTGTTCCCATTCTTATCATAAAAATCAGCTGAGATATTTGATCTATTGGCAGCACTTGGAAATGGGTCTTTCCGCCCAAACTGATAATACAAACCGAATGTTTGGGCTACGTTGTCGGTATTGGAAGGATTATTATCGGATGCTCCCAAATTACGATCCATCATTACATAGTTGCGAACAGGAAGACCATCATAATATATCCATGCCGATGCTCCTACCAGATGTCTTGGATTAGTTATATAAGTTTGTGTCGGTACAGTGTTCAAGTCAAAATGCGTTTTCCAAATGTGCCAACTCCATATAATACCAGTAGCATCCTTTGCTGCAAGCACTGCATTACCTTCTTCTAAATGACCTGTTTTAAAAAGTATATACTTTTTATCTTCAGTCAATGATACAGATTGTATGACACCTTTAGATTCTCCCGATTCCCAAACTAATTCTGCACCCGTAGGAGAAATAGCAGCGTTTGCTGGTAAATAACTTCCAGTCGGAGAAATCTCCGCTAAAGTTGCCGCACCATTACCTCTTACAGTTGCTTTTATTTTATACCATGTACATGTTTTTGGAACTATATAGCAATTGGCTATACCCGTTGTACTCAAATCTATCACATTAGTAAAATCTATGTTAACTCTGGTATCGGCTGTAATAACATCATTCAAAGTTATATTATATTTATAGTCATAATTTCGCTTGATGTTGAAATTTACAGTTTCATTACCTCCCAAATAAACCTTCCAGTTAGCAGTTATATTACCAACTTTTCCGTTAATATCAACATAGGTTGCATATTGGGGAGCATTTGCAGAAATTTTATCTTTCGGATTTAAAATACTGCTTTTTATTCCTCGACGGTTTTCGAGCATATAGATTGTATGATTGGCTGCATAGCTATTGACTTTTACCGTTTCACTATCTGTCCAATCTGCTTTATTAGACGCAGAAACTGCATCTTCAGCAGGATTGACGTTAGTATCTATTTCTTGATTTTCGGTAGGAAGAGGGCGCAGAATATAATATGATTTTAACGGAATATTGTGTATAGTATAGTCCGTAATCGTTATTCCACTGTTCGCCTTTATCCCTATATTCAGTTTTATTTTTGCTACTATCCTGCTTACGCTAATTCCTCCCGATAAGGTTTGCGTTCCCGCATTAATGCTAACTTTACTAATGCTTCCGGTCATTGGCAGGTAGGTTCCGTTTGTCAGTTCGTCCCAAGTAGAAATAGAGTAGGTCATTTCTTTCAGCGTAGTTTCTGTATGGATATCATAACTATTGAAAAGATCCTTTTTTCCTGTATTCGCTATTGCATATATTGTGCAATTCTCGGCACTATGCGTATTTATCGTGATGGTGCTGTTCTCGGCATATTGTTGTCCTATCAGTTCCCCTTTGCTGTCATAAATCAAGATGTGAAGGTCGTGAATGGCATCTTCACTAACCGCCCTCGTGGCGATATCCACCAGTTCTTCACCTGTAACCTTTAGGTGAAGTATGGCGGGACGGTTTTCCGTTTCCTCATCATCCATTTTATCCGGCTGACAGGAAATACATACCACTGCCATTGCCAGCAGCATGAATGCCGGAAACAGAATAACGAATACTTTCCAATAAGGGGGCACAAATTCGTCCGTACCAGTATCTATTTTGTATTCAAACAATTTTGTCATTACTTACATAATCATTAATAACTAATCAGCCATTCATCAATAACAGCAAATTACATTTCTGTGTCTTGCCGGACTTCTCCCCATGGCACTACCGTAATAAATGTCTTTATTTCCGCATACCGAAAGTCTATATCTATATTCGTTTGTTTTCCTACCGTCACCTTCAGAGGCTGAAAATTGTTATCTTCTGTAATAGTGTATATCTTCTCCTCTTTCCGGTAGATGTCTATTTCGATCCGTCCGCTTTCCAGCATGGGGAAGACATGGAAAGGTGGTGCATATACATCTCCTTGATCGCTGGTTGTCGATGCGGGTTCGTAGCCTGTTTCTTCTCCGGCCGTATTACCTGTGAAATCTATTTCCGTACCCGTACCACGCACGATGAATCGATAAGGTTCACCGATATACGGGTAGCGTTCTGCAAGGTAGCGGGTACGGATACTCAGACATGCCGCCATACGTTGCATTATAAGGGTAAGAGTTTCCTCCTGCATGCTGCGGGTTTGCGGCCGGCTCAGTTCCTTGCGGCTGTAGAACAGGTCAGTTACAGGAAGATGCGTTCCTTCGGCATACCTGCGTAGCTGTACTTTGGCTTCCTCCATGGAAGTGCCTCTTGTCAGCTCCGTGGTAATCAGCGTGTCTTCCTTGAGATTTCCCCATGCTACAAGAGTCAGCCTTGCGTTTTTGTCTTCTCCGAACAGGAAGTCTGAGGAAGTGCCCGCAGGCACCATCCTCACGAATCCTTTTTCGTCGAATAGATATACGTCTGATTTCTGCAGCACCCCGCTTTCCGTAAGGTCATTCCCTTCCGCATCCACCGCCTGCACGTTCAGGGCATACTGCACACACCCTTCTGTATCCTCACGCACGCACGAAGTGCAGAGGAGGGCGGAAAGGACGCATATAAGTACGGCGTGTGTCTTGAAAGAGTACATATTCACACTGAATTTAATTTCCTGTTATAATAACGGATATATTAATTGAAGTCCACATCCTGAGTAATATTCAGCGCCCAACCGGCCACTTTCACGGTTAAATTCACTATGGCGGGGTCGATATCCTTATCCGGATCATCCACTCCTTTACCCTTTATTGTAGCTGTGATGGTATAGGTTGAGTTCGGCTGTATGGTAGAATCCGTTCCGCTATCACCGCCAATGCTGGTACCCGCCTGGCTCTTGTTCACCACTACCGGATAATATACGCTTTCTGCGGCAGCCGATCCGGTTCCGTCCGGGTCAAACTCACCGTAGATGACAAGCTTTGTCGGAGTAGTGGCATCATGGGCAAATGTGTAGAACCAATAAGGGCTGGTAAACGCGGTTGCATCGATAACCCGGTCTAAGGAATTTTGTAGGCCCGGGTTTGTACCGTCAGTTTTTCCGCTCAATGGTACGGAACCTGTAGGATTTGACGGGTTAACAGTCGATTTAGTATTTGCATTATGCATAAATATCTTCTTTGCTTTGAAGGTTGCGTCGGCATATTGTCCGGCTGCGTCAAAATTTGTTTTTATGCTTGTAATGGCTACCCGTGCCACGAGGCGGCTGACCTTCGCGCTCAGCGTGCTTGTTTTTCCGGCTTGAAGTGTAAAGGTAGTCGTTGCCGCATCTTCCGTACCCGATTTGATCTCTCCGGACATGGGTAGTTCTGTAGCGGTCTGTGTCAGGTCGGTTGTTTTGGCGATGAAATTTGCTTTGGTGCCGACACCTTTAAAATGCCCTTCCGGGGCATTGGCTACAACAATACCCGTACAATTTTCTCCGGGTGTGCAGTTTACTATAATGCCTGCCGTCTGAGTAAATTCCTGAATGATGATTACTTTCCCGTCTTTATCGAATATGGCTACCGCTACCCTTCCGATAGTTTTTTCATTATCTGCCGAGGGTAAATCAGCCCCTGTTGATCTTGTATTCACGGTTGTCCCTTTCAAGGTGAGTTCAAATCTTGCTTCCATCTTTTGAGGCTGTTCGGTATTCTCATTTTCTTCACTTCCGCATGCGGCCAGTGAAAGGGTTGTTGCTGCCAGCATCGCCCATAAGTAGTTTTTAGTTTTCATGTATATTCGTTTTAATGATTGATGTTTAATGTTCAATTACGGATGATTACCTTTTCAATTCCTGCAAGGCCGTTTTCGCCTGTTCCACTCCCGCTGCTGCTGCCATGGTCAGATAGACTTCGGCCTTGTCCCTGTTTCCTTCGAGCAGGCAGAGGATACCCATGTTGTTGTAAGCCACCGGTAGTGTGGAGAAACGTTCCAGGTATTGGCGTGCCCTCCCCGTATCCCCTTTGGTGAGCGCCACCGCCGCCGCATTGATATTCGCTTCGGGGCTGTCGGGGAACAACCTTGCCGCCAAATCCAGCACGTCATTGTATTCCGTGGAACCTTTGGGATAACTGCCTGCCACAGCAAAGAATTCGTTCAACCGCAAGGCCCGTTGTGCTCCCGTGCGGAAGAGCCTCAGGCTCTCGGCTGCGTCCAGCGGCTTGCGGGTGTATTCTATCCGGTAGTCCACGCGCATCACCGCGGGGAATATCTTTTCCGCCAGATACTTGTAGGGCTTTCCGTCGGCCAGGTTCATCAACATGCGTTCACGCCCTTTACTGATATCCACATTATTGATAAGGTCGAGTGTCGCTTCACGCAGCATCATGTCGCTTTGCCTGACCAATGCCCCTATCGAGTCCCAGTCTTCGGGAATCCATGTCACTTCGAGGGGTGCGCCCGCCGTTAGCC
>JAEXAJ010000145.1 GCA_023458215.1 Bacteroidota bacterium
ATACCGAATTGTTGATTTGGGAAACGAAGAATACGATGCTTGTTAGCATTAAGTTTTTAGCCGCTCTTTTTGACGTTTTATTATTAATTAATCAAAATATTGGGATGGAATATAGCATATTTGAAAAGAATTCCTATATTTGCAGTGTTATTCAATGACATTTTGATTGAATAATCCTAAATCAACAAGGTAAGAACCTTTTAAAAAGTAATATTATGAATATCGAACGTATCATGGCCTCTTTGGAGGCAAAGCATCCCGGCGAGTCTGAGTATCTTCAAGCCGTAAAGGAAGTTCTTCTTTCTATCGAAGATATCTATAATCAACATCCTGAGTTCGAGAAAGCAAAAATTATAGAACGATTGGTCGAACCTGATCGTATCTTTACGTTCCGTGTTACATGGGTGGATGATAAAGGTGACGTTCAGACAAACCTCGGCTATCGTGTACAGTTCAACAACGCCATTGGCCCGTACAAAGGCGGTATTCGTTTCCATGCATCCGTAAACTTGTCTATCCTTAAATTCTTAGGCTTTGAACAAACCTTCAAGAATGCTTTGACTACCTTGCCAATGGGCGGCGGTAAGGGTGGTTCCGACTTCTCTCCACGCGGAAAGAGCGATGCTGAAGTTATGCGCTTCTGCCAGGCTTTCATGTTGGAATTGTGGCGTCATCTAGGTCCGGATATGGACGTACCTGCCGGTGATATTGGTGTCGGTGGTCGTGAAGTAGGCTATATGTTCGGTATGTATAAGAAGTTGACTCGCGAATTTACAGGTACTTTCACCGGTAAAGGTTTGGAATTTGGTGGTTCGCTTATTCGTCCTGAAGCTACCGGTTTCGGCGGATTGTACTTCGTACATCAAATGCTGGAAACTAAAGGCATTGATATCAAGGGTAAGACTGTTGCCATCTCCGGTTTCGGAAATGTGGCATGGGGTGCGGCAACCAAAGCAACCGAGCTAGGTGCTAAGGTGGTTACTATCTCCGGTCCCGATGGTTATATCTACGATCCGAATGGTATCAGTGGCGAAAAGATAGATTATATGTTGGAACTTCGTGCCACGGGTAACGATATCGTAGCCCCGTATGCCGACGAATTCCCGGGCTCTACTTTCGTTGCGGGCAAACGTCCGTGGGAAGTAAAAGCCGACATCGCTCTTCCTTGTGCCACTCAGAATGAGTTGAACGGTGAAGATGCTAAACAACTGATTAATAATAAGGTTACTTGCGTAGGCGAAATCTCTAACATGGGATGTACTCCTGAAGCAATTGATCTCTTTATAGAGCATAAAGTAATGTATGCACCGGGTAAGGCTGTGAATGCCGGTGGTGTGGCAACCAGTGGCTTGGAAATGTCACAGAACGCCATGCACCTCAGCTGGAGTGCTGCCGAGGTGGACGAAAAACTCCATGCCATCATGCACGGAATTCATGCTCAATGTGTAAAATATGGGACAGAACCTGACGGCTACATCAACTACGTGAAAGGCGCCAACATTGCCGGCTTCATGAAAGTTGCCCACGCCATGATGGGTCAGGGCATTATCTAAAGAAAAACTTTGTTTAGTTGTATTTGTATTTGTGGTTTGTGCTGCCCTACGCCTGAGAAGGTATGGGGCAGCACTTTTTTTAGTGATTAGTGATAAGTGATTAGTGATTTGTTGATGAATCTAAGATACGCATTAGCGCAGCTCTATAATAAACAAATCACTAATCACTTATCACTAATCACTGATTTTTCCTACCTTTGCATCTCGAAAATCATAATAAACGAAGAGATGTTACAACCAGAACTGAAACGGAGACGCGACAAGATACGCGTACTCATGGCACAACAATCGATTGATGCCGCTCTCATCACTTGCAATGTAAATTTGATCTATACGTATGGACGCGTTGTCAGCGGATATTTATACTTACCGTTGAATGCTCCTGCCCGTTTATTTATAAAGCGTCCTAATGATATTGAAGGGGAACATGTCCATCCTATCCGCAAACCCGAACAGTTACCGGAATTGATTAAAGAGTGTGGTTTGCCTGCGCCTACCAAATTGATGCTGGAAGGTGACGAGTTGTCTTTCACGGAGTACAACCGTTTGGCTGCTTGTTTTCCTGATGCAGAAGTAGTATCTTGCGGTACTTCTCTTATTCGTCAGGCACGAAGTGTAAAGACGAATATGGAGATTGAAATGTTTCGTCGTTCGGGCATAGCACATACCAAAGCGTATGAACAAATACCATCCGTATATCAGGCAGGCATGACTGATCGTCAACTTTCTATTGAAATAGAGCGTCTGATGCGTCTTGAAGGTTGCTTGGGTTACTTCCGTGTGTTCGGTCAGAGCATGGAAATCTTCATGGGCAGTGTTTTGGCAGGTGATAATGCCGCAACGGCTTCTCCATACGACTTTGCTTTAGGAGGTGAAGGGCTTGATCCTTCCTTGCCCGGAGGTGCCAATGGTACCCTGCTTCAGTCCGGACAGAGTGTGATGGTAGATTTAGGTGGAAACTTCAACGGATATATGGGCGATATGAGTCGTGTGTTTTCTA
>JAEXAJ010000146.1 GCA_023458215.1 Bacteroidota bacterium
GGGGCAAAACGGACTCTGACTCTTCTTTCTGTCATAATCTACCTTACTTATAAATAATTTAGACGGCAAAATTAAACCTTTTTTTCCACACTAATGTTTTTTTTTGTACTTTTCGCAAAAATTTCAACCATTATGAGTTATTTCAGTAAGACCAAAAAGGATTTCTCCTTCAGAGATTTATTATATAAAGCACTGATATTCGTCGGTACAGTAGCAGTTATTGTCTATTTTCTTCCACGCGACGGCAAATTCAATTACCAGTTTGATACTGATAAACCCTGGAAGTACGGGCAGTTGATGGCGACGTTTGATTTTCCCATCTATAAGGATGATAATATTGTAAAGCATGAACAAGACAGTATACTTGCCAACTTCCAGCCTTATTTTCAGTTGGACAAAAGCGTCGAGAAGAATGCACTCAATAAATTGAAGGCCGACTACCCAAATCATTTAAAAGGGATCGTTCCGTCATCAGACTACATGCGTTTTTTGGAAAGAAAACTTTCCGAAGTTTACAGCTCCGGCATCCTCTCCACAGATCAGTTAGCCAAACTACAGAAAGACAGTACCACCACCATCATGATAGTGAACGACAAAATGGCGAATCAGCAAAGTACTGATAAACTTCACTCTGTAAAAGATGCCTACAATTATGTGCTTACTGCCGATACCCTACATTACCGTCCTGATATTTTACGTCAATGCTCGCTGAATGAATATATATTCCCTAACCTGACCTACGACGAACAACGCACGGAAACTGCCAAAAAAGAAATTCTCGACAATTATTCATGGGCAAACGGCATCGTACTGAGCGGGCAGAAAATCATCGATCGGGGTGAAATCGTAAGCCAGGAAACTTACAACATCCTTGAAAGTCTGCGGAAAGAATCAATTAAACGAAGTGAGTCTATCGGGCAAAAACGCTTGATGCTAGTAGGGCAAATATTATACGTCAGCATCTTTATGCTATGTTTCATGCTCTATCTTGACTTGTTCCGCAAAGATTATTACGATCGCAAAGGTAGTCTCTCGCTGCTTTTTGCCCTTACCATGTTTTATTGTGTAGTGACTGCTATCATGGTGGCAAACAGCATGTTCAATGTGTATATATTGCCATACGCCATGCTACCCATTATCATCCGGGTGTTCCTCGATTCGCGTACAGCATTTATCACGCATGCTATCACTATATTGATATGCTCCATTTCGCTGAGATATCCCCATGAGTTTATCTTATTGCAACTCTCTGCCGGATTAGTAGCTATCTTTAGCCTGCGCGAACTGTCCCAGCGTTCACAATTATTCCGCACGGCAATACTTGTAATACTGACTTATGCGGCAGTCTACTTTGCTTTCGAGTTGATAACAGAGAATGATTTGTCGAAAATCAATGGAAGCATGTACACCTATTTCGTTATTAACGGAGTACTCCTACTATTTACATATCCGCTGCTCTTCCTGGTAGAAAAGACTTTCGGATTTACGTCCAATGTTACTTTAGTAGAACTATCCAATATCAACAACAACCTGTTGCGTCGCATGTCCGAAACGGTTCCCGGCACTTTCCAGCACTCCATGCAGGTGGCCAATCTTGCAGCGGAGGCTGCCAATCGTATCGATGCCAAAAGCCAATTGGTGCGTACCGGTGCACTGTATCATGACATAGGCAAGATGGAAAATCCTGTTTTCTTCACGGAGAACCAGTCAGGTGGCGTCAATCCGCATAAGAATCTCAATTATGAACAAAGCTCACAGGTAGTTATCAGCCACGTGACCGACGGATTGAAATTAGCGGAAAAGAATAACCTGCCCAAAGTCATTAAAGACTTTATTACGACTCATCATGGCCGTGGCAAAACAAAATTCTTCTATATATCTTGGAAAAATGAACATCCCGGCGAAGAACCTAATGAAGAACTTTTCACGTATCCGGGTCCTAATCCGTTCACGAAAGAGCAAGCTATCCTAATGATGGCAGATTCCGTAGAAGCAGCTTCACGTAGTTTGCCCGAATATACGGAAGAAAGTATCAGCAACCTGGTAGACAAGATTATCGACGCACAGGTGGCAGAAGGTTACTTCAAAGAATGCCCCATCACCTTTAAAGACATTGCTACGGTAAAGGCAGTGTTTAAAGAAAAGCTAAAAACGATTTATCATACCCGTATCAGTTATCCCGAACTAAAAAAATAGGAACTATGGAAGTGACTGCTAAAGAACAAAAAAGAGCCGAAAAGCTGCTGCAAAGTCAGCGGGTGGGGCTGCATCAGATTGAGAGTTTCAGTTTCATGAAGCGTTATCACGAAGCACCTCGCAAGAGTAACTTGACTACCAAGGATAAATATGGCCCCGGCATACTGACTTTGCGTCTGAAGGAAGGGAAAGTGAAGGTGATACTTCTGCCTCCCTGCCGTCATCCGTCCTCGGTGATCCGTTTTCTGATTTCCAAAGGAATTGTTTTCGATAACTATGTACATCGCAAACGTACTGCTACCGAGATGCCTACGGAAACTTACAAACGCCCTTCACTCTATATGTTTTATTTCTTCGTTTTATTCCTCATGTTCCTGATTCTAGGTTATTACTCCATCAGTGGTGAAGTTTGGTGGGGATTCATTCCGGCTATCATTTCTTTCGGGCTGAGCCTGTTCTTCATCTGTATGCTGATGACGCGCTTCTGCTACCTGACACTGAACAACAAGGCACTTATCATCCATAGCGCAGGCAGAACGATTCAATATCCCTATACAGATTTACGGAAAGTAAACTTTGACTTTGCGCGCGAACAAGCGTTCACGCATGTCATGGAACTATTGGACAAGGATTACCGTTACCGATTATTTTATATCGGTAGGGTTTCAAGGAAAAAGTTGAGTGAGATTGCCGAACGTTTACAGGAAGCAGGAGTAGATGCTACTTGCAGCTTGAATGATAACAAGCGCTTTTATCAGGACATTCAGCGATAATTTAGTTTTTCCAGCAGTCCTGCACAAGCATCCTCCAGCAAATCGAGCACATACTCGAATCCTTCGGCACCACCATAATAAGGATCGGGCACATGGTCGGCATGAGTAAACTTCGTGCAATACTCCGTCATGCGGTGTATTTTACTCCATTCTTCGGGAGAAGGGGCACGGTCTTTCAAATCGTCGATATTGCGGTCGTCCATACCGATTATCAAGTCGAAGTTATAAAAATCTTCTGTGCGGACGGGACGGGAACGATGGGTTAAGTTATACCCACGACGAGCCGCATGGGCACGCATCCGGCTATCGGGTAATTCTCCCTGATGATAAGACAAGATACCGGCAGAGTCAATCACAAATTCATCTTCACGTCCGGCTTCTTCTATCAAACGTTTCATAACTCCTTCGGCGGAAGAAGAACGGCAAATATTGCCGAGACAAACAAAAAGTATTTTCTTCATACAACTATTTCATTATGTAATTAAGTAGCTATGGGAATTCAATTTTAATTCACTACATCGGATCGACATCGTAATACACAATCAATGATTTGAAGCGATCCTCAGCTATCATCTCTTTCTGTACTTGCACCAGCAGTTCACGGGCACGTGCCATCGGAGCGTTAAGTTCTATCTTAACAATAATCTTCCGGATGAACAACGTCTGCACACGGGCAACGGGAGGCTTATCCGGCCCCAAAACACGGTTGCCGAAGACACCGCGCAACTTACTTGCCATGGTTTGTGCCATCAGGTCAAGCAGTTGCTCATTCCGGTTTTTAAGATAAACATACACCAAACGATAGTAAGGCGGATAATGGAACAGTTGGCGTTCGGCAAGCTGTCCGCCTACCATTGCTTCGTAATCGTTAGTGATGACTTGGGGAATTATGGAATGATCCATGCTTTTGGTTTGCAACACTACCCTTCCCTGCTTATTTTTTCGTCCGGCACGCCCTGCTACTTGCGCCATAAGCTGATATGCACGCTCGTAAGCCCGGAAATCGGGGTAGTTGAGCATTGTGTCAGCATTGAGTATACCCACGACACTGACATGATCGAAGTCCAGTCCTTTCGAAACCATCTGCGTTCCAATCAGTATATTCGTCTTGCCCTGCTCAAAGTCGGCAATGATACGCTCGTAAGCAGTACGGGTACGGGTAGTATCCAAATCCATACGGGCTACGGATGCGTCGGGAAAAATAGCCTTGATCTCATCTTCTATCTTCTCCGTACCAAAGCCACGGTTACGCAAGTCACTTCCTTCACAAGCGGGGCAAATACGGGGTAACTGATAGGTGTATCCACAATAATGGCACGTCAATTGGTTTAATCCCTTATGAAAAGTCAGACTGACATCACAGTTCTTGCACTTTGGCACCCAACCACACGTATGGCATTCTATCATTGGTGCAAAGCCACGACGATTCTGGAACAAGATAACCTGCTCTTTCTGCTCCAACGCCTCGCGTACATATTGCAGCAGTAGCGGTGAAAAAGGGCCGTTCATCCGTTTCTTCCGTTGCAGTTCTTTGATGTCTACAGGGATGATTTCGGGTAATTGTATGTCTTTGTACCGCTCTTTTAGTTCCACCAAACCATATTTATCCGAAACGGCATTGTGCCAAGTCTCTATCGAAGGGGTTGCCGTTCCTAATAGCGTTTTGGCACCATACATCGCCGCCAACACAATGGCTGCATTGCGGGCATGATATCGTGGAGCAGGGTCTTGCTGTTTATACGTATTCTCATGTTCTTCGTCCACAATAACGAGTCCCAAGTTACGGAACGGCAGAAATATAGAAGAACGAACTCCCAAAATAATGTCATATCCACTTTCCGACAACTGCTTTTGCCAAATTTCCACTCGTTCGGCATCAGGAAATTTGGAATGATAGATACCCAATCGAGTCCCGAATACCCGTTGCAAACGTTCGGTTATCTGAGTAGTCAGTGCTATTTCGGGCAGCAGATAGAGCACTTGTTTGCCTTGACAGATGGTTTGTTCTATCAAATGGATATAAACTTCCGTTTTACCACTGGACGTTACGCCATGTAACAGGCAGACGTTTTTTGTCTTGAAGCTTTCGATGATACCATCATAAGCTTGCTGCTGATAAACATTCAGTGCATTCAAAGGGAACGTTTCTTTCATCGAAACAGCATTCAAGCGACCTATCTCCTGCTGATAAACTTCAAACACTCCCCGCTCTATCAGTCCATTGAAAACGGCTGGGGTAGCAGACGCACGTTGCAGCAGCTCTTTCTTGTTGACTTCCTTCGGTGTGCCACCCAAACAACCGGAAAGCTCGATATATTTCATCAATAAGTCCAATTGCTTAGGTGCACGGCGTTGCAATTCATCGAAGAAGAAGTGTAACCGACGTTCATTACTTGCTGCGGCAGTCAGACGTACGCGGGTTTCGGTTTTGGGTTTATAGGTTCGCCTCAATTCTTCTTTTACGAAAATAGCTTCCTTATCAAGCAGGGATTTAACGATATTGAGGATATTCTTGAAGCCGGTATCTTTCTCCAGCTTTGTAACACACTGTTCCGGCTCTACAGAAAGCAAATCAAGTACTTTCTGTTCCCGTTCGGGCAAGGATTCCGTTGCTTCGAAATCAGGATTATACTCTACCATGGTTTCGCTCTCGAGTTTCAAGCCCGAAGGCAATGCCGCTTTGTAAACATCGCCTTGTGTACAAAGATAGTAATCGGCTACCCACTCCCAGAACTTGAATTGCCGGGGTAACAGAATAGGATGTGCATCCAGCAGCGCTGTCACTTCCTTCACCTCATATTCTTCGGGTTTCAGATAATGCACGTTCCGCACAATTCCCGTATAGTATTTCTTCTTTCCGAAAGGTACTACAATACGGCAACCGATCTGCACCTCCTCTGCCATTTCTTCCGGCAAGGAGTAAGTGAAACAGCTGTGCAGAGGCAGGGGTAATATGACATCTACAAATTTTTCCATTGCGTGTGCAAAGATACAAAAGAGAAGCGGAACTTTTTAGGATTCCGCTTCTAAACCAGGGCAACCGCACCAAAATACAATTTCTCTCTTTGCATCCCAAAGAGATGTATTCAAAAAAACACCAATACGCCAAACATGCTTGTCATAATGATGCAATATTAGCATTTTTGCTAACATACACTTTTTGTAAAATTCTTCTTCCAGTATATATTGCGAATAAAAAGAGAATAGCTATGTACTCTTTTTGCATATCCTTCCGCCTTTTCAAGCTAATTATGCAAAAAAGGGTTACTACTTACGAGTAATATGGTTACTACTTACAGGTGATATGGTTACTACCTAAGGGTAAAAGACCTACTACTTACAGGTAACACTCCTATAAGCGTCACCTTTCAGTCCTATAAATGTACTTTCAGGAAGTAATTTCACGCTAACAGAAACGTACGCATTTTGATACCGATCTTATAATCCGCCACTTACCGATTTTCGTTTGCGTATTCTCGTTACGCCAGGTGTCCGCACGGGAATACGGTATTCTGAGCAACACAGAAATACAATGTGTCAAATTGATTATTACTTAACGTATGCGGTAAGTTCATCGAACTGCCCCTTTCTTTAAGAAGTTACTCATCTTTAACATAGCAAAAGAGAGGACGGCTTTCACAAGCCATCCTCTCTCAACACATTTTTTACTAATACAACCAGATTCTGTTTAGTGAAACCGAAACTCTGATTGTAGGGCAACAGTTCCTTTTCAGAGGAGCTGTATTTTATTAGTTTCTTAGAATTTAAACCCGACCTTGATAGTAGGGGCAGACAGGAAACTGAAGTTATGACTGTCTGCGTCCAAATTGCTCAATCCTTCTTGCGGCTTATACGTAGTCATATTATATGTATAAGAGAAAGGATCAATCTGAGCACCCACATACATGGCAGGCAATACGAAGTAATCTACACCCATGGTGAATGAACCTCGGAGGTTCCATGTTTCACCGACGGATTTGCCCATTGATTCGTATTCGTCATACTTCATCTGATTCTGAGCGTAAGCCATGCCCACACGCAGACCTGTATACCACATCAGGTTAGGAACTTTCTTAATCTTAAAATAACGATCGACACCTGCAAAGACATTATACGAGAATGTCTGAGCATCAGCCACTGCACGATAACCGGGAATCTCTCCCATATTATCTTCCACAGAAGCGTTTTCGTCCATCGTGCCGGGAACAGCCGAATAACCGGGGTTATTCGTGAAGTTCAAACCGCCACCCAAGTTAAGTTTCCACAAGTCGTTGAAGAACCAGCCTGCCTCGAAACCAACCATCAGCTTTTTATCTGACCAATCGGTGGAGAGTGCCGCAACTTCATAATTCGCCATCGTCCCCGGAAGGGCACTGACGCTTGCGTAGCTATTGTATCCTACAGTGGCTGCAAGGGTGAAATCACCTTTCTTCGGGGTGAAGTCCTTTTTACAGCTTGCCTCTTGTGCACTGACTGAAAGACACATCATGGGCATAACGGCTAACAGTAAAAGTCTTGCTATTTTCATATTACTTTTAGTTTTAATGCCGTTAATATTGGGGGTTATTCTGCCGGAGTTGATCCGATTAAAGTTTGAATCTTATCCATATAGTCTTTATATTGTGCCTCATAAATAGCTATATCAGACTCTGCCTTAGCAAGCTTTTCTTCCTCCTGCTTGATTGCCTCTTCCTTAGTAGCAATACCATTCAATTGTGCAATATATCCTTGATATCTAGATATATTTTGCTTACAACTACTTATTAAGCTTTCATAATCGGCGTAACTATTAGCAATCTGATTCAATGAATTTGCTAAAGTTTGTTGCTTAGTAAATGCTTTATTTGCATTTTCATTTGCCAACCAAGCCTCTACATAGCATGCCTCAAAAGCCTTTATGTAAGCAGCCACATATTCGGTATAAGCCTTCGCTGCATCACTGGTTGCAAAAGCTTCAGCTTCACTAATCTTTGTCAACTCTTTATTCAGGTTTTCTATAAATTCCTTGGCATTCTTCAGATTAATATCTGCACTTTCTTTATTTCCAGTGGCTCTAGTCAAAGCATCTTCTTCATTGAAAGTCACATTTTTCAAATCTTGTTTCTTTGACTGCAAAATCCAATATGCGTTATCTTTATCAGTTGAAGTCTTAGCCTCATCATAAACTTTTTGAGCATCTGCCACCGCTTTCACTGCATTCTTATATTCATCAGTAGCTTGTTTATCCTTCAGTGCCTTTTGAGCTTCTGCTACTGCTAAAGCCTGTACCTTAACATTGTTTTCTGCAGAAGGCAACCAGTTCTCTTCATTAGATTTGATATCTGCGGCAATACGTTCTTTTGCATCGGCAATTGCTTCTGCATTAAGTTCATAATTGACAACAGATACATAATAAGTATTTGTCCCTACAGTTTTATCATCGTATGTATATTCAACTGTATGAGAGTTCAGACTATTATCACCATCATCAAAAATATCCACCATATTATAATATGCCCAATAATCATTACCAACTTTCTGCACAAACTCGTATTGTCCTTGCAAATTAGCTTTGTCCCAATAAGCCTGTTGTGCCTGCTGGTATGCAACCAACTTTTCATTAGATGTCTTTTCCAAAGCTACTTGAGCTGCATAAGCTTCTTTATACGCTTTTTCAGCATCTTCCTTCGTTTTAATCGTAGCCTCATACTTGGAATATTCAGTAATCAATGCTTCCTCGTCAGCAATCCAACCTTCATATCGTTTTGTCTCATTTGCCACATATTCCTTAGTTCCAATCAACTCAGCATTCAACCTAGCAATTTGTGCAGTAGCGGATAACTTAGTATCTCTTGCACTTTGTAATAGCTGCAATACATTATCAGCTTTTGTCACCAATTCCTGAATTCTCAATTTTTCAGCAGCATCCACATTATCTAAAGCAGCAATCAAGTTTGCTTTAGCCATTTCTAATGCAGCTTTCGCACTTTGCAACTGAGCCTCAGCATTAATTTTGGCAGCTTCAATTTCCATATCCAAAGTAGCTTGTGCTTTCTGGAGAGCCAATTTAGCTTGCTCATTTTCAAGTTCTTTAGCGGCAGTTTCGGCAGCTTTATAAGCCGCTTCCGCATCAGCAATAGCCTTTTCTGCGTTTGCACGAATCAAAGCAGCTTCTCCTTCGGCTTTTGCTTGTTCAGCTATAGCTTTTAATTGTTCCGCTTTTGCTTCACGCACATTCGTCACCGACTGCGATTCATTGTCGTCCACGCACGCTCCCAGAGTCAACGCTCCCAGAAGCACTGCAACCATCATGAGTTTCTTTTTCATAATCGTAAAAATTAATATTAGTAAAACAAGTTATGTTTTCAAGATTACCATCAGTTGTTTTGCCTGTGATTTTCTTAACGGAAGCAAAGGTATGTGAATTATCTACTGGTAGGAAAGTATGTATATAGCGTGATTTTGTACAAGTATGTAGTACGTTTTACTACACGCCTGTCAACTTCTATTCAAGCACTACTTTTATCACGCAATCGATATTTGTTTATTTTCCTCCTAGAGTAAGCGAATAGAGGACTATCTTGCACAATAGTTGGATTAAATGTTTCAAGCGCATGGCAGCACAACAAACACTTGTTACCTCGGCAATGAACGCCCGTTACATGCCGAGGCAAATGCTTTTACATTAAATTAGAAATATCGGTAATTTCAAGAGGCTGAATTATAACATTATATATAGATATATAGAACATTATAGCATCGTTGAGAGGTCACTTCAAAAGTTCCTCATCCACCTCATTGGAGAGGTCTTTCAAGAAATTGTGGTGCAGAATGCGGGAAATGCGGATAAGAAGAGTCAGATCAATATTATCACGTGCGAATATGTCGTATGCATTGGTGCGGTGGCAAGACAGTTTTTTGGCAAACCAAGTCACGGTACGTTCCTGCCGTTCCAGTTCTTGTTTGATAAGTTTGCCGATAGCCTCCATGAGATATGTATGCATTTAAACGCGAAAGCGTGGGTTCTACATCTGCTTATCCCGGATTTAGGCCTTCGCAATGCCCTCTATGGAGATAAGCAACGCAGCTGGCCCACGCCGTACGGATTATGCAGAACACATCAATGGCTGATATGTTTGATAAACACATACATAGTGGACGCTTTCGTTGCCATATCCTTCCATAGATTAAAGTTGCGAAGTTTAAATCCGAAAGATATAAGTACGTAAACGTCTCTATTAAAACATGTCACCCTCCCTCTGCCCTTGCGGGCCAGCTGAAAGGTGCGACAAATATACAACACTGAACGATAGGAACAAAACAATCGCCTGTTTTTTAATTGTACAAATAGATACAAAAAAACCTCTTTGCCACTACACGCAGCAAAGAGGTTCAGCTCATATACTATTATATTCTTTTAGAACAAGTATGCGGCAGAAATTTGCCAAGTCTTATTCTTTGCACCGAAGGCATTTCCAACTTTAAAGCTGTCTCCCAACGGTATCTGATAGTTTACACCAATCTGCAAATGTCTAACTAACTTCACACCGGCGCCTAAATTCAATCCCACTTGAGCCTTCTTACGGTCAATATCATCTTTCTTCTTAAAATCGAAGAAGAAATCGGGACCCGCAGCAAGATAAATACCCAGCATGCTACCTAAGCCGATAGTGTATTTCAAGTTGACAGGAATTTCCATACCGGTTTGTCTACCATCCACTGTGTATGTTGCTCCACCTTCCAGAATCTCAGTCTTTTGTCCTTTTTGCGAGAACAGCAAAGCTCCATCCACTCCCAAGCCTACAATAGGAATAGTAATCTCGGCCATCGGACCAATGAAGAAACCGGTAGAATTATCCTTGTTTCCCTTATATCCACCATCCCAGTCTATCGTAGTCATATTAACACCGCCTTTGATACCCCACTTGATGAGTTGGGCTTGAGCAGGCATAGCCACCAGCATACAGCATACAGCTATCATGAAAGCACTAAAAATCTTCTTCATAATTCATTGTGTTTAAAATTACGGGACAAATATATGCAAAATATTATTAAAAAGAACAACCTGATACTGCAAATTGTTCATGTACCACCAAACTATAAAATACAAGGATTACATAAAAACTCCCCCTAAATATACAGAATCTCCTACCCTCAACCTCATCTTTCTGTAATTTTATGCCCGGAAACAATGTAGTAACCTTATGAAAAAGAGATCGGATTCATTTGTCTTATTATATTCTTTCAATACCTTTGTTCACTTCTGAAACAAAATAAGAATCACTACTACTATGAGAAGATATTTACTACTATACCTACTTTTTGCCGTGTCTCTGACTATTCACGGAAACATTTACTTTAAGCATCTAGGAAAGTCGGAAGGCTTATCACAGATTTCGGTTGTCTCCATCTGCCAGGATGAATTGGGCAGGATGTGGTTCGGTACCTTAGAAGGTCTGAACTGTTACGATGGAAATAAGATGACTGTGTATAAACCTTCCCAAACAAGTGAGGAATATTTTGGAGGCAATGAAATACAGAATTTAGTCAGTGACAAGCAAGGTAATCTATTCTTCACTTCAGATGGAAAGCTCATCCGGTATGATCTTTGCAAAGACCGTTTTTCAAAGCTTGGTTTACGTCCCCGCTGTCTTTATGCCCAGGAACATACGGTGTGGAGTGCCGTCAATGACAGTATTTTAAGATGGAACAGGGAAACTGAAGAATTTGACTTCATCTACTGTTTGAAATCCCACAAAAGAGTCACCTGCTTGTATGTCGATGTCAATAACTGCCTATGGATTGGCACAACGGACGGATTATATAGAATAGACAATTTGAATAGCCCGTCACCGGTTTGCGTGATTTCACATATCCATGCGCATTCTTTGTATCGAGACAGACAAGGCAGAATGTGGGTGGCAGCTTATCGCAAAGGGATGTACAAGATTGAAAACGGAGTGAGCCAACAATTTGCAATCCAAAAAGACTTTAAACTCTCCAATAATGACGTCCGGTGCTTTGTTGAAGACAATGAAGGGAGCATCTGGATAGGAACATTCAACGGTTTGAATAAAATCGATACGCTCGGTAACGTATCCTATTACAATAGAGGTACGAAACCGGGAAATCTGAGACATTCTTCTGTCTTTTCACTTTATAAAGACCTGCAAGGCACTATTTGGGTAGGAACTTACTATGGAGGCGTACACTATTTTAATCCGGAAGTAGATATTTTTCGCCATTATTCCGAAGATACCGGCAATGATGATGGTCTGAGCTTTTCGTACGTGGGCAATATGGTGGAAGACAAGCGGGGAGATGTATGGATTTGTACTGAAGGAGGAGGTCTGAACCATCTGGATAGAAAGACCGGACGCTTCACGCATTATCTGATGGATCATAAATCCTACAGCGAGCCATTTTACAATTTAAAGTGTATTGTCTATGATAAAGATCAAGATTGCCTGTATATAGGGACTCACAAACAAGGCTTCCTGTGCTTTGATATCTCGACAAAAAAAGTAAAGTACCACTCTAAAGAAGCAGGTGATTCCTGGACTAAAATGGAGTTTAAAAACGACAAACTCTACATGATGTCAACGAGTGGTATATATATAAAAGAAAGGGAAGATTATTCAGTCAGCAGCCTTTACCCTTCTATCCCCGAAGCCAATATAGACGGGACTGACTTTCTGATCGACTCCCAAGACTATCTTTGGATATCCCGATGGAGTACAATAATCAGAATAAACATGAAGAATCCCCAAGAAAAGCATGTCTTCCGATATGCAGAGAACGGATTGGGTAAATATCCGGTACAGAAAATGACAGAAACCCAAGACGGCACTATATTCATGGGAACATACGGTGACGGAATTTATAAATTCGACAAGAAAGAGCATAAATTCATAAAATGTACCGCTATTGATGCGAGCTACTGTTACAATATGACAATTACTCCACGTGGTTATTTAGCCATTTCCAATGATCGCGGACTACTGATCTATCATCCGCAAACCGGAGAAAAGAAAATGATCGATGCGGAGAGTCAATTGCATCTCTCCGCCATCAATGACGGCTGTGGTTTATTGATATGCCAAGATGGAGAAACATTTGTCGGAGGCGCTGAAGGGATGAGTTCTTTCAGGAGCTCTTCCTTAATGAACACCCCTCCCTCCTATAATCTCTATTTTTCTTCTTTGGTAGTCAACAACAAGTCCATAGCGGTAGCCGGTTCGGATAATATCCTAAAAGCTGCGCTTCCTTTTGTACATCAGATAAATTTAGATCACAACGAAAACAACCTTTCGGTATCTTTTACTTCAAACAACTACGTCAACAATACCGGCAGGAAGGTGTATGAATATAAGTTGGAAGGTTTCAGCAAGGAATGGGCCAGCACATACGGCAACACCATCGTATTCACCAACCTTAATCCAGGGAGATACAAACTGATAGTACGGGAGCAGCAGCAAAGTTCACTTGACAATATATCCATCATCGAATTGCCTATCGTCATTCATCATCCCTGGTGGGCTACCTGGTGGGCTACCCTCCTCTATATCTGTATAATATCTGCCATAGCATGGGGCATCGTCACAAACTGGCGTTCCAAAATGCAGCTTCGCGCTTCGCTGGCCCAAGAGAAGATGGAGAAAGAGAAGAGCGAAGAACTGACTCAAGCCAAGCTCCAGTTCTTCGCCAATATTTCTCATGAGTTCCGCACACCGCTGACATTGATTATCTCACAAATCGAATCTTTGTTGCAGACAGGAAGCCTTTCTCCATTCCTGCGCACACGCTTACAAAAGATTTATAAGAACACTTTCCAATTCAGGGAGCTGATATCCGAACTGCTCGATTTCAGAAAGATGGAGCGTGGAAAATTAAACCTGCACGTATGCCGACTGGATATGATTCCTTATTTACGGCAGATTTACCAAGACTTCACGGAGCAGGCACAGCTACAGAACCTACATTTTGAATTCCATGCAGAAGCGGAGAGCCTGATATGCTGGTGTGACGGACGGCAACTGAGAAAAGTATTCTCCAACCTGCTTTCCAATGCCTTCAAGCATACTCCCGAGGAGGGAAAGGTAGAGTTGCAAATCGAAGAAAAAGAAACGGTCATTGAAATTAAAGTAATAGATTCCGGTGAAGGCATTCCTCAAGAAGCTCTGCCCTATATCTTCGACCGCTTCTATCAAGTGGATAGCGCCATCTCCTCACCGGGCAGCGGCATAGGTCTGGCTTTGTCAAAGGGGCTGGTCGAACTGCATCATGGAGGAATAGAAGTAAAAAGCGCCTTGCAATACGGCACTATCTTTACCGTGACATTGCCCAAAGGAAACCTGTTTGAAAACGATGCATACGTCACATTCACCGAACCGGAAGGTTCCGATTACCACTTTATGGAGCCTGTTACCATCACCGCCACACCGGAGAATGCCGACACTGAAGAAGAAAACGAGATACAGGAAAATGTAGCAAGCAAAGATTGCGTACTATTGGTAGAAGACAACGAAGAGTTGTTGCAAATACTCACCTCTCTGCTTTCTCCCTTATACAGGGTAGTCATAGCCATGAACGGCAAGGAGGGATTGGCAAAAACTTTGGAAGAACATCCCGACCTCATCTTGAGCGACATCATGATGCCGGAAATGGACGGTATTGAAATGTGTACCAAGATAAAGAACAATTTCGACCTGTGCCACATCCCGGTTGTACTACTGACCGCTCTCACCTCGGACAATAAAAAGATGGAAGGTCTGCAATGCGGTGCCGATGATTACATAGAGAAGCCTTTCAATAACAAAATGCTGTTGGGACACATCGCAAATATCCTTCGTAACCGGAAACTATTGAAGCAGAAGTTCGGAAAGGATATAACGGACGATAAACCCGAAGGTACAGAGTTGCAAGCCTTAGCCTTAAGCCCTATCGATGCCAAGTTTTTAGCCAAACTCGAAGAAATAGTAAAAGCGCAATTATCCAATCCGGACTTTGACGTCAATATGCTGGCGGGAGAATTGGCAGTCAGCCGCAGTTCACTCTATAACAAGCTAAGAGCTTTGAGTTGCATGTCTCCCAATGAGTATATCTTGAATATGAGGTTGAAACATGCAGCCGATTTATTAAAGAATCATCCGGAATTACAAATAACGGATATTGCCTTTCAAGTAGGCTTCAATTCATTACGCTACTTCAGACACTGCTTCAAAGCCTGTTTCAATCAGAGTCCGCAAGAGTACAAAGGAAAGTAGTAGGATATTATAGAATAAGGGCTGCATCCATGCGAAATGCAGCCCTTACATATTTATCTCTTATCCAGATTGATATTCATCATTCAGCACTCCATTCTCTTGCGCCTTGTTCTTTCAATTTTACAGTAAATGTTTTGGCCTTTTCAAGCGTGGCAGCTTCTTCTTCGGGAGTGGCATAAGCGTGCTTATACCCTTTCACTTTGTTCCACTCGCCACGGGTAAAGTCGGGAAACGCCACTGCCGCACAGTTGTTATCCATAGAAAGTTCGCCTAATTCTGCGAGGCAGCACCATTCAGCCAGGTCATATACATCCATGTCGAGAGGCAAACCGTTCTGCAAGCAATACACCAAACGGCTATCCATAATAAAGTCCATACCACCGTGACCGCCTACTTCCTTAGCCATCTCTCCATATTTCTTTAAGATAGGGTGCTGGTACTTCTCTACAAGTGCCTCCATCTCTTCTTTCGGAAGAAATCCGTGTGAATTCAAATCATCCACTTTAGGTTGTACGCCCGAAGCGGTCAGTTGTTCTGCATCGAGGGCATAGCCGGAAATAGGATATTTATTGGCAAATCCTTTCGAACCGGTCAACTGATACAAACGGTTATAGGGTTGCGGAGTCATTACATTATGCTGTATTTCAATCACCTTGCCATTAGCCGTACGAATTAAAGTAGTAGTGTGGTCGCCGTTACGGAAGTTGTTGCAGACAGAATCCGTTCTTTCTTCTACCAATCCCTTGCCTACCACGGATTTGGTATCCATAGCTACCAAAGTCTGCATACGGTCGCCACGATGAATATCAAGTGCTTGCGCCACCGGGCCAAGACCGTGGGTGGCATACACATCACCCCGATGTTTCTTATTGAAGTCCAAGCGCCAACCCAATTTGTCGCCTTCTCCATTCTTCCAATAATGATTCCAAAAGGGACTCAGATTATGGATATAGGCTCCTTGCGCACGGATCACTTCACCGAATACACCATTTTGCGCCATATTCAGCGTATTCATTTCAAACCAATCGTAACAGCAGTTTTCCAAAATCATACAATGCTTGCGGGTCTTCTCGCTCATGTTTACCAAGTCCCAGCATTCTTTCAAATTCATGGCAGAAGGAACTTCGATAGCTACATTCTTTCCGTTCTCCATCGCACACATAGCAACTGGGAAGTGGTGCAGCCAGTCGGTAGCAATGTAAACCAAGTCTATATCATCGCGTTTGCACAACTCTTCGTAACCTTTCTCTCCCGAATAAACGGCAGCCTTCGGCAATGACGCTTTCTCCAAATACTTCTGGCATCCTTCGGCACGTGACTGTTCGTAATCGCATAACGCCACAATCTGCGTACCGGGAATGTACGTGAAACGCTCTACAGCACCAGGACCACGCATTCCCAAGCCTACAAAACCTACACGAACCACATCCATCTTGGGAAGTGCCATCCCGATGACACTCTGCTGGCCTGCAGGACGTTCGGGAGTTTCCACAACGATGGTTCCTTTGTCCCATTGCCACTGCGTGCCTTTGTCGTTGGTTTGCACAGTAGAATTGGATTGAGTGGAGCATGCTCCCAATGTGAGGCATGTTCCCAAAACTAATAACTTTAAAACTTTCATCTTATAGTTTTATTGTAAATGAATTATTTTTTCTATCCCGATTAGAGCTTCTTACTACTCATACGCACTGTAATCTTGCCACTGACTTCCCCGAACAGACATTCCGCTTCGAGCATCGTGATACCTTCGATGGGCTTCTCACCTTTATAAGTATTCTTGGCAGGATAAGTCTTGAACACGGCACCGGCAGGGGCAACTATCTGCATATAAAAGTGCTTGCCGTTGCGCATAAAATGAGCTTTATTGCCGTTTACTTCTACATCGGCCTTGGTGGCAGCCACCCACGACACTTTAGAACCGGCATCAAGCAGTTCCACTTCATCTTCCACCTCTATTGTACGATTGTTCTGCAACGTAAACTTGCGATAGACGCTCTTCGCCTTTTCCTTGTAAACCTCACATAAGTTCAACTTGGCGAAAGGCTGTCTGGATTCCGGACGCTCTTCACAAACAAAGGCATGCCCGTTGGAATATTGCAAACCGTGGTCTATGTTGATGACATTGTGCGAGAAGTTATTGTTGCGGAAATACTTCCAACGCTGCCCGCCGGGCTTACCGTCCCAGAAACCGGGCAAATCGTAATCGTCAGCACCGAGGTCCTCGGTCCAAAGCACCCCGTCACTCTCCACGATAAAAGTGCCGCAGTCCATGTGCTGATGTGCCTGGTTGGGCAAACCGCCTTTGGCGACCAAATAGAGAGAACCCCGCTTATCACGGTCTCCGTTGAACACCACTATGTCATTTATCGTATTGTGATACACCTCCATAGCGGGTACGGCACTTGCTCCCTTGGAAGAAGCCTCATCAAACCAGGGTAGGGAAAGGAAGAAAACCTGGTCGAATAATTCGGCGCCACGCAGCGCTTTGGCCACCTCGTTCCGGTTCCAGGCAGACACTTCGGGCTGGCGGAACATTTTGCCGTAGAGGAAATAAGCAGGACCGCCGAAAGACTCATGCCCAATGCCCGCATTGCCGAAGTAGAACGGATGTCCCGACGGCGTGAGTGTTCGTATCTGATAAAGCGCCGTGCGAGAAATGCCCGGTAATTGTGCAATTCCTCCCCTATCGCCTCCGTTGTCCGTTACGGCTTTCAGATACATGGAAAGATAGCGGTTGGTATATCCCCAATAAGCCGGACCTTCATAGCACACGCCATCCGGTGCAAAATGCTTCAGGCAGTTGGGCATGTATTTGGCGGCATTGTCGAGAATGGTAGCGGCTTCCTGCGGGTAATCCTCGGCTACGGCCAGCGCAGCCAATGTCATGCCGGTGTTGCACACCACATTCCAGTTCGTTTCCCGCTTCGCCCAACTTCCTGGACCTCCTTTTTCATACTCACGCAACACGAGGGTGATGGCTCGCTCGTACAGGCAACGCTTCGCTATGTCTTTGGTCGTTTGCGGCAATACGTCGTACAACCAGTCATAGGCTATAGCTACGGCAGTCGCCATTTCTGCGGTGTCCAGATAATGCTTCGGGTCCCAGTCGGGATAGGCGCAAACCCACAACAGGGCATTGTTTGCCGCATCGAGATATTTCTGTTCGCCATAGATGCGATAGGCCAATGCCAAGGTTCCCAGACGTTGCACGTACGCTCTGGATGTCCACAGCATATTGCCGTATTTATCCATCTGATACTCTATCTGTGGAACGACTGCCAGCGAGTCAGCCTTAGCTTTCAAAAACTCCGCCAATTCACGCACCTGCGGATTGTTCGTTATTAATTTCTTCACTTCCGGCATTTCGGCTTTGGTAAACAGCAGTCGGGGGTGTTCTGCTAGGAAACGTTGTTGCCCACAGACTCCGCAGACAACAAACAGCATGAACAGAAGCGCAATGCTTCTGCTCATGCCGGTTAAGTAAAAAAACACTTTTCTCATATAAGTTGATTGATTAAGGTAGTTCATTCCTTTTAGAGTCTAAGACATCCAGCGTCTCTTTCGACAAGCAAAAGTAGGCCAAAAGTGACTAGAATGGGGGAAGTATCGTTCATTTCAGGGGTATCTTGCGTACTACATATTGGAATTCACACATTAAATCCAATTTAAAGCACTTTTTCGAGCAGCAGTTTGCCGTCTTTATCCACTACCTTCACTTGGATGCGGCCATCAGCAATATCCAACCGGGTGGCACACATATTTCCTTGTTCAAGTATGGGGTAAGTATTGTTTTCCGTACCCGTTTCGTGATAGAAGAAACGGTGGGTATGACCCGCTACCAGTAAATCCACATCGGCTTTGTTCAAGATTGGTGCCATTTTATCAATGGCATCTTGCCAACCGTACCAACTATTCTCTTGCTTTTCCTTCTCGGGCATCATCATGGGAAAGTGTGAAATGACAATGCGGTATTTGGCCTTCCGGTAGGCTTTTGTGCTTATTAGGGTCTTCAGCCATTCGGCTTGTTCTGTGCGATAAGCCTCGTAGTCTGTCAAGTCGGCATACACAGGATGGGATTCGGCTTTGTCTTCGCCCGTATCGAGCATCACTACCATTACATCACCCAACAGATACGAGCCATACAGTTTTCCGTTGGTTTTAGGAAAGAACGAAGGAAACTCACGCGCCAGGTCGCCACGAGTCTCATGATTGCCCCGCACCAGTTCAAAGGGGATGGACGAGGCAAACATATCTACACTTACATCGATGAAAGAAGTAAAGGGATGTTCACCTCCATGCTGCATATAACTCATCATATCGCCTGCATAGAAGAAAGAGGTACAAGTCTTGTAGTCACAAAGTTCCAGCAAGTTCTTCAGGAGTTGTGGCTGAGTGTGCATATCGCTTGTCACGAATATGGAACCACCTTTTTGCTGCGGATTTAACGTACTGAACGTGTACCACCGGGACATGACACTGTCACCGAAAACTACCTTATAAGGTTGGAAAGACTTTATCTCTTTGGCACGGATGCGATATTGATAAGTCGTGTTAGGTTGCAGCTTAGCGGCACGAACGGAAAAAAAGTTGGTATTGGCTTGTTTCAAACCATGTTCGGAATGATGATAGAAGGCAGAAGCGTCACTACCCACCTTGCGCAGTTCCACATCGGAGAAAGAAGGCGCGGAAGTGTTGAAGACGAAAGTCACTCCATCCTGAGTAAGTTCTTGCAGATAAGGACCATGATCGATGCTGAATGTGTTTTGTGCATAAAGATTGAATGATGCCAGCCCTAAAAGCAAAGTAATAAGTTTCTTTTTCATGTTGATAGAATATATTAGAGTTAAATGATTAGTAATGGCTACTAAAAAAGCCTGTACAAAAGTAGAACATTCTTTCATAGCAGAAAGGATATATCGTCTATTCAATGGGGATATACTGTACAATCCATGCTTTTTTCAAAGTGATTTCATTCATTGTTCGTTTTTAATGTTTTACTTTGCGGCATAAATCATGACCATACAATCTATGAAAACATTCATCCAAACCATGTACCTCATCCTTCTTTTCTGTTTTTCGGGCAATCCGGCAATTCGAGCGCAAGTAGCGGTCAATGATTCGGTAGCCTTGATAAAACGGAACTACTTGAACGCTCTCATCAATAAAGATCAAAGTAAAGAAAGGATTATAAAGTCATTGTCGGCCATCGCTCCGCAGGAAGAAGTTTCCGACCAGAATGTAATAGAGCTACAGCAGCAATACCCTATTTCTTCGAAGGAAATTGCACAACTGATAAGCTCTCTCAACGAAGACGGTTCCTGGAGCGACATCAACTACAGTGATACCAAACGCTCGGGATGGGAGCCCAAGATACATGCGGAACGAATCTTGAAACTGACCAAATATTACTATCAGAAGAAAGAGTCATTGCCAGTCGCCGAGCTTTCCCGAATCACAGACGGCATTCACAAAACAATGGCTTTCTGGTTCGACCGACAGTTGGTATGCAAGAACTGGTGGTATAACCAGATAGGTATTCCGCGCACTTTAGGTCCGGCATTCCTGCTGTTCGAGCAAGAAATGGACGAACAGGAACGACAGGCGGCCATCACAGTGATGCTGAACTCCAAGTTCGGAATGACTGGTCAGAATAAAGTATGGCTGGCAGGAAATGTACTGCTCAGAGCCTTGCTACAAAACGATTGGGGGTTGATTAAAGAAGCACAGTCCGTTATCGGTTCTGAAATTGTGCTCGGGCAGAAAGAAGGAATCAAAGACGACTGGAGTTTCCATCAGCATGGAGCACAACAGCAGTTTGGCAATTATGGCTTATCTTTTATTTGTAATATGAGCTTTTATTCGGAGATATTCGCCGGCACCTCGCTTGCTTTCTCCGGCAAGCAACAAGATATTCTCACCTCGCTTCTGCTCGAAGGGTATCAGTGGATTGTCTGGCGGGGATATTGGGATGTCAACGCTCTGAACCGGCAATTGTTCAAGAATGCGGATATCGACAAAGTTTTCAGTTTGTCCTTTGCCGCAAGTTCGTTACTGAAAGGTAGTGAGCCCACAGTCGCAGAAAAGATAAGGGAAATGATTCACCGGAACTCCTTGCTTACTGCTTCCCCCAACACCTTCACCGGAAACAAGCACTTCCGGGAATCGGACTACACCCTTCATCGCACTCCCGGCTGGATGGCCTCCGTACGCATGGCTTCCAACCGTATCATCGGCACAGAACTGGTAAACGAGGATAATCTGAAAGGATACTATATGGCCGACGGCGCTCTATATACATACGTGCGTGGCGATGAATACCATAATATCTTCCCCTTTTGGAACTGGCGCAGGATTCCGGGAATCACAACGTACAAGAGTGACGCGTCCATCCCGAGTCCCAACCGGGGCGATGCCCGCAACAAGAGTCCGTACGTGGGCGGAACAAGCTACGAAGGAAACGGTATCACCGCCATGCAGTTGAACCGGAATGGATTGACAGCCAACAAAGTCTGGATATTCACGAATGATTACGTCCTTTGTTTAGGTAGCAATATACGTTCGGATAGCGCCGCAACTATTCTGACCTCTATCGACCAACGGTTCAAACGAGGCAAAGTATGGTCATATTCCGGCAAACGGTTCTTTCACGACAACACGGGCTATGTGCTGCTGCAAGCCGATACTTGTGTGGCACTGACGGAAAGTAAACGAGGACAATGGCACGATTTTATGGGAATGTACAAACCGATGATGCTCGAAGACGAGATATTCTCCCTTTACATTGAGCACCGCAAGGACCAACCTGCCACTTATGCCTATCTGATATTACCCGGAAGCAGCAAGAAACTGACCCGGAACTTCCAGACGGATGTCATCCGGATTCTTCGGAATGATGAAAAGATGCAAGCGGTTGTGATAGGCAGATTATGCTATGTATCCGCTTATCAAAAGACGAGTATAGAATTGACCGGAATGGAAACGGTATCTATATCGCAGCCAGGAACTTATATAATAGATGTAGAAAGCGGAAAGTTGACGGGAGCACCTTTTAAACTATAAGCGGCACTGTTCCAGATTCAAATACTCCCCCCACTCATTATCCCTCTTTTTGTTCGACACCGGGGAACCATCAGTCCGACACCGGGGAAGCTATTGCTCGGCACCGGGGAACGATGCCCTCCCCGGTGTCGGACATTTGCAGCAAATTACAGTAAGCATCGAAACTGTAACGAAACGTATATTTCTGCCTTACACAAAATAAGTACATTGTTTGTACGCAATTTCCCCTCTATCCACTTTATAGCCTCTATCTTTACCACCCGAATCAATAGATTATCCCCCGCTTATGCTGAAATATTATTAACTATAAAATATCATACGCTCATGAGAAAATTAACTTCTATAGTCTTCTCTATTTTAGCCACCCTATCAGTAAATGCCCAATCAAACGAATGGCGCGATGCAACAGTGAATGCCATCAACCGTATTCCTATGCATGCAAATTACTTTGCATACGAGGACCTGGAGGCAGCCCGGAATGGAATTAAAGAAAAATCGGCCAATTATTTAAGCCTGAATGGCATCTGGAAATTCAATTGGGTAAAAGACGCGGATATGCGTCCGCTTGACTTCTGGAAACTCTCGTACAATGACAAAGGTTGGGCAGATATGAAAGTGCCTGCCGTATGGGAACTGAACGGTTACGGAGACCCCGTATATGTGAATGTGGGATATGCCTGGGAAAATCACTTCAAGAACAATCCGCCGGAAGTTCCTGCTGAAAACAACCATGTAGGCTCTTATCGCCGTGAGATAGTAGTACCGGAATCATGGAAAGGAAAAGAAATGATAGCTCACTTCGGTTCAGTTACTTCAAATATGTATTTGTGGGTAAACGGACAATATGTAGGTTATAGCGAAGACAGCAAGCTGGAAGCTGAATTCGACCTGACTCCTTACCTGAAGGCAGGAGAGAAGAACCTGATTGCCTTTCAGGTATTTCGCTGGTGCGACGGTAGTTATATGGAGGATCAGGATTTCTTCCGTTTCAGCGGTGTGGGACGTGACTGTTATATCTATGCCCGCAGCAAGAAACGCATTCAGGACATCCGGGTATTACCCGATTTGGACAGCCGGTATCTCGATGGTTCACTTACCGTGACGCTGGACCGGAAAGGAAACGGAGAAATCAACCTGAAACTGGTGGATGCAGAAGGCAAGCAAGTAACAGAAGTAAGCTCACAAAACGGCAAACCTGTAACTATTAATGTGTCTAACCCCTACAAGTGGAGTGCAGAAAGTCCCTATCTATACACGCTTTATGCCACAATGAAAGGATCAGAAGAAATAATTCCTGTAAAAGTAGGTTTCCGCAAAGTTGAAATTAAGAACTCACAGGTGCTGGTCAACGGACAACCCATATTGATAAAAGGTGTCAACCGGCATGAAATGGATCCGGACGGTGGCTATGTGGTATCTCGTGAACGTATGCTCCAGGATATTCGCTTGATGAAGCAATACAATATCAACGCTGTACGCACCAGCCACTATCCTAATGACAATTTGTGGTACGACCTCTGCGATGAATATGGTATATATGTAGCGGCAGAGGCCAATATAGAGTCTCACGGACAAAGAAGAGAAAATGCCATTGCCCAAAGACCTGACTACAGACTGACACATATAGAACGTAATCGACGCAATGTAGAACGTAACTTCAATCATCCTTCCGTTATTTTTTGGTCTATCGGAAATGAATCGGGTTATGGTCCCAACCTGGAAGCTGCCTACGACTATGTGAAGCAGGCAGACGCTTCCCGCCCCTGCCAATACGAAGAAGCCATTTGGACCGAAGGAGGGAAGACCGATATTTATTGCCCCATGTATGCCGGTTATGAAGCGATGAAGAAGTATGCCGAAAGTAATGACCCACGCCCCTTTATCCAATGCGAATATGCCCACGCTATGGGTAATTCGTTAGGAGGCTTCAAGGAGTATTGGGACTTATTCCGCAGATACCCTAAGTTGCAGGGAGGTTTTATTTGGGATTTCGTTGATCAAGGCATCCGTTGGACGGGTAAAAGCGGTGCTTCCATTTATGCTTATGGCGGCGACTTCAACCGTTTCGATACATCGGACAATAACTTTTGCGATAACGGGCTGTTCAGTCCCGACCGTACGCCCAATCCGCATGCATACGAAGTGGGCTACTATTACCAAAACATTTGGACTACCCTTTCCGATGTGGATAAAGGAGAGATAAGCATTTATAATGAGAACTTCTTCCGGGACTTGGACCGGTATTACTTGGAATGGAAAGTGCTGGCAAACGGAAAAGTCGTTCGCAGCGGGCGCATTGATGAGTTGAATGTAGCGCCTCGGCAGACCGCAAAACTGACTTTGAACATCGGGCGGACAAGTACAGATAAAGAATGGCTGTTGGATGTCAGTTACCACCTCAAAGCAAGCGAAGGAATCCTTCAGGCAGAGCAGATGGTAGCCAAGCAGCAGCTGATACTTGTGCCTTACCAAGCATCTGAAATGGTTATCGAGAACGAGAACAACAATAACATAGCCCCCACCACTCCGCAAGTTGTGGATAATCAAGCTAATTATCTGATAGTAAAAGGAGATGATTTCACGGTTGAATTCAACCGCCTGAACGGATATTTAAGCAAGTATGACGTGAATGGTTTGAAGATGATAGAAGACGGCGAGTCACTCACTCCTAACTTCTGGCGCGCGCCCACCGACAATGATTATGGAGCAGGTTTGCAGAAGCGTTGGGCGGTATGGAAAGATCCGGAACTGAAATTGACAACTTTGCATGCCGAGAAGGAAAACGGCTGCATCCGGGTAACGGCAGAATATGAAATGAAGCAAGTTTCCGCCCAATTGACCTTGTCTTATCTCATCAATGACCGGGGAGCAATTGAGGTTATTCAGAAAATGGTAACGGACAAGGATGCCAAAATGCCGCCTATGTTCCGTTTCGGCATGCAAATGAGGATGCCCCGGGACTTTGAAACAGTGGAATATTACGGACGCGGACCGGTAGAGAACTACAGTGACCGCAACCACAGCACCCATCTGGGCATATACCGCCAAGGGGTGGACGAGCAATTCTATCCCTACATCCGTCCGCAAGAAAACGGCACACGTACTGACATCCGTTGGTGGAAGGTGCTGAATGCCGCCTCCTGTGGTTTGCAAATAACAGCCCGAAATCCTTTTTCCGCTTCTGCGTTGCACTATACCATAGACTCGCTGGATGATGGAAAAGCGAAAGACCAACGTCATTCTTCCGAAGTACAAAAGTCCTCGTTTACAAATCTATGCATCGACCAGGCACAGATGGGTTTGCAAGGAGTGAACAGTTGGGGAGGGCTGCCGTTGCCCCGGTACCAGTTGCCTTACGGCGACTACGAGTTTACGTTCGTGCTGGAGCCGGTGGAGCATTGCTTCCGCTAAGTACCGCCACGCAACGGATATCGGTAACGGAAAAGCCGGCTATCGGTAACAGAAAAGGCTGTATCACACTTCATTGTGATACAGCCTTTTTCTTCTTTCGACCTATGAGATTCTATGCAGAGTAACACATACCCTATGTGGGACGACCACGCACCCTATGTGGAACGACCACACACCCTATGTGGGACAACCACATAAAACAGTCGTTTTTTTAATGATTATCCCAGCGGGTTATCATTTTCATCGCCCGGAGTACTACCTCCGCCGCCGCTGGGAGCCTTGCCTACGTAAATGGTTTGCGACGCTACTCGTGGAGTCTTCAGTGGCGTTTTGCTGGAACTGGTGAATTGTGTGGTCACCGTCAGCGTATATTCTCCGTCTGCCAGATCGGCAGGCAGCAGAATGATAAGTTTCGACGGGTCGTTCACTACCAACATATCCTGCGCCAGCTTGGTGACTTTACCATCCGTGGAGGTGAGCGTAATGCCCACAGCCGGGTCAGTGCCCGTTACCTTGATATTCTTGCCCAGCAGGGTGAAGTTGCGTCCCGCCGTTGCGCTGAGGTCGGTGGCACGAGTGGAGGCATCTTGCGTACCGTTGATGTACATGGCAGCCTGACGGTCACCCAAGATCTGCACGGTGGTGTCGGCTATCGCCTCACGCAGCTTCTTGCCTTGTGTCAAAGACACATAAATGGAATTCTTCTCGGGATTCCAGGCGTTGTTCTCCGCCAGCCCCTTCAGCTGGGGCACGATGCGGAACAGGTCGGTGGTGACGCTGTAGCCGTTCAGCGCCAGTTCGGTCAGTACTTCATGATAAAGATTCACACTCATCGCCATCGCTTCGGGGTGAAGGCCGGGATTCTTGGCCGCCATCTGCTCCAGCACGAAGTCCTGGTCAACGCTGCGGGTACTCTCAAGGACAAAGATCTTGTCCGTCTTGTCATCTGTGGTCACGGTGTTGTCCGCCATCCACACTTTCAATAGGTTTTTAGCCATAATGTTAGATAATTAGATAAATAAAAAGCCCCGCTCCCTCTTTCGTCGTCTGTTCCGACAAAAAGAGGGGGCAGGGCGTGTTAGTGAGTCAATATTGACATCGGTTTAACAGTGACAAATGGCGTGCCAAAGAAGGCGTACAAGCGATAAATCTTCTGCCTTACACGCAAATTCACCCTCGTTGGACGCAAATGTCCCCTCCCCGCCCAAATCTCCCATCCCGATGCCCGAAGAGCCGTAAATGTTAAAAGGCAGAGATCGTAAGCATTCTCCCATCATAAACACAATAATACTCCCCCACCTATCATCAATCAAACTACTTTTGCGGCACAACCTTAAAATGATTACAATATGTATCAACGAGAAAAAGAAAAGCGCACACTCAGTGCCAAGTTATCACAACTCTTAGTAGGAGGCGCTATGTTGCTGGCAGCAAGTCCCGCATACGCATTTGCCAACGGCAGTTCCGTTCATCGGACAGCAGCAGCCACCACCACGCTCATCGCCCAGCAAACCGGGCACACCCTCACGGGTACCGTGACCGACGAGAACGGCGAACCCGTCATCGGCGCCAACGTAAAGATAAAAGGAGAAGCCTTGGGTACGATAACCGACATCGACGGCCGGTTTACACTGAAAAACGTATCGGACAAGGCAGTACTCCAAGTCAGCTACATCGGCTACAAGAATCAGGACCTGAAGGTAGGCAGTCAGAAAGACCTCTCCATCCGCTTGCAGGAAGACAGCGAGCTGATAGACGAAGTAGTCGTTGTGGGCTACGCCACTCAGAAGAAGGTGAACCTCACCGGGTCGGTAGCCAGCGTCGATATGGCGGACATCGCCGAAAAGCGCCCGGTGACCAACTTGTCCAACGCACTGGCCGGTATGGCTGCCGGTGTGGCGGTCACCTCCAGCAACAATATACCGGGCGATGAAGGAAACGCCACCATTATGGTACGCGGCCAAGGCACGTTGAATAATTCGGAACCGCTCGTCATCATCGACGGCGTGGAAGCCAATATCAACACCGTATCTCCGCAAGACGTAGCCAGCATGTCGGTATTGAAAGATGCCGCCTCAGCCTCCATCTACGGTTCGCGCGCGGCAAACGGCGTTATCCTCATCACCACCAAAAAGGGACAGAGCGGCAAGGTCAGCATAGACTATACCGGCTATGTATCAGTAGAGTCGATAGGAAAGACCGTTCGGGGTGTCTCAGATTATGCTACCTATATGGATTTGATGAACGAGGCATACTCCAACAGCGGGCAACCCATACAATTCAAACCCGAAACCATCGCCGCCTGGCGCAACGACGCAGGCCGAAACCCGCTGCAATATCCCAATACCGACTGGGTGGACGAAGTGTTCCGCAGTGCAGTGGCAACCAATCATAACCTTGCCGTAAGCGGTGGAACGGACAAAGTGTCGTTCTACACCTCCTTCGGTTACAACAATGACCCGGGTCTTATGGAAAACTCAGGTTACGAGCGCTACAGCTTCCGTACCAGTGTAGAAGCACGTATCACTCCCTGGCTGACGCTGGGTACAAAGCTGAACGGCTACTACTCGAATAGCGAAGTGGGACAAGACCGTGTGGACGATGTGTTTACCTACGGTGTAGCCAGTACACCGGGCATGACCCTCAAACACGACGGCAAATACGGATCCGGGGTGAACCCCGAAGACGACCCGCAGTCCAACAACCCCCTGGAATACCTGAACAAAGAGACCGGATTCCATAAGAACCGCAACCTGCGCGCACAGTTCAATGCCGAACTGAAGCCCCTCAAAGGTCTTACCCTAACCGGATCGTACACCTACGAGCTGCTCGATAAAGAGCAAATGGAAAAGCCTACCCGAAACGACTTGTGGAACTTCGCCACCAACACCATCGGCAGATCCGGCGCCGACAAAAGCTACATCTACAACGAAAACCGCAAGATAGAACGCTACTTCATGGACGCAACCGCCCGTTACGAAAAGAAGTTCCTCGACAATCGGCTCAGCTTTAACCTCCTGGCAGGCGCCAGCCAGGAGATGCGCCGCGACCGCAAGTTCACCGCCCAAGCATACGACTGGATCGACCCCTCGATAGATGTAATCGACGGAACCACCGGCGAATCGGTCACTTCGGGTAGTCACAGCGAATGGGCCATGCGTTCTTTCTTCGGACGTATCAACCTGGGATGGAAAGACCGCTATCTGCTGGAAGCGAATATGCGTGCCGATGCCTCTTCACGTTTCCGTCCCGACAATCGTTGGGGATATTTCCCTTCGGTATCGGCAGCCTGGCGCGTAGATCAGGAAAGCTTTATGGAGTCTACCCGCAGCTGGCTCGATGCTTTGAAGCTCCGCCTTTCATACGGTGAACTGGGCAACAACTATGTGGGCGATTATGATGCCATAGCCACCTACGCAAAATCCAATTACGGACTGAACGGTGTACTGCAAACCGGTTTGGCGCAAACAGCCATCGCCAATGGTAGTTTGTCTTGGGAGAGCACAGCCGTAACCAACGTCGCCCTGGACTTCGGTGTACTGAACAGCCGCCTGTCCGGTACCCTGGAATACTTCCACAAAAAGACCTCGGACATCCTTATCGACCTGCCCGCCCCTTTGGTGCATGGCAGCGGAAGTCTCCCCAAACAGAACAGCGCCGAAGTCGTAAACAAGGGCTTGGAGCTGACGCTCAACTGGGCCGACAAGATCAACGATTTCCATTACTACATCGGTGGTAACCTGACCTTCGTAGATAATAAGGTAACGAAATTCAAAGGAGACGAAATGTCCATCTCCGATAAGGGAAATAAAGACGTCATGATTAAGGAAGGATATGCCATCAATACGCAGTATGTGCTAATAGCCGACCGCATCGTACAGACGCAAGCCGATCTGGATTATATACAGTCATTGATAGACAATGCCCCCATGATAACCGATGACAAAGGAAACCAAGTCAAACAAAACCCGTTCAGCAAATACAAGCGCCCCGAACTGGGAGACATCCTCTATAAAGACACCAACCACGATGGAATCTTCAGCGACGAAGACCGTGTACCCATGGGACATGGCGATACACCCCGATTCACTTATAGCATCAACCTGGGCTTCGAATACAAAGGCTTCGACTTCTCTACCCTGATGCAAGGCAGCGGCAACTACTATGTGCAATACCGCAGTCTGCATAACACAAACGTGGCATACGGCAACCAGATTGGCGAAAGCATCGTGGACGGAAGATGGTATCCGGGCAGAACAACCCCCGCCGAATTTCCCCGACTGCTGAAGGGCGACGGACGCAATTCACGCAACAGCACTCTGTGGGAGAGCAACCGCTCTTTCCTCAAGATACGCAACATCCAACTGGGATATACCCTGCCCGCGCAATGGGTCAAGGCAGCCTCGTTGAGCCGTGTACGCCTCTTCTGTAGCTTGGAGAACTTCTTCACCTTCACCAATTACCAGGGAATGGACCCCGAAGTATCGGGCTTAGGATATCCGGCTATCCGCCAGGCTTCATTCGGTCTTAATGTATCATTCTAAACTCATACAACGATGAAAAAATATATACTATTGCTACTGGCTGCCGGCATCATGAGCAGCTGTTACGATCTGGAACAATATCCGCACGACAAACTGAACTCCGGCACCTTCTGGCAGACAGAAGACCATGCACACCAGGCCATTATAGGAGTATATGAACAAATGAGACAAGCAGATGTCTTCGGCACCTACTTCTGGCAAGATGGATTGGGAGATATCGGCTATGGAATGAATGAGGAAACCGTAGAGGGTCGCTACACCGACCGTACAGGTATTGTCACGAATAAGTGGCAGAAGACCTACGAAGGTGTGGTTCGTGCCAACATCGTTCTGCAAAATATAGACCGGGTGAATATGTCGGACGAACTCAAAGCCCGCTATAAGGGAGAAGCCCGTTTCATGCGTGCCCTTTACTACTTCCACTTGATGGACTTCTATGGCGGCGTTCCTTTGTACGACGAGACCACGGTAGTAAGTGATGAGTTTATGAACATGAAGAAGCCACGCTCTACCACCGAAGAGACCCGTACATTCATTCTGGACGACTTGCAGGCAGCGATTGACGTATTGCCCGTGAAGTGGGAGAGCGAAAGTTACGGTCGTGCCACCCGCGGAGCAGCCGTAGCCTTGCGCGGCAAAGTGAAACTGTATGCCAAAGATTACAAAGGGGCCACCGCCGACTTTGAAGAGATTGTAAATGACCCCGAAGGACGTGGATATGGATATGCTTTGTATGACAGCTATCCCGACTTGTTCAAACCCACCGGCCATAAAAGCAGCGAAATAATATTCAGCATTCAGAACCTGAGTGGCATCGGAACAGAGTATGGTATGCCGTTCGGACTTTATCTGGGTAGCCGTTCCACTTACGGCGGTGGTTGGAACAACTGTATTCCTACCGATATATTTGCCGATTCGTACGAAAATCTGGATGGAACCACTTTCAACTGGGAAGACTATATCCCCGGATTCACTACCAGCAAAGTCATACAGAAAGAGACCTTTCTGGCTGTTCTTGAAAGTGGAGTGGTAACGAAATATCCCGAAAAGAAAGAGTTGATCCGTCAGATCTATGCACAACGTGATCCCCGTATGGAACAAAGCATCATTACTCCATACTCTCAGTATTTGGGCTGCGTCGGTACAACACCCAAAATGATGGAGCTTGCCCTGGTCCCCGGAACCAATGAGAACTACGGATATATCCGCAACAATCGTGGTTGGTTCGATTATCTCTGGCGTAAGTTCGTGCCCGAAGGTGATATGGATGGTACTTTAAGCAATCGTGAGCATGTACCTATCAACTTCCCGCTGATTCGTTATGCAGATGTATTGCTTATGTTAGCCGAATGTTACAACGAAGACTCCAAGCAGGACGAAGCCGTGGCATTGATTAATCAAGTTCGCCAACGTCCTTCTACCCACATGCCGGCTTTGAATAGCGGCCCTGCTCACTTGAAAGCAACTACTAAAGAAGAAGTACATCAGCGCCTTATGCACGAAAGAGCCGTTGAACTGGCCTGCGAAGGACATCGCTTTGGCGACTTGCGCAGATGGGGTTTGTGTGAGGAAAAGCTGAATTTCACTTATGACGACCTGTTGGGTAACGACCGCTACAAACGCATCTTCGTTGAACGCGATTACTTATGGCCCATCCCGGCAGTAGAGTTTGAACGCAATGCCAATTTGGGGAAGAACAACCCCGGTTGGTAACATACATACTAAATGAACACTAATATATGAAGGTAAATAAGATTAGTTTGATGGTAGTTTTCTTGTTCACTTGCGCCTTGGGTAATGCCCGGGCGCAAGAAACAGAGAAAGCTTTTGTGAAAGAGAATATGGAGTTTGCAGCCAAGCAGTGCAAACTGATGTTGAAAACTCCAAGTCAAGGTAAAGACGGGAAAGCCATGATGCCGCATAGCATGAGGAAAGACGGAACTGCCTCCAAAGGAAGCATCTACCTGTGGACTGCAGGATTCTTCCCCGGTACCCTGTGGTATCTATCCGATTATAACAATGACAAAGCACTGCAAGATTCGGCACTGGCTTATACTCAGAAGATGGAACCCATGAAGACATTTACCGACAACCATGACATCGGCTTCATGATGTATTGCAGTTACGGAAATGCCAATCGTTTCGCTCCTCAGAAGTCTTATAATGATATTCTGATAGAATCCGCCCGTTCGCTTTGCACCCGCTATAGTCCGGTGACCGGAACCATCAAGTCGTGGAACTCCTGGCGCTCATGGAATGACGGAACCGTATTCAAGTATCCTGTAATCATTGATAATATGATGAACCTGGAGTTACTGTTTGCCGCTTCACGCATTTCGGGCGACGATTCTTTCAAGAAGGTAGCCATATCTCATGCCGAGAAAACCATGAAGAATCAGATGCGCAAAGATGGTAGTTTTTATCATATCACCATGTACGACCCTGAAACCGGTAAGTTCATCAAAGGAGAAACCTCACAAGGTTATTCCGATAACTCGGCATGGTCCAGAGGACAAGGATGGGCTGTTTATGGATTCACCGTAGTTTATCGTGAAACTAAAGATCCCCGTTTTCTGGTTACTGCACAGAAAGCGGCAGATTACTACATCAACCACCCCAATTTGCCTTCGGACAAAGTAGCTTGGTGGGACTTCAATGCGTTTCAGCCCGGTTTTACCCCCGGAGCACGCTCCAATGCCGGAAAGATAACGACCAACTACCGCGATGCTTCGGCAGCCGCCCTGGTGGCATCAGCCCTTTTCGAATTGAGCGGATATACCAAAGGCAAGAAAGCCCAAGTCTATTTTGAAACAGCCAAGCAGATTATACATTCATTGGGTGGTCCCAACTACCGTGCCAAAGAGGGTGAGAATGCAAACTACATCCTTATGCACAGTACCGGTGCCATACCCCAAAACGGCGAGATTGACGTACCGCTGGTATATGCCGATTACTACTTTGTAGAGGCATTGCATCGCTACAACAAAATGCTGAATAACGAACCACTGTTCTCTAACCTTAAATAAAAGCGAAACTGAAATGAAGTTTCTATATTGTCAACTTCGTAGTATTTACGGAGTTGACAATTCTCTAATATTACCTATCTTTGAACAGAAAAAGTGGATTTAAACATCAAATAAATAAAGACCATGAAACGATTAAATTATCTCATTCTACTACTATTGGTAATAACAGCAATGCCTGCATCTCCCTTGCAAGCCAAAGGTAAAAAAGGCAAAGCCGCTAAAGAACAACAAGTAACCACCGGTGCCGAAGACCGTGCTACTTGGGTAAAGCTGTTGTGGAAAATCTCCTACCCCGTCATCCATAACTTAGCAGAGAACACTCTTTGTAAGAATATGCCGGTAGAAACTCCAAGCGGAGATCCTAAAGGTTACGATGAAATGACTTACTTGGAAGCTGTAGGCCGTACATTGGCAGGGGTCGCTCCCTGGCTGGCACTGCCCGATGACAATACAGAAGAAGGCAAATTACGCAAACAAATGCGCGAAGAGGTCTTGAAAGGACTAAAAAATGCCGTTGATCCCAACTCACCTGATAAAATAAACTTCACCAAACATGCACAGCCCATTGTAGATGCCGCTTACCTGGTGCATGCTTTCCTGCGTGCTCCAAAAGCCCTGTGGGAACCGTTAGACAATGTGACCAAACAAAGATACATAGCTTCTTTCAAAGCATTGCGCGACCGTACCGGTGCCTATAACAACTGGTTGTTGTTTACCGGATTAACAGAAGCTTTTCTGCTACAACAAGGTGAGCAGTCCGACCCGTTCCGCATCAATGTTGCCAAAAACAAGATAAAGGAATGGTATGTAGGCGACGGTTGGTACAGTGACGGAAGTAAATTCAGTATGGACTACTACAATGCATACGTGCTAAATCCCATGATGACAGCCATGCTCGAAACACTTGCCACCAAAAAAAGAGCCAGTCAAAAGGAAGTCGATGAAGCCCTGCAACGCATGATTCGCCATTCCGAGTTCTGTGAGCGCATCATCGGACCCGATGGTACTTATCCTGCTTTCGGACGTTCTGTAACCTATCGTACAGCAGCTTTCCAATCACTTGCCGATGTAGCTCTACGTGAAAAACTTCCCGCTCATGTTTCTCCCGCACAAGTACGTTGCGCCTTGACTGCCGTACATCGCAATATGTATGAAGGAGATCAGAACTTCGATGCCAACGGCTGGCTAGTTCTTGGTTTCAATGGACATCAGCCCGAAGCTGCCGACGGATATACCTCCACCGGTAGTCTCTACATGGCAACATTAAGTTTCTTGCCCTTAGGACTCTCTGCAGATAATCCTTTTTGGACAGATGCACCTGCCGATTGGACCACAAAAAAAGCTTGGAAGGGAGAACATCTTCATAAAGATTACAAGGTAGAATATTGATTTCAGGATAACCTCTTATTATTCATGGATTGTTTTGGCACTGCACTCTTAATGCAGTGCCAAAATTTTATCAATACTATGGGCACTAAATAAAACAGATTATTAAATTCGTTACCTTTGCAGAAATTTGAAACTGTTTTAACGCACATGATACAGATAAGAAAGACGCAACTCGAAGAGATAGATATCCTCATGGGCATCTTCGAACAAGCCAAGCGCATCATGCGGAAAGATGGAAACATGACGCAATGGACGGGGAATTATCCTTCCGTCGAACTTGTAACCAATGACATCCGTAACGGAAACAGCTATGTATGCCTCAACGAAAAAGGAGAAATCATCGGAACATTCGCCTTTATCCGTGGAAATGACCCTACATACGCACAGATCTACGAAGGAGAATGGCTGGAAGACACGATGCCATACGGCGTTATCCATCGGTTGGCAAGTACCGAAGAAAGCAAAGGCGTTGCCAACGCTTGTCTGCAATGGTGTTATGAGCAGATACCGAATCTACGTGCGGATACCCATCGCGACAATAACATTCTGCAGTACATCTTTAAAAAGCACGGTTTTCATTACTGCGGAATTATTTTCCTTGCCAATGGAGACGAAAGATTGGCATTCCAGAAGATAGAACAATAAATAAGTAAACTGTAATAATTATAATCCTTCAAACATAATCTATCCACCTTTTGTTTTGATATACAAACCATTTCACTATTTAGTGGAAGATAAAATAAAGATGAAGATGAAGGATTATTTGGAAGCAAAATTGAAAGAACGCCCATGACGCAGATCAGAGTTAAACGAGTATATGAAGACCCTGATAGCACAGACGGTTATCGTGTATTGGTGGACCGACTCTGGCCACGCGGCATGAAAAAGGATCATCTGAAATATGATGTGTGGGAAAAGGACATTACACCTTCACCGGAATTAAGGGAATGGTTCCATGCCGATCAGGTAGAGCATTGGGAAGGTTTTGCAGCCATGTATCGCAAAGAACTTGAAAATTCGGAAGCTGCACAACGATTCATCGAGCATATTAGGCCCTTTGAAACCGTTACTCTGCTGTATGCTTCCAAAGAGCCAGTTCACAATCATGCGCGCATCTTGCAACTGTTTCTGCAAGCCCACTTAGGCTAATCACAAATATTCATTATCTTTGTATCGAAAGGAACGGTGCCGCTTAGGCATCGGGATATAAAATGATAGAATTACGCACAGTCAACTTAACCCGCTACATCACCCCTCTGCGTGAGGGTGGTTCCCTGCCCGCACTCGCCGAAGCCGACGACGAATTCAAATATGTCGTGAAGTTCCGTGGTGCCGGACACGGTACAAAAGCATTAGTAGCCGAACTGATCGGCGGAGAAATAGCCCGTCTGCTAGGTTTCCGCGTACCGGAACTCGTATTCCTCAATCTCGACGAAGCCTTCGGTCGCACCGAAGGTGATGAGGAGATTCAAGACTTGCTGCAAGGAAGCAGAGGATTGAATTTAGGGCTGCATTTCCTCTCAGGCGCACTCACCTTCGATCCTGCCGCAACACGTATCGATGCCGAACAAGCTTCTCGTATCGTTTGGCTTGACTCCTATCTTACGAATATTGACCGTACCTTCCGTAACACCAATATGCTGATGTGGCACAAGGAACTTTGGCTGATAGACCACGGTTCCACGCTCTATTTCCATCACTCATGGGAGGACTGGAAAAAGCATGCTCAAAGTCCTTTCAGCTATATCAAGAATCATGTATTGCTTCCCGAAGCCTCCCGGCTTGAAAAAGCGGATGCAGAACTCAGCGCACTACTGACGGAAGAGAAAATTCGCTCCGTCATCGCTCTACTGCCCGACGATTGGCTGCAATGGAACGATGTCAGCGAGACACCCGAAGAAATAAGAGAAATCTATACGCGCTTTCTGATCGAGAGACTAGCGCATTCTGCAACATTTGTAAAAGAAGCACAAGATGCAAGGAAAACACTTATATGAATACGCCGTCATTCGCTTGGTTCCCAAAGTAGAACGTGAAGAGTTCTTCAATGTGGGAGTGATTCTGTTCTCTAAAAAAGCGAATTGGATTCGTTCGTTATGCCATATTGATGAAAAGAAATTGAAGTTATATGCCACTGAAGTGGACCCCGAAATGGCAGCGACCCACCTGCAAGTATTTCAGAAAATCTGTTCGGGAGATAAGAACGGAAGTCCTATTGCCGCACTCGATGTACCGGAAAGATTTCGTTGGCTCACTGCCATAAGAAGTTCCTGCATCCAGACTTCGCGTCCGCATGCAGGTTTCTCGGAGGATTTGGATAAAACTCTGGAAAGACTTTTCAAAGAATTGGTCTTGTGACTTTTCCATAGCCCGGCAAACCATTGTGCCCGGCTATGAAAACTTTTTCTTCAAATCTCCCACTTCCATACCCGTAAAGTAATCTTCAATGAAATCCCAACGTTGTTCGTCCGTCAGTTTATCTGTACCGAAGAAAAAGGCGAACAAATCAATCTGTTCTTCAAAAATCTGTTCGTTCGTATCGAGAATGAGGTTATGATAATCGTCAGAAAAAGCAAGCTTTTCCAAATTATCGGGATCATTAAAACGAACAGAGACACAAGGAGTGCCGCCACCCTCTACGCAGAACGAAAGACAGTCGAGCATAGAAAGCAGATTCAGAAGCATATTCAAATCAGAGAAAGGAGTACAGTAGAATAATAGCCTATCGCCTTTACTGCCAACGATGCGCTGACCGAATAGTTTCTGATAACGCGAAAGCAACAAATCAAAGCCTTTTGTTACCGTAAAAGACAATTCGTTGGAATCCTTTTTCTTAATACTGCTTATATAGCTGACACTACGTCCTTCTTCCGTACGGCTTTCCAACAAAGAACCGATAAAGCGCTTGGCAGACCTTACATCCATACCGTGATCGGCAAAGACAGCGCGAAGTTCTTCTTCATCAAAACGTCCTTTACTCTTCAGCAAGGCGGTTTTTAACATGGTAGTCAAGCCATTGAACATGGCATTCATACGCTCTCTGATCACTTCAGCATCTTCTTTCAGCAAGACTTCATGTTTACCTACCGATACAGCACGTGAACCCTCCCATAAAGTTCCGTTATTCAGCTTTTGTTTGAATTCCTTATAACCCAGATCAGAGAATCGTTCTTCCCAAAGATCGTCGAGACGTGCCATATAAACATTTTCTTCGCCTTCTATTTTAGTAAGAAAAGCTGCAAATTCACGGGCAAAAGCATCTCCCGTCTTATCTTGGACATATCCTTCGGTCAGCAAGTTTTTAGGGCTGACTTCCAGTAGATGTTTTCCATAACGTTTTGCCAAATCATCTTCCAACCACAACAATGCAGTCTTGATGAGTTGTCCCAATTCCGCCTCATACTCCAGTTTATTCTTGGTTCGGGGTAACTTTACCACAAATTCAAAATCGGATAAAGAAATCATCATTTCGGGCTTCTCACCTTTCATCCGATAGACCTCCATGAGCTTCCTCAGGATAAGCACTAACTGTTCCTGAGCAATGTTTCCCGTCTGGTGCAGACGCTTCATATAGTAGAAATCGCGCTCGTGATAATCGGTAGCAGATACACCTTGAATATCCGCATCACGGGCCGAACGTCCTATCTCTTGTATATAATCGACAAATGTACTTGATGGCGCTACATGATATACACGGTCGATATCACTGATATCCACCCCCATACCGAAAGCTTTGGTGGCAACAATCAACCGTTTGGAACCTTCTTTAAACTCTTGCACGATTGCCGCTTTCTGTTCTTTATCCTTTTTGCCATAGTAAGAGGCTACCAAATTCCAGTCCGAGGGCTTTACCCACGTTTTCAACCGCATATCGATACCTCCCGCAAAAGGATAATAAAGCAAGGTTTTATGACCGTCCAGAAAGTCTTCTATCCGAGCGGCGACCACTCGCTGTTTGGCTTTGTCGTAAGTCTCCCCTTCTTCTATTTGCATCTGACGGATATCAAAACCGATATTCCGACGTTTCACGGTACCCACGTAAAGCACACAAGGTTCCATCTGCAAAGAACGAATCGTTTCGAACACCATATCATTGCCACCCTTAGGATTCCATACTGCCGTAGCTGTCAATGCAAACAACGGGAAGGTATAACCGAGACTTTCTTTCAACGTATTCAGATAACGTCCCAAGAACCAGTAATCCACACGGAACTCTTTGCCCCATGTCGTTACCGTATGAGCCTCATCGACCACCACCAGGCCGATACGACGCTCACCTACAAAATGCTTTATATCATAAGAAAGGAGTAATTCGGGAGAGAGGTAAAACAAATCGATATCTCCCTCGTGTACCCGGTGGTAAACTTCGGCTTTTTGTTCGGGCGAAAGATCGGAAGAAGCATACGCCACACGCGAATATCCCAAATCCTGCAAACCTTCGACCTGATCGACAATCAAGGCCTTCAAAGGAGAAATAACTATAGTCAGCAGATTATATTCCTTTCCCAGATAAATAGCGGGAAGTTGGAACAACAATGATTTTCCGGAACCGGTAGGAGCGGTCAACAAAATATTATCGACTTGTTGCGTCTCGTCTTTCTGCGCTTTTTCAGCTTCAAGAATAACGTTCTCTATCAGCTGTCCTTGCGAAATACTGAGTTTCTCTTTTCCTCTAAACAAGTCATCATAAATCTCAAGATCACGAAACCGGTCATAACCATAAGTCTCTTTTAAAAGTATATTTACTGTTTCACGACAACTCTTTGGTAAATGTCGTTCTCTCAATTCCGGCAACCGCTGTGGTGTTTCCGCTTGTATATCTGTCATAAGTATGGGTTATTAAAACCTCCTCCTCCTTATACCTCTACTATTTTATTGTACGGAAGAAGACACTACAAATATAAGGTAGATTAATTCGTCACCCAAATGTTATTGCAAAAAACATACTTTATATAACAGTAAAGGCAGCCTTTTGGCTGCCTCACACTATTTACTTTCGCCTTTAACAATGCAAGGCTTTTGTTTTTTCCGTGCTAATATTCTTCCTCGTTGAAAAAGAAATCCTCCTTACTCGGATAATCGGGCCAAATATCTTCAATGCTTTCATAAATCTCGCCTTCATCTTCCATTTCCTGCAGGTTTTCAATCACTTCAAGCGGAGCACCCGAACGCATGGCATAGTCTATCAATTCGTCCTTAGTTGCCGGCCAAGGGGCATCTTCCAGTTTGGATGCCAATTCCAATGTCCAATACATATCTGTAAGTATTAAAATTGTAAATATTAAGTCCTACTTTCTATTTTTCGGCAAAAGTATAACAATTTATTTCACTCGCAACTATTCTTCCAAAATATTTCTTCTTTTTTCTCATCGCGGTTGATTTTACGCGACAAAACAAACAAATAATCAGACAATCGGTTTACATAAGCCAATAATTCAGGGGAAATTTCCACATGTTCAGCCAAAGTAAGTATTCTCCGTTCGGCACGACGGCAAACAGTACGGCAAATGTGACAAACCGCCGCTCCACGACTTCCTCCCGGTAGAATAAAGTTGGAAAGGGGAGGAATCAAACTATCCAAATGGTCAATCTCCCGTTCTACCGACTCAACCAATGCAGGAGTAATTATACTCACTTCGTAAAGTTTAGTTTTTTCTTGATCGGTGGCAAGATGCGATCCGACAGCAAACAATTTATCTTGTACCTGCTGAAGGAAATGCTTGTCACGCTCATCCGACAAATAAGTTATTAACAGCCCCAAATTGGAGTTAAATTCATCAATCGTACCATAAGCTTCCAAGCGAATATGCGTCTTAGGCACACGGGTACCGCCTACAAGTGAGGTTGTTCCTTTGTCTCCGGTTTTAGTATATATCTTCATAATAGTGATTAGTGATTAGTGATTAGTGATTAGTGATTAGTGATTAGTGATTAGTGATTAGTGATTAGTGATTAGCTGCGCTATCATTCCGCATGACAACACCAACAAATCACTAATCACTCATCACTAACCACTATTTTAAAACATCTAAAGATAATCAAAAGTTGACAATATAGTCTTGTTTTATCTTAGTTTTATCAAAGAAGATAATGCCGAGGTCGTAAAGGTCGAAGGTGATACCTACTTGTTCGTCCTGCTTCATGCGTTTCCAAAGGGCGAACATCTTGGAGGTATAGCGAATGCCTTCGATAACAAAAACTGATTTCTCAGTAGTACGGGCCGCACAAATACGGAAGACTTCCTCCATAAAATCCGGATGACGGTAGTCGTGCAGATAAAGAAAGTCTACGGGAACACCGGATTCAAGGAATAGCTCGGAAAGATCGGAAGCGGGAGTGTAATCTACTCCTTCTTTCCCTGCTCTCAGGTAGAGTGCCGAAGCGGCCAGTGTACCTGCATCTACGATGGTATCCGGTTGGATAAAGTTAACAAGACGGAACAAGAACTGCTTTACTTTTTTCGGTTCGTACATCCAAGATTTGCCTTTCTCCATCTTCAAGCGCTTCTGCTCTGCATCCAGTTCCTTATATTTATAATAAGGTGTGGGCTGATAGATAACTTGAGTTATCAGATTAAAGGCAAAAGGAGAATGCACCCCGTAACCACAACGATTGCGGAAACGGCGCAGCCAAATGAAAGGACGTTTTAGAGCAAGTATCATACGATTCATAACCACAACTTTTTATTGCAAATTTCCTTTGATAGTTATTCCATTACCCGAAGTATAGTTCTCTGTAACATTCAGGAGTACGTTATCGCCCTCAAAGCTGAAAGTGATGCCAAGGGCGCTTATCCAGTTGACATAATGTGCTTTCAACTGTAAAGCAGAAGATGAAGGCCAAGCATAACTGCCTGCCACCCAAAAGGGACCTTCTATTCCATTGAAAGCACCTATAGCATTGACCGAGTAAGGAGGATAAGCTTCGATAGATGTTTTCAGCCATTGCTTATAGCCGAAAAGTAAATCATAAGTGGAACCTGTCTTATCAGTAACAGTCATTACCACTTCTTTCGGTCTAAAATGCAAGCTAAGAGATTGCCATCCGAACTTATTTTCATCAAGCGAGATGCGTTTGCCTTCATATTTCCCGGCAATGGAAGAGTTTGATTTTCCTTGTACCAACGGCAATTGATAAGCCGATTGCTTCTTCTGCAACAGTTTATAATCCTTGCCCGGAGTTAAGGTTTGCTCTACAACTTGTGGCAGCAAGCCATTCCAAACCAAGCGACGTTGGGTATTGCCATCTATCAGCATACATTCGGTTATAACCACCACCATATCTTTATCGGGAATAATCAACACGTACTGCCCTAAAGCTCCATCAAGGCGTACCGCACCGGGATATTCGCACATCCACATCTGATAGCCGTATTCGCCAATTTGCCTGGTAGTCATCTGCTCCACCCAGGAGGCAGGGAGTAACTGCTTGCCTTCCCATACACCGTGATTCAGCAAGAGTAATCCGAACTTTGCTAGTGACTCGCTCTGAATATACAAGCCCCAACCACCGGTATTCACTCCTTCGGGGCTGATTTCCCAAGCAACATCGGTAATATTCATCGGAGTGAAGAGTTTCAGTTTCAGGTAGTCGAACAAAGTCATGCCGGTTACCTTCTGCAGAATAGCCGAGAGAAGGTAAGAACATATCGAATCGTACTCAAACTTCTTGCCGGGTGTTTTCACCGGTTTAGCAAGATAAGTACGTATCCACTCAGGGGTAATGCTACGCATGTTCCAATCGGGGGTAATGCCCGATGTCATGGTAAGCAGATCACGAACGGTCATGGCTGCCAAATTATCGGAAACGGAATCGGGAAGAAGTTCGGGGAAGAAAGCGCCCACTCGATCTGTCAACCGCAAACGATTGTCCGCAATTGCCAATCCTACTGCTGCGCCGACAAAGGTTTTAGAGCAAGAATACATGGTATGACGATATTCGGGAGCAAACGGTGTGGGGTAAATTTCCGCAATCACTTTGCCATGACGCAGCACCATTACACTATGTATATCTGTTTTAGGCAGTGCGGTGAGCGAATCGAATAAAGCGATAATAGCTTTCGAAGGAACACCTTCCGCTTCGGGAGTAGAACGTTGCAATTCATTGATTTGTGCACGAACCACTGAAGAAACCAGCAAACAGAGGGTTAGTAGAAATAAACCGAATTTATTCTTCATAATTGTATTAAGCATTTGTATAACATGTCCTGCAAAAGTACAGCATTCAGTCACGAAAGACAAATATTCATGAGAAGAAAAGTTCGCTATTTCTTAGCGCTATTCGCTCTACACAAAAGTTTAAAAATGAATTTTATCTATCACGCTATCACGCGACCGCACTTATTCTACTGGCAAGCAACACATTAAAGCGTGATAGATAGGCGTGATAGATCCCTCATCAATGAGATGATCTATCACGCGGGAAAAGTTCAGTTTCAGCAGGGGAAACCTTTAGTTTCATGCCTTGAAACCGAGAGTTTCAACCGTTGAAACTCTTGGTTCCAATGGTTGAAACTGTTGGTTTAGATGGTGTAAACTGACGGTTTAGATGATTGAAAACTCGTCAGGTGATGATTGAAACTCCGTCAGGCTATCAGAAGAAGGATATTTCGCACGTTTCTCCTTCATGTAACTCGATAGGGAATGTTTTTTCTTGGCACTCACGGGTCTGTCCATTCGCTTTCAATAGGGCACGGCTAATACCCGCCGGCATTTTCATAACAAACTTACCCGATGTAAGTGCAGTAAGGATTGCTTGGGTTGCTTTGCCGTCTTTCCAGTCCAAATCTACAGAAGCCCCACCACGTACACGCATGCCACGGAAGTTACCATCGCTCCAACTATCGGGCAGGGCAGGCAGGAAGTGGATGAAGCCCTCATGGCTTTGCAGAAGCATCTCGCCAATGCCCGCCGCTCCACCATAATTTCCATCAATCTGAAAAGGAGGATGCGAACAGAACAGGTTCGGGAGAGTTCCACCCCCATGACGACCCGTTTCGGGATTGATAGCAGGATGAAGCAGACTCTTGAATAATTTCCAGGCACGATTCCCATCACCCAAGCGAGCCCAAAAGTTTATTTTCCAGGCACGGCTCCAACCGGTGCCCTCGTCTCCACGACGATTCAGCGTCTTGCGGCAGGCTTCGGCAAGCTCCGGTGTAGCGTCGGGTGAAATCAAATTGCCCGGGTGCAATCCGTAGAGATGAGAAACATGACGGTGGTGTACTTCGGCTTCTTTGTAGTCTTCGAGCCATTCTTGCAGATAACCCTCCTTACTGATTTGCATGGGCGGGAATTTCTTTAAATCCGCTTCCAGACGAGCGGCATAATCGGCATCGCAATTCAGTAGACGGGCGGCTGTAATGACATTCGTATAAAGTTCGGTGAGCAGTTGCACATCCATTGTAGGGCCCATGCAGATGCTTACGGCGGTCACACTATCACCCGGTACATAAAAACTATTCTCAGGAGAAGAGGTGGGAGCAGTTACCAGCCATCCATGACCGGGTTCTTGTACGGTTGTTGAACTGAAGAACCGGGCGGCACCTTTCAGTATGGGATAGATGCGGCGCAGGTATTCCTGATCCTGCGTGTAAAGATAATGCTCCCAAAGATGGGCGCATAGCCAGGCACCTCCCGTATTGGTAGCTCCCCAGGAAGGATGTTCACCGGGAGCGGTATAGTTCCAAACGTTAGTCATCATGTGAAGTACCCAACCATCGGCTTTGTTACCGTAGAAAGTACGGGCAGTACCTTCACCCGAAGGAGTAAGACGCTCTATTAACGTAGTCAGGGGTTGATATAATTCCGAAAGACCGGCTTGTTCAAGCGGCCAGTGGTTCATCTGAATATTGATATTCGTATGATAATCGCCATTCCAGGGAGTTAGCAGACCGTTTGCCCAAAGTCCTTGCAGATTGGGAGGCAGACTACCGGGGCGGGTGCTGCTGATAAGCAGGTAGCGACCATAATTATAGTATAAGGCAGCCAAAGCGGGAGATTCCTTTTGGACAAAACGCAGGATACGCTCGTTTGTAGGAAGTGCATCGTCCTCTGTAGCGGGTAAAGTCAGTGAAACACGGTCGTAAAGTTTGCGATGTGCGGCAATATGGTTTTGGAGCTCCTTGCGGGAAGGAGATTTCAGGGCATCCAGCAAACTATCACAAACTTCGATATAGCGTTCGCCGGGAAAATCCGTACCTTCTGCTGCATAAGAAGTAGTAGCCGAAAGTACCAGCCAGGCTTCTTGCCCGTTCTTCAGACAGATGCCGTTTTCTGCCGAAGTAGTCCGTTCACCGTTTTTAGAGATCAGACGCATGGCAACACGGTATTTCATTCCGTCTTGTCCGGGGTCACCGCTTTCCAGGATGCCACTCATCAAGAGGGTATTGCCGGCAACGGTTACCGTGCCATATTTTGCACGGCTCAAGTTGGCAGAGAAGTTTAAAGCTCCTTTGCGACCGGCAGTCAAGTGTATCAACATGACATCACGGTCACGCGAAACAAAGTATTCGCGATTATAGGAAACCCCATTTTGCATGAAAGAAGTGTAGGCTACAGCATCCCGCAGATTTAACCGGCGATGGTAATTCGTTACAGTTGACGAGGGAGCAGGCGACGAAAAGTCAATATTCAAATCGCCTAACACTTGATAAGTGCCATATCTTCCGTCCGTTTCTTGCTTTTTGGGTACGAAACTGCTATACATCAATTCCTGAGCCTCTTTATTCTTTCCCTCAAACAGCAGTTGTTGAATTGCGGGCAGGCTCTTTGCGGCGTCCGGGTTGCTATAATCAGCCTCCATCCCACTCCATAAAGAGATTTCGTTTAATACAATATGTTCCCGGTGGATACCACCATCCGGCATCATGCCCAATCGTCCATTGCCCAAAGGAAGGGTTTCTTCCCAAATAGAAGCAGGGGCAGTATAATAAAGCTGATGATTACAACTATCGGCCAAGATACTTGCAGCAAGAATAGGCGCCGATACGAAAAGCAAGAAAAGTGAAAGAAGTGTTTTCATTGATTATATAGATTATTAAGTATGCGAATTAGTAGTTGGATCAAGTACTAATTCGCATTAAATGCCGCTAAATTACTATTTATTTCAATTCAAACGGTATCATCCCGCGAATATCCGTAGAAGAAGCAGCGATATATGCCTTAAATTTGCCCGGTTCTGCCTTCCACGAACTTGTCGCTTCATCGTAATACTTCAAATCATCCGGAGTAATCGTGAAAGTTACCGACTTCTCTTCTCCCGGTTCAAGCGCAATCTTCGTGAAGTGCTTCAATTCTTTAACCGGACGAAGAACGCTGCATTTCTCGTCACCCACATAAAGCTGTATGATTTCTTTTCCCGCAACACTTCCCGTGTTCTTCACAGGAACGGTAACGGTCAGTGTTCCGTCGTCCGTCATTGTTTTGGCCGAAGCCAGTGGCTTGCCGTATGCAAAAGTGGTATAACTCAATCCGTGTCCGAAGGAGAAAAGAGCGGGAATCTTCTTTGTATCGTGCCAGCGATAACCTACCAAAATATCTTCTTTGTACACCTGACGGATACTATCGCCCGGATAGCTGAGCGCATCAAAAGCATGCGCACCACAATCCGCTAACTTCGCGGGGAAAGAGAAAGGCAACTTGCCGCTTGGATTCACAGCGCCGCTCAGCACATCAGCCAATGATTTACCACCCATAGAGCCGAGATACCAACCCTGAACAATGGCAGGAACCCGATCTACCCACGGCATTTCAACCGCATTGCCACTCAGAAGTACCAATACAAGATTCTTGTTTACACGTTGCAAAGCCTCTATCAGTTCGTTTTGTCCGAAAGGCAAGCCGTATTGCAGACGGTCGCCGCCTTCGCAATCCTGGAAATGATTCTTGTTCAATCCGCCAACCAATACTACCAAGTCGGCTTTCTTTGCCATCTCCACAGCCTCAGCACGAAGGGAGTCCACTACTGTTTGAGGGATTTCATCCGCACGACCGTACATCGGGCGACCTGCCGCATACCCTTTGGCATACTGCACCTTGTCGCCATAAAGCGCCCGCAATCCATCCAACGGTGATACCATGTCTTTTACCTTCAATTCGGAAGAACCACCCCCCTCATTGAGCAAACGAACCGCATTATCGCCTACCACAAGTATGTTTTGATAGTTCGCAGCATTGATCGGCAACAAGGGAGAACCCTTCTTTACTACCGGAGCATTTTTCAGCAATACGATACCTTCGTTACCTATCTCACGGGCGGCAGCATAATGCTCGTCCGTACAAACGGCACCGTATGGTTTCTGACGGTTCATGGCGGTACGGAATATCAATCGGAGGATGCGCGAAGCTTTATCGTCAATGGTAGACAGGGGCACTTTACCTTCTTTCAGCATAGTGAGATAAGGATGAGCCAGGTAATAGTCATTGTATGTAAAAGCACTCTCCGAGGTGAGTCCATTGGTATAAGAACCCATTTCTATATCCAGTCCGTTGACGGCAGACTCGTAGGTATCATGTGCGCCACCCCAGTCGGTAATAACGCAACCGTCGAAGTTCCAGTCACCTTTCAATATCTTGTTCAGAGTAAAATCGTTGTGACAAGCATGTTGACCACGGATTTTATTATAAGAACCCATGATGCTCCATGCACCACCTTGTTCCACAGCCGCTTTGAAAGCCGGCAGGTAGATTTCATATAAAGCACGGTCACTCAGGTTCACGTCGATATGTCCGCGCCACAACTCTTGATTGTTCAAGGCATAGTGTTTGACACAAGCCGCTACACCATTCTTTTGTAACTCCTGAATATAAGGCACACACAAGATGCTTGCCAAGTAAGGGTCTTCGCCCATATACTCGAAGTTACGACCGTTCATGGGAGTACGGTAGATGTTTACACCCGGGCCCAGCAACACGTCCTTTTCACGATAGCGGGCTTCTTCGCCGATTGCCTTGCCATACTTGGCAGACATTTCCGGATTCCAGGTCGCTGCCAGACAGGTCAATGCAGGGAAAGCGGTAATGCTATCGTTAGTCCAATTGGCATATCCCCAGTCGTTCCAGTTGATTTCGGCACGCACACCGTGAGGGCCGTCGCTCATCCAAAGTTCGGGGATGCCGAGACGGGGAACGCCCGCACTACTGAACTTGCTCTGCGCATGGCAAAGAGCTACTTTTTCTTCTAATGTCATCCGACTGAGGGCGTCTTTCACACGTACCTCAATGGGTTGGGCATCATCTAAATAAGCAGGGGTTTGCGCCGAAAGGGTACCTATCGAGCAAGAAAGTAATAAAGTTAGTAAGAGTTTGTTTCTCATAATGTATACTGTTATTAATTATCATTTCGCTTTCAGCGCCGTCACCGCCTTTTCCAATCCGTCGGCTGTAGCTGCCACCTTAATGCTGCCGGACTTGCCGTTGTTCTGTACCACCACCAAGCACTTTCCATAGAAAGCCTTCCGGTGATTGTCCTTGAACTTCTCCATCGAGATGGGGCTGCCATTATCTACGCCGGCAATGAAACCCGGTCCGTCGACGGCAAAGGTAACATCATTTTCGGCATTCGGACAAAGATTTCCGTCCTTATCTACGATCTCTACGGTTACAAAACTCAGATCCTTGCCATCGGCATGGATCGTGCTGCGGTCGGGAGTCAGGCGAATTTGCGCGGGTTCGCCGGCAGTACGTATCTCTTGCTCGGCTACTACTTTGCCCTCTTTGCGGGAAACAGCCTTTACCGTACCCGGTTCGTACTTCACACGCCATACCACATGGAAATCGTCTTTCCCTTTGCTGCGTACGCCTTGCGACTTGCCATTAACGAAGAGTTCCACCTCATCGGCATTGTTATAGTAGGCCCAGAGGTCGATATCCTGCCCAGGCGTCCAGTTCCAGTGCGGAAAGAGATGGAGCACGGACTTGTCGGGTCGCCATTCGGACTGGTACATATAATAGACATCTTTCGGGAAACCCGCCAAGTCTATAATACCAAAGTAAGAACTACGTGCCGGCCAGCCGTAGGGAGTAGGCTCACCGATATAGTCGAAGCCCGTCCAAACATACTGACCGCTGATAAAGTCGTTGTTCTTGACATGACGCATCGTACCTTCGTGACGGTTTCCCCAAGGCACATGGCAATTGTCGTAAGAAGAACAAGAGAACGAAGGTTCTTGGAAAGGTTTGTCCCAACGTTCGGGCCAGATAAACATCGAGTCGCTCGGCATACGATAATACCCGCGCGTCATCAGTCCGGACACACTCTCGGTTACAATAAACGGCTTGCCGGGAAAGTTTTCGGGAACACCCGCAAACCAGTCGTCATGGTAATTGAAGCCGATAATGTCGAGGGCTCCCGAACGGAACAGGTGATTGTAAGGATTCGGTTCATTGCAACCGGAAGTCACGGGGCGGGTCGGGTCGAGGGCTTTCACCATATCGGCGAGTTTCTTTGTCAGCAGGGAGTTCACGGACATCTCACCTTCGGCAGCCAGCATGTCCGAGCTACGACCGAAGTTCAGGATAAGGTTGGCTTCTTCGAGGCTGAGGGTATCGGCTTTGGCATCCGTCCATTGTTCCAGCACTTCGTTGCCGATGCTCCACATAAAGACGGAAGGATGGTTGCGGTCGCGCACAATCAGGTCGGTAAGATCGCGTTCGTGCCACTCGTTGAAGTAACGGGAGTAGTCGTGGCGAGTCTTCTTCTTGCGCCACATGTCGAAAGTCTCGTCCATGACGATGAAGCCCATACGGTCGCAAAGGTCGAGCAACTCCGGTGCGGGCGGGTTATGTGAACAGCGGATGCCGTTGCAACCCATCTCTTTGAGTATCTCCAGTTGGCGTTCGATGGCGCGCGTGTTTACGGCAGCACCCAGGCAGCCCAGGTCGTGGTGCATACATACGCCGTTGATCTTCACTTGCTCGCCATTCAGGATAAATCCCTTCTGTGCGTCAAAGCGGAAGGTGCGGATGCCGAAAGGGGTATTGTAGGTATCAACCGGCTTGCCGCCCATGCGGATTTCCGTCTTTACATTATAAAGGTAAGGACGGTCGATGCTCCACAGTTCAGGATTGTCAAGGGTTATTTCTTGTACGGCTTCTAGCTGCTTGCCTTGTTCCACGGCCAGTTGGTTGGAAACTTCGCCTACTACCTTGCCTTGTTCGTCGATCAGTCTTGATACCAGTTCGAGAGGTGCAAGCGTATCTTGTTCATTCTTCAGGGTAGTGCGCAGGGTGAGGCGGGCATGGTTTTTCGACACTTCATCGGCAGTGACGTAGGTGCCCCATTGCGCAACATGCACCGGGTTCACTTTCGTCAGCCACACATTGCGATAAATGCCACAACCGGAGTACCAACGGGAATTGGGTTGCTCGGCATTATCCACCCGGACGGCAATTACATTCTTCTCGCCCCACCGGATGTAAGGAGTGAGATCGTAGCTGAACGAGATATAGCCGTATGGACGAGTACCCAGCTTATGACCGTTGATATATACGGTAGAATTCATATAGGCACCGTCGAAGTCGATGCGCAGACGCTTGCCTTGATCGGCTTTATCGACGGTGAATGCTTTACGATACCAGCCGATGCCTCCGGGCAGGGCACCGCCGCCCGTACCGGAAGGGTTTTCTCTGCTGAACTCACCTTCTACGGCCCAGTCGTGGGGCAGATTCAGTTTCCGCCAATCCGCATCGTTGTAGTCGGGACGGGCAGCGGTAGAATCATCGCCTAGCCGGAAAGTCCAATCGGCGGTAAAATCTTGTCGCCTGCCGTCGGTGGCTTCCTTCGGAGAAGTACAAGCAACTGACAATAGAAGAAGCAGGCAGGATAGTTGAATAGTGATTGATTTCTTCATGATATGGATTGTTTAAGGGGGGATGAGTATAAGCCATTTGTAGGGTGTCTGATAAACACTGGCGTTTCTCGCGATAAACACTGGTGTTTGGCGTGATAGACACCAGTGTTCAACAAGATAGACACTGGTGTTCAGCAAGACAAACGCCAGTGTCTATCAAAGTCATAAAAAGGTTCTCTCTAAAGCAACACTTTACAGATTGATATTCTGCGATTTACCATCATACTTCACCACCGTACCTTTCGCTTTCAGATCGAAGGGTTGAGGTTTGTCTTTGGTTACTTTCACGACATTGAAGGTACGTTCTTTCAGCATGCCGGGGAACTCGCCCGCACGTTCGCCAATAGTAAGGGTGCCTTCCGCATCATTGTAAGTAAACGGAATGGTGGCATATTGTCCCTTTTCGTAGTTATAGTTCACACCTTCGTCTTCATAAAGAGTGAACGCGCCGTTCTTTCCTGCGTACACATAGAGCGTCACCTCCGAAGCAGGTTTCTCATTGCTGTACTGCATGTCCGGACCGTAGGGCACAATCGCACCTTCGCGTACATACAACGGCATGCGTTCGTAAGGAGCATCTACTTTCAACTTCTGACCGCCTGCCACGTACTTGCCGGTATAGAAATCGTACCAACCGCAACTTGCCGGGAAGTACATCTCACGGCTACGCGCGCCATACTCATAAACCGGAGCAGCCATCATAGCAGGACCGAACATAAACTGGTCGCCGATATTATTCACATTCGCATCTGCGGTAAAGTCCATCACCAACGGACGCATAATCGTATAATCATTGAAATACGTCATACCTGCCAACGAGTAGATATATGGCATCATGTTGTAACGCAACTTCGTATAGTAAACGATGGAATTATAAGCCGGATGTCCTTCGGGAGCAATGTTCCACACTTCACGGAACGGATATTGACCGTGCGCACGGAACAGCGGGCAGAAAGCACCGAACTGATACCAACGGGCATTCAACTCTCTCCACTCCTTATAATCGGCATTCTCGCGACCCGTATTGTTCATTTCCATCTGACCTGCCACATAACGGTTCTCCACACAGAAGCCACCGATATCCATGGTCCAGTACGGAATACCGCTCACGGCAAAGTTCAGTCCGGCACTGATCTGCGATTTCATATCTTCCCAACGGGTAGCGATATCACCGCTCCAGGTAGCGGTAGAGTAACGTTGGCAACCTGCAAAACCCGAACGGGTCAAGAGGAATACGCGCTGATCCGGATTCACGCCGCGTTGTCCGTCATAGATGGCTTCGGCATTCATCAGAGCATACGCATTGAAGTATTGAGCCGAAGGGCCCAGTGCCGTAGGACCGCAAAGATCCTTGCGATATTGCAGGTCGGTACAGTCACGAATATTCGGCTCGCTGGCGTCCATCCACCAAGCATCGATGCCGAGTGTATAAAGATGATCCTCCATCTGCTTCCAGAAGAGCTTGCGGGCATCTTTGGAATACGCATCATAGAAGGAGCCGATATAACCGGGGCCGATCCAGTCGCGAATGCTGTCTTTTATAGCTTGCTGATACATCCAGCCGTTCTTATCAAATTCTTTATAATGTTCAGTGCTTGCGTAGAACTTGGGCCAAACAGAAATCATAATCCGTGCATTCAGCGCATGGATAGAGTCTACCATCGCCTTAGGATTGGGGAAACGTGCAGAGTCAAACTCATGGCTACCCCAAGCATTCTCGGGCCAGTAACTCCAGTCTTGTACAATGTTGTCGATAGGAATCTGTCGGTTACGGAATTCTTTCAGTGCAGAAAGGATTTCATCTTGTGTTTTATAGCGTTCGCGGCTCTGCCAGTAGCCCATCGCCCACTTCGGCATAATCTGTGATTTTCCGGTCAGGGCACGGTAACCGCTGATTACGTCGTCCATGTTGTCGCCATACACGAAGTAATAATCTATCTCGTTGTTCATCTCGCTCCACCAGGCCAGTTTATTCTGCTCTTCGGCAGGCACAGGACTCAGTGCACGCAATCCGCAATAAGATACACCGCCGTCGGGGTTCCACTCTATCTTTAAAGGTACCCGCTTGCCTGCTTCGAGATTAACTCCGAATTTGTAGCTGTTGGGATTCCACGAAGTACGCCAGCGTTCGGGCACAACGAGTTCATTATTAATATATACCTTTATGTATCCGGCATAGTAAAGGATGAAACGGAACAATCCGCTTTCGGCGGGTTCAATCTCGCCTTCGTATGTCACATTAGCACCCCCGAAAGGAAAATTATCGGGCAGGTTCACTACCTTTTTCAAGTGTGCTTCCCGATCCAGATGTTCGAAGTAAAGTGAATCTTCACGGCGGACAAGAGTCTCTGCATTCGATCTTTCAGAAGGGATGTAGGTTCCGGTCAGCGCACCTTCTTTGCCCTCTTTGTCATAGAGCTTGAATACACTGCCCAACTGTGAATAATCTCGCTGGTCGCCAAAGCGGCAAAGGGAATAGCTGTCCCAAAGCACTCCGTAATTCTTATTAGATACAATAAAAGGTACAGATACTTTAGTATTATATTGGAAGAGCTCTTCGTTCTTTCCTTTATAATTAAACTCATCGGCCTGATGTTGTCCCAAACCATAGAAAGCTTCATCATCCGCCGACTGGAATACTTGACGTACAGAGTAGGCCTTTGTACCTTCTACTTCTATCGGGGTAAAACTGCGTCCGCCCTTGTCTTCGGCCAACACGGGTTTGCCGGCTGCATCGGTAAAGCGTACTTCGCCCGTAGTCTTAGAGACAATGGCACATACCTGTGAAGTTTTCACGGAGATTTCATCTCCCTGTTCTTCTACCTTAAAGTCGGTTTTGCTTTGTTGGGGAACGATAATGAGACTCTCTTGTTTCGAAAAGTCCTTTTCGGGAGTGGCCGATACATGAATGAGCTTTTCACCCATTACTTCTACTCGTACCTTGCGCACATCGGTGGGTTGTTGCTGCTTAATCTCTACAACAATCCCGTTTCCGGTCTTCTGATATCCACCTCCGGCACACGCGGCAAACATCAACCCGGCAATCAAACAAACTGAAGTGTTTTTCAATTTCATATCAATAGTTTTAAATATATTTCTACGGATGTAAAAGTAGAACATTCTTTCAACAAAAAGCCCCTCCGATGTTCAATCGAAAGGGCTCATTTGATTACCTAAAAGACAATATGTTTCAAGCATGGGTATCTTTTGTTATTTGCCCTCTCTTTCCTGGTAGACAGAGGGCAAAACGCCGAATTCATCCTTGAAATATTTACTGAAATACTTGGGGTTATTAAAGCCCAACTGATACGCTATCTCCGACACATTCTGCTGGCTTTCGCGCAATAATTGCGCCGCACGCTTCAAGCGGATGATACGGATAAACTCAATAGGAGTCTTGCCCGTAATCTGCAACAACTTTTTATAAAGATGCACCCGGCTCATGCCCAGTTCGTGACTCAATTCCTCTACAGATAAATCGCTACGAGCTATATTAGCCTCTACATATTTAATGGCATTCTCTATCAATTTCTCGTCCAACGAAGTGATAACAATATCACTCGGCTCAGGATCGATACGATTGCGCGACTTGCTACGACTGCTCAGGTCTATCAGTTTGCGCATACGCAGAATCAGCACTTCCATATTAAACGGTTTCGTCACGTAATCATCGGCACCAATAGTCAGACCTTCCACTTTATTTTCTACCGATTGCTTGGCGGTAAGCAGAACAAAAGGAATATTTTCAGTACGTTTGTCGGTCTTCACCCAACGGCACAGTTCGTTTCCATCCATCTCGGGCATCATCAGATCGCTGACAATCAAATCGGGCATCAATTCGGGAATTATATTCCAAGCCTCCTGCCCGTTTACCGCCGACTGTACGGAGAAGTAAAGACTCAAGCTGTCTCTCATAAAGGTAACGAAATCTTCATTATCGTCCACAATCAAGACCAATGGCTTCTTCTTCTCGCCCACTTGGCTATTTTCCTCCGTTTCATCTTTTTGCGTCTTATCAAGCGCCACCGCATCTTCTTCGGCTGCTTCTACCGAAAGGGGAGTAGCTACATTCACCACCGAATGTTTCACCGGAATATCGACCACAAATACACTGCCCGCACCTACATTATCGAATACTCGCACTGCTCCGCCATGTAATGTCACGAAATCACGCACCAAACTCAAGCCAATGCCACTACCGGTAGAGCGATTGCTCTCTCCTTCATGCTCCACTTGGTAGAACCGTTCAAAAATGCGTTCCTTGTCTTCATCTTTCACCCCACTTCCGGTATCTGATACTTTAATCTCCAAAGTTTCGGGAGAGCCCTTCAGTACTTCTAAGGACACATCGACACGCCCGTTATCCGGGGTAAACTTGAAAGCATTGGACAAGAGATTCATCACAATTTTGCCAACTTTATCTTCATCGAAAGCCATATTGAGTGACTCTACAGCCGAGAAAAAAGTAAGATGTACGTTCTTCTTCTCGGAAAGTATCATGAAGGAACTGCAAATATTACGAACATAAGTCACGATATCTCCTTCCGACAAGCAGAGATGCAAGCCTGCCATTTCGTTCTTACGGAAATCAAGCAACTGGTTCACCAGGTTCAACAAACGCAATGCATTGCGGTGCATCAGATTCAGTTTATCTAATTGCTTTACATCTTTTGTTTCTTTAATCATACCTTCCAGCGGAGATATAATCAACGTAAGCGGTGTGCGCAACTCATGGCTGACATTGGTGAAGAAACGGAACTTCATTTGATTCACTTCCTCCGTCTTCCGAGCATCCTGTTCCATCTGGCGTATCTTGAACTTATTGCGTTCACGGCGTTGTACAGAGTAAAGGGCAAGGAATAATCCTCCAATCAGCAAAATAACATAACCTGCATAGGCCCAAGGGGTCATCCAAAAAGGCGGAAGAATAACAATCTTTAATGAAGCCTCTTCGGTCCCGGCATATCCGTCACTGTTCATGGCTTTCACTTTCAGGAAATAGGTACCCGGAGCAAGGTTTGTATAGGTTACACGATGCTGGTCAACCATACTGACCAACCAATCACTGTTGAATCCTTCTAATTTATAATAGTAACGGGTCTTCTCAGGCAAAACATAATTGTCCGAAGCAAAAAGTACAGTGAAGACATTTTGCTTATAGTTCAGTACCACTTCTTTGGTCTCGTTCAAGGCCTCCTTCAATATCGTATGCCCGTCATACTCCTGACCCACCTTCACATCCTCATTAAATAGCTGGAAGCCGGTAAACATGACTTTAGGTAAAGCGCGGTTGTATTTAATATTATCAGATCGGAAATTATTCAATCCATACAATCCTCCCACAACTATCTCTCCTGAATGCAAGCGTTTCAAAGAACGTTGATTGAAGTCGCAGCTTTGCAAACCATCCTTTTCATCGTAAGTATGACAATGAAAAGATAATTTACCGGTCTTCTCCTCGGCAGAGATAGTAACATTAATCAGTTTACCTCCGGTACTGACCCACATGCTATTATTGTCATCTTCCGTAATACCCAATATATAGAACTCTGAAAAATTGGGTTTGATATCTACCCGGTAAAATTCGTCCGACTTCGGGTCATATACATTCAATCCCTCGCGGGTTCCTACCCAAATCAACCCCCTACTGTCTTCGTATACCTGATTAACTGTCTGATTAGTGAATTGCCGCATCCCCGAATGGCTACCGGACAAATTGGTTATCTTACGGGTAGCCAAATCCATCATTGCCACTCCCACTGAAGTACCGATAATCAACGTATTGTTACGTGCTAAACATAAGGAAGACACATGGTCGGATACAAGGTTTGAATTATTAGAAGCATAGGTGACAAACACACCTGTTGCAGGATTAAAGCATTGCAATCCTCCACCTAGTGTACCAATCCATATATTTTTATCAGAATCCTCCAGCAAAGCCCATACATTATCTGAGGCCAGCGTGTTTTCTCCACCCGCACGATAGTGTATAAAACGGTTTCCATCATAGCAGTTCAGACCTCCCCAATAGGTTCCTGCCCAAAGTTTGTCGTTGCTATCCAATAAGAGGGATACAATGATATCACTTGAAATAGAGTTTGGATCGGAAGTATGGGAAAACACTTTCCGTTCATCGGTCGACCGGTCCCAACGTATCAAACCACTGCCGCTCGTACCCAACCATACCACACTTTTCCGGCCATTCTCAACACAATTAATATCTCCGATATCAACAAGTCCGAATTTGAAGATGCTCTCGTTGTAATATGAAATCCCTTTTTTATACGTTCCTACCCACATCGTACCTGAGGCATCCTCGTAAAGAGCCGTTATTGTATTATTAGAGAGGGTACGTTCATTATTAGGATCATTGACCAAATGCACATGTTTCCCATTAGCATCCACCAATTCAACTCCATCCTGATCTTTCCCCATCCAAATAGATCCATGCTTGTCTTGTGATACAGCTCGCACACTGTTATAGGAATTATTCTTGGGAGAACGCTGTTCCCATGTTCTCTGTGGCAAATTATAAATCCACATCCCCAATACACCATATATCCACAAGCGCTCATTCCGGTCTATAAATAATGAATAGTCATCCACAGCCTCTTTGCCTACATCGGCAGCAACCTCGTTGATTGTCCATTTTATACACAATTTTTCTTTATCGAGGCATACTATTACTCCATGACTGTACATCACCAAAATTCCTTCGTTGCACTCCGCCATTTCAGCAATGCCCGCATTGAGCAATGCCTCTGCCTTCACATTCACACATTCGGCCTTTTTATCTCCATCGTTGTATCGGTAAATACCTTTACCTAAAATATATATCCAAAATGTCTTGTGCTTGTCAATATAGATATAGGAAGGGTTTCCGGATATACCTATATTCCACATCCATTTCTCAACATCACGGTCAAAAGTATCGGTCAGCGAATTATAAAAGACATAACCTACACTGGTACGTATCCACAAGTTTCCGGAAGCGTCTTCTTGTATCTCTTGCACATAGTTGTCGGGCAGAGACTTGGTATCGTTGTTTTGGTTACGGTATATTTTGAATTCATAACCATCATACCGGTTCAGCCCGGAAGCCGTACCGAACCACATAAAGCCTCTCGAGTCTTTATAAATAGCATTCACCTGATTATTGGATAGTCCGTCTTTCACTTCCAAATGCTTAAACATATAGCTTTGCGCAGCAGCAGAAAGACATATACCCCAAAGGCATAAAAAGAGCAATTGCAACTTTTTCATATTATTAGATTAGAGATGAGGGGGAGATTACATTTTACGCCACAAATGAAAGAAAAAGCAGACAGAAAAGCAAGGGAGTTATGGCTTTTTTATCATTTTGTCCGTACTCCCTTGCTAAAATCAATTATTCCAGTTCTACAAATTCCGGTTCATAAGGCTGCAGCAAGAAACTATCCGAATAACTCTTATCAAAAAGGATACTCTTTGATTTTCCGTTCAGCCTGATTAGTTTCGGTTCACCACTCATGTTCAAATAAAGAACATGCTTACTATCAATAATACGAGCCATCACACCTTCCGGCACTTCCGGTCCTTTTTTGATAGAAAGATCGTTAATCAGATCATCAACCAACGGATTCAGTACATCACCCGCCGGCAAACCTACATAAATGGCGCGGCCTTTACCATAACGGTTTGAAGTAATAATAGGGTAATCCTGATCCAGACTAACAATAGTACCTAAAGCTTCAGCGCCTTGCAACTCTATCACATCAAAACGAGCTGATTCCGTATTAACTGTACGGTTCCCATAGGTCAATTCAAGTTTCTGACCTGTATAAGATTTACGAGAAATCTCATTTAATACATTCGTTTCTTCATAACTACCCACACGAATACCAAACACATCACTTAACAAGCCCGGACGAGTAGTAGAAAACACCTGCCCATTCTCTTCAACAATAGCCGAATTGGTGGTCATGACTACTGTTCCTCCTTTCTTAACATAGGCACGTATTTTCTCAGCAACAGCCTTGTCCATCACAGCTACTCCGGGAACAAACAACAATTTATAATCCAACGCACTTTTACTCATCTCTACTACACGCGCATCCATGTTACGATAGAAAAACAGATTGAAACAAGCTTGTAGCTGACTATCATGCTGTTCGGGGAAAACACTGCTGGCTATCTGGCTGGGGAAAGAAAAAGCCATTCCCACTTCCGCCTGTGGTTTATAAGGAAAGAACTTCTCTATTTTCTTGAACTCGGTTGCTATCTTTTTATATTCATCATATTTGCGGTTGGGTACGCCATCCCAGTCAAGCATACCTTCCAAATATTGTTCTTCACCTCCATGCATGCTTTGCCAGGTCCATCCACAAATCATTTGCCCACCATACATCAGAGTGGCGTATGCAGATTTACGGATAGAGTTGGGAACAGCCGTCATCGTAGTGAACTCCGAACACCAGAAAGGATTTGTGCTCTCGAATTGAATGCGAGACATGCCAAACAATGCATTCATTATTCCCCAATTTGTAGTCAGCGAAGGTCCGGGATAAAAGCCACAACCTTCACGCGTCATTTTACCGGAATAGGCAATCGTAGAATAATCAAAATATTTCAGAGGACTGTAATACCAGGCGTTCGTATTCAACAACGCTTTCGGAGCATTCATATTGGCTACCTCCATCACTTTCAGAAGCAATCCGTTGATTTCATCGGAGATAAAACGCCTGAAGTCGAGCCTCCGCTCAGGAGCACCATTAATGGAACCTGAAACAGGAAAGCCTACTTCCTGAAAGTCATTAATGATTCTTGACCAGCGTTGTCCCGCCCATGCTTTGTTCAGATTCTCTACAGTAGAATATTTGTTTTTCAACCAGGCAATATAACGTTGTCTTACAGTCTCCGAGTAAGAAATAGGGCCATCTCCCGATTCATTGTCTATGCCGAATGCAAGGAGTGCAGGATGCTTGCCATATCTTTTGGTCACAGCATCGGTAAAGCGTAAGGCATACTTTTGAAACATCGGATCTCCGACATCTTCCATATAGCGATGATTGGGATACATAACATTTCCGTTGGCATCGACCACATCTATACTGGGATATTTATGATGCAGCCAAATGGGAGCCGGACGTATGGCTATATCGAGAATCACTTTGATACCCGCTTCATCCATCCTATCCATCACATCGTCAAACCATTCAAAATCGAATACGCTATCAGAGGGCTCATAACTATCCCATGCCAAATGTCCCACCCTCACGACCTTAAAACCGGCAGCTTTCATCAAAGAGATATCACTCTTTATCTTCTCCACATTTTTATCATCATGAGGATGATAGTTTGCGCCGACATACAATTCTTGTGCTTCCGATAAAGCACATAAGGAGAACAAACTAACAAGTAAAAAAGCAATTTTGTGTTTCATCATTTCTTAGTATTTAAATTTATACCGCTTTTCTTGTTTACAAAAGTAGTGAAAGCTGTTTTGAATGATATTATTATATGTTATCCAAAAGGGTATTATTTGTTATTATTCAAGTATAAAAGGTTATCAATAAACGACATATATCCTATGAAGTTTGTTCGTTAAAAGAGAATACTCTATTTTTGTGTGAACCCTGTCTTACAAGAGAATCTAATAAACTATTTAAATACAAACCCATGAAAACGAAAGTTATTTTATTGTTCAGTGCCTTATGCTTCCTGCAAATGCAGGCACAGAAGCCACAAACCGACTTTCACAGCACAATCAAGGTTGATGCAAATGATTCGAAAGAAGAAATTATTGAGAAGTCGGCACATATTATACCAACTCCCAACCAACTTAGTGCCCTGCAAAACGAGTTTATTGCTTTTGTACATTTCGGTCCCAACACCTTCACCCGGATGGAATGGGGAAACGGAATGGAAGATCCAAAGGTATTCGACCTGAAAGATTTGGATACCGACCAATGGTGCGAAGCCATGAAAGCCGCCAACATGAAAATGGTAATTCTAACCGCAAAGCATCATGACGGATTCGTCTTGTGGCAAAGCCGATACACCGAGCATGGTGTAATGTCTACCAATTTCAGAAACGGACAAGGGGACATTCTGAAAGACTTGGCAAAATCATGCAAGAAGTACGGATTGAAGTTAGGTATTTACCTGTCTCCCGCCGACTTATTTCAGATTGAAAGTCCACAAGGACTTTATGGAAATCTAAGTAAACATACCGAAAGAACCATTCCACGAGAAGTACCGGGAAGACCTTTCAAGAATAAAACGAAGTTCAAGTTCGTAGTAGATGATTACAATGAATATTTCCTCAACCAGTTGTTTGAAGTACTGACTGAGTACGGACCTATCCATGAAGTATGGTTTGACGGTGCCCACCCCAAAACCAAAGGAGGTCAGAAATACAACTATCAAGCCTGGAGAAAATTGATAAGAACGCTTGCCCCCAATGCTACTATCTTCGGTCGGGAAGACGTGAGATGGTGCGGCAACGAAGCCGGTGCAACCAGGGATACGGAGTGGAACGTCATTACTTATATGGACGATCCGCACACCATGAACGATTACATGGATCTATACGGCGACCTCGGTACCCGCAACGTCTATTACAGCAAAGAAAAGCCCTTCTATCTACACTATCAGCCAGCCGAAACAAACACTTCCATCCGTGAAGGCTGGTTCTACAGGGATGACACTTTCCAAAAAGTAAGGTCGGCAGATGATGTATTCGATATCTACGAACGCTCCACAGGCGGAAACTCTATTTTCTTACTCAACATACCACCCAACCGAGAAGGTCGATTTTCGGATACAGATGTCAATGTACTGAAAGAAACAGGAAAGCGCATCAATGAAACCTATAAAAAGAATCTTTTTAATAATGCGAAAGGTCCGAAGCAAGTACTCGACAACAATCCCGAAACCTACATCGTGCTCGATGCTCAACCCAAAGAGATAGTAATATCCACCCCTCAACCTATTACGATCAACCGGCTTGCTATTCAGGAACCTATCTCCCAAATGGGCGAACGGGTAGAGAAGCATGCCATAGATGCTTATATAAACGGCAAATGGCAAAACATTTCGGAAGCTACCAATATAGGTTACAGGCGCATACATCGCTTTCCGGATATTACTACCGATAAAATTAGAATCCGTATTCCGGAATCACGCCTCACTCCCGCCATCTGTAGTGTCTCAGCCCATTATTACAAATCGCGTCCGCCCATGTTAAGTGTACAAAGAAACCTCGACGGATACACTACCATAGAGCCTATTAAGCAGAAATTCAACTGGCGGAGTTACGACGGACAATTCGGAACTCTGACTTCCAACGAAAACATAAAGATATATTATACCACCGATGGTAGCACCCCAAATGTCTCCTCAACCGAATATAGTGAACCGTTCTTTATGGAAAATGGAGAGATCAAAGCTATCTCAGTGCTGGATGATGCTACCGGTCCCATGTATCACGGGCGGTTCGGACTGGTAAAAAAGAACTGGAAACTACTGAAGGCAAGCAGTGCCAAAGCCGACAATCCGGCAACGAATGTCTTCGACGAAAATCCCTCCAGCTATTGGATGAGTGAACAAAGCGGCAACCCATACATCTCCATCGATTTAGGAAAAGAAGAAGAACTGAACGGATTTGCCTACACTCCCCAAAACCTTGATGCCGAAGGTATGATTGAAGAGGGCGTGTTCTGTATAAGCAAGGATGGTAGTAATTGGCAAGAAGTAGAGCCATTTATCTTTGGAAATCTAATCAATGATCCAACGCAGAGAAGCCACTTCTTCAAACAAGCTGTCAAAGCAAGATACATCAGCATAAAAGCAACACGCATTGCCGGCAACAGTAAAGTCGCTTCTATGGCTGAGCTGGATTTATTCTAATGAAACAGGAGTTTAGCTGCTCAGGATAACCTGAGCAGCTAAGCTAAACTATCTTCGTGGGGATAGAACCCAAACACATTGATCGATACCATATTTGTTTTTAACCATGATAGTATTCTCTCCTTCACGCAGTAATATATTATTCCACTGCAACACATTCACCTGATTGGGTGCTGCTTTTCCCATATTTTTGCCATTAAGCCACAATTCAGCTTCACCACAATTGCTAAAGGCTTGAATATTCACAAGCTTTTGTGTTCGGTTCACTTCTCTGCGTCCGGCAATATAAACAAACTTATCTTTTGTGTTCCAGTTTGCCTTGTAAAAGTAGAATGCATCTTTCTTTATTTTCCGGTCGTATGTTACCAGACCTT
>JAEXAJ010000147.1 GCA_023458215.1 Bacteroidota bacterium
ACGGAAGTACATAAAGATACTTCATACGTGCCCACGGACTTGATTTTTCTTTTAACATCATAGTGATACGTTTTTTAAGTTTACTGTGATTAAAGCTGTTGGCCATAGAGTAGAGCCTTGTGCCAACAGCTTTTTTTATTAATAAGAGTTGATATTGTTTCGCGTCTACGCCTTCTTTGATTACGGTTTCATCCGCTTCATACTCATGGATATTCTGTAATTCTTGTTTCAAAAGCCAGGAAGCCGGATTGAACCATTGCAAAAAGATACAAATATCCGCGACCAATAAATCCAACGAATGGCGGTTATGAATATGGGCAAGTTCATGCATCAGGATTTCCCTTCCGTTCTCATCCAAGTCTTTCTGAGAGATAACAATGTATTTCATCCAACTAAAAGGGGCAATTTCTTTGTTGTGTACAATCAGTGTCACTCCTTTCCTATCCGGCACGTAAGCATCCAAATTCTCTTCCTTACCCGATTTCAGCAATACTACCAATCGCAACAAAGAGTATATATTACGCAACGCAAAGAATAGTATTCCCGCTAAATAAAGCATCAGAGCTACTTGAATCCACGTAACAGCCACCTCTTGTGTCTGCACTTGCGCCGAGTTCATAGCTTCGGCCAACAATAGCCATTGCTCCAATGACATCATAGTCTGATGCACTCCCGTCTCTTGCTGCACACTTACCTCTATCAATGGCAACAAGCACGATAGCAGCAAAATGCCCAACAAGGCAAACCGGTTGAAACGATGGAACGTTTCACGACTCAGCAACAAGCGGTAGAACAAGTAGAATGCTGCCAGACAAACCGATGACTTAAGAATATATACAAAGAATAACCCCATGGTTCAGTTATGAATTACAAATTAAAAAATGACTTTTATTCTTTCCCTTTTTCCACTTCTTGTATCAGTTGTTTCAGTTCTTCCAACGATATATCCTCCTCCTTCACCAACGACGACACCGCACTGAGGTATGAATTATTGAAATATTTGCTAATCACATTCTTCAGTGTCCGTTTACGGAAATCTTCCTCGCTCACCACAGCATAATACTGATAAGTATTGCCATAGGTGTGGTGATTTAGAAACCCTTTCTCCTCCAACCCTCTTACGATGGTCGACAAAGTATTGAAATGCGGCTTCGGTTCCTCATAAAATGCCAGCATCTCCTTCACAAACAAAGGTCCTTTTTCCCAAAAAAAGCCCATGAGTTCTTCTTCTTTTGCAGTCAATCCTTTCATAGTTCCTAATTGTTTTTTTGCAAATAACTAAATTATTTAGTTCACAAACTAATTTATTGCGTTAAACAAAACTAAAGGATATAGTTTGCTCCTCTCCAAACAGAAAACAACGAATCAAAATACCTACAAATAGCGATTGCAATTCTCAGAGAAAAGCCGTTACTTTGCGCACGAATTAAAGCAACTAAAACAATAATCAACAATGAATGAGCAACATAAGTATCGTCCTACAGATAAAATGAGCGATCTCATCTGTGACAACTACTCCTTATTAATGGTGATGAGCCGTTTCGGACTATCGCTGGGATTCGGAGACAAGAGTGTAAAAGACGTTTGCCAAAGTCAAGGAGTTGATTATCCTACCTTTTTAGCCGTAGCCAATTTCATCAGCGAAGAGCAGTATTCTTATAGTGGCAATGAAAACAATTTTTCCATTTCCGCCCTCATGGATTACTTAAAACGTGCCCATGCATACTTCCTCGACTTCAATCTGCCGGGCATCCGCCGCAAACTTATTGAAGCTATCGATTGCTCGGAAAGCGATGATGTAGCATTCCTCATCCTAAAGTTCTTCGACGAATATGCCAAGGAAGTACGCCGCCACATGGAGTATGAAAACAAAGCCGTATTTACGTATGTAGAGCAGTTGCTGCAAGGCAAACTTTCGGACGAATATGATATTGCAACCTTTGCCAGCAAGCACAACCAGATAGATACAAAGTTGAAGGAACTGAAAAACATCATAATAAAATACTATCCCGAAAAGGAGAACAATAATCTCCTCAATGCCGTTTTGTTCGACATCTTCAATTGCGAACAAGACCTTGCCACCCACTGCCAGGTAGAAGACTATATGTTTGTTCCCGCCGTAGCACAAATAGAAAGGAAACTGAAAAAATGAACAATAACACTTCACTGAGGATTGTCATTGCAGAGACTTCGGTCATCGTGCGCAGCGGACTTACGGCTGTATTAAAACGTATCCCTAGCCTGAACGCACATCCCATCGAGGTTTCTTCACCGGAATCATTGCAGAACTACATCCACCTGCATCCTACTGATATTGTTATCATCAACCCTACATTCGGCGGATGGTTCGACTTAGCGGCTTTCAAAGCCGAACATGGGAAAGCAGGTATCAAATACATCGCCATCGTTTGCTCCGTTATCGACAACAATATGCTGAAAGAATATGACGAGAACTTCGCCATTTGCGATGACATCGATGTTATAGCCAACAAGATAAACCATCTCTTGCATACCGAGGAAGAAGAGGAGAAAGACAATGAGCAGGAGGCGCTCAGCCAACGCGAGAAGGAAATCATAACTTGCGTAGTGAAAGGCATGACCAACAAAGCCATTGCGGATAAATTATTTCTATCCATTCATACCGTCATCACCCATCGCCGCAACATTGCCCGTAAGTTACAGATACATTCTCCGGCAGGGCTTACCATTTACGCCATCGTCAATAAGCTGGTAGAACTCAGCGATATAAAAGACTCACTATAGTAAACTTAAAATCCCCGCTTCACGATCTCTCATCGGGAAGCGGGGAATCTTTTATTTTCATAAAAGTGGTTACGTAATTATGACTAACTAATTCATTCAAATCTGATATTGCAAAGATACAGCTCCCTGAAATATACCACAATCCCCTAAATTAGGTATTCTAGCATCCATTAGTCATAAGATATAGGTACAGTTGGCTATTTATATTTAAAAGCCATAATATAATAGATAATAAAAGAGATAGCCAGAAGAACAAGCAAAGCCGCTCCTTCGAGAACACGATCAATTATGTTAGGAGAATAACGCACATTCGGACAATTCTTTCCTGAATAAGGACCCAGATTAATCATGGTATATATCGATTTAATAGATTAAGGTTCTCCCTCCTCATTGTTTTCAGTAGAGGATGAGTTTTTAGATTTCTTCATCCGTCCGCTTTTTCGCAATGCTTCGGCAATAATCCACTGAAGCTGCCCGTTGGTGCTGCGAAACTCATCGGCTGCCCATTTTTCAATAGCATCCATCGTCGCAGCATCTACACGCAGGACAAAACTTTTGGTTGAAGTTTCTTTTTTAGCCACCTTTTTTAGTGATTAGTCAGTTATAGTTATCTACTATTAATGATTCAAAGTTCCGGTATTTACAACAGGTTGTGCTGCTTCGTCGGCACAGAGCACTACCAACAAATTGCTAACCATTGCTGCCTTCTTTTCTTCGTCCAGTTCAACAATCTGTTCTTCAGAAAGTTTATGAAGTGCCATTTTTACTATGGAGACAGCACCTTCTACTATTTTTTCCCTAGCGGTTATAATAGCAGATGCCTGCTGACGGCGTAACATCACCGCGGCTATTTCGGGAGCGTATGCCAGATAATTAATGCGGGCTTCCACTACTTCCATACCTGCCATAGCCAAACGTTCATTCAGTTTTTGTTCCAACTGCTCATTAATTTCTTCTCCACCCGAGCGCAGGGTCAATTCTTCCGTATTTGCTTCATTATCATCATACGCATATTGACCGGCCACTTGGCGTAGAGCGGCATCACTCTGTATTTTTACAAAGTTCTCGAAGGCGTTCATGCGGTTTGCCACGGCATTGCCTATATTAATCTGATTTGCACTTCCCGAAGGTGCATTCGAAGCTGCCATAGTCTGTGCATCGATTTCAAACATAGCTTTATACGTATCTTTCAGTTTCCATACAAGCACCAAACCTATCAGAATGGGATTACCTATTTTATCGTTCACTTTAATCGGTTCCACATCGAGGTTACGTGCGCGAAGCGAAAGTTTTTTCTTATCGAGAAACGGATTTACCCAAAAGAATCCCGTTTCTTTGAATGTTCCCTTGTATTTTCCAAAGAACACCATTGCACGTGCTTCGTTAGGTTCCAACTGCATATAACCCGCGAACAGAATAAACCAAACAACAGATAAACACACTGAGAGGATAAGCGTAGGTACACTTATGATAAACCCAAAGACAATTACTGCCGTGAGAACGACCAGATGAAGGAACAAAGCTAAAAAGCCATTCACCTTAAAACCTTTGAAAACCAATTCTTTTGCTTCCATATTCAATAGATTTAGTTGATATCATAATGATATTACAAAAATATCGTTTTATTTCAAACAAAAGCAAGATAGTAAAGGCAAAAGTAGATGGCTTTAGAGATTATTAACGTAAGTCAAGAGTTGAATTAGATTCATAATGCTGGTAGAAAGGAAACAAAAATGGTGATAGGGTAATAAAGTGATAAGGTGATAAGGTAGCTGCGCTATGTGCCACAGAGTGTTATCCCACTATCACTTTATCACCCAATCACTTTATCACATTTAGCTCATATCCGAAAAGTAATGAACTAATTTGTTCGACACCGAGGAACGCATCGACCGACACCGAGGAACACATTGTTCGGCACCGAGAAACATATCGAACGACACGCGTCAGGAATTAAGGCTGTTAGAGTCTCCTCTGAATATCATCATTACTATTTCTTTGACCCTTACTACGAATATCTCCACCGAAAGTATAAGAAACTCCGATGCGGAAATTGGTAAAGGAGAACTGATTATCCACGGTCATCTTCATATTATTGGAGAGAGTCTCGAGTTTGGAATGACTGACAAAGATATTATTGGCATTGAAACTGAGACTGAGTTTATTGTCCAGCATGCGGTAAAGCAAACCTGCACTGACACTGTAATTGGGCTGCATCAGATAGACACCATGATATTGGCGAGAGGAATAGGAACCGGAAAGCGTGGCTACAAATGTCTTTTTCTCATTCAGATAGAAAGTATTGCGCAGACTTGCATCATAGGCCCAACCTTTCTCTTCGGGAGAAGTAGTCGGCGCACTCGAAGTAGTACGACGATAGCTCACTCCATGCTGTGCGTATGTTTGCAGCCACTTAGTACGGAAGGTATAAGAGTTATTAATACCGAAAGCATTTGTCGTCATAAAATTCTCCCAAAGGAAAGAACTTACATTCGTTTCAGGATCAAGACCTACCACCTGGAAAAACACATCATCCGAATAAGAGTAATAGGCAGATATATTGAGATTGTTTTTCAATGTATATCCCAATTCTGCATTATAAGTGTAACTCGGCTTCAAGTCCTCGCGTCCACAAGCAAATGTGTATTTGTTCTGATAGAACGGGAAGGGGTTAACCATGTTCTGCGAGGGGCGCGAAATGCGGTTGGAGAAACTAAGATTCAGCGCATGACCTTCAACAGGGGCATACAAGAAGTAGAGCGTAGGGAACAGACGGGTATAATCGTGCTTGTCCTCCGTATCTTTGACTTCGGAAATACCGGTAGTGCTGGTGTGCTCCATTCGTAATCCCAGCTGCATGGAGAGGCGTTCGGAAAACTCGCGGCTATAATCGGCATAAAGAGCATAAATTTGTTCTTTATAGCGGAAATAATCATCCTGTACCAAACTCGGATCCGATGTATCGTAGTTGATACGGTTGCGGGTATTGGTGAAAGAAACTTTGGCACCTGCGGTTATTTTGTACTTCTCGAAGGGAAGATTAAAATCAAGAGCAGAAGAGAAAACATCTACCTTGCGGTTTTGCAAATAGCTGTAATCAAAGTTAGTACCCGGAATCTTTGTACCGTCCGGCAAACGGGTTTCGGAGATGAAGCCCATGTTCTCGTCGCGGCTATCACGAAGGTAGTCCACGTCCCAAGTCATTTTCCGCCCTTTATCTCCCCAAGTCTTGTCGGTATGGAAGTTCAGGTTGAGGCGGTCGGAACTATAATCGTTATTGCTATCGGAGAACAGGAGAGAGTCCAAACGATTGGCAGAGAGATCGTAGACCTTCGACCATGAAAGTGTATTGTTGGGTTTTGGAGCACTGTGGTTATAGATGGCTTGCACGCCTACGGCCCAGTTTCTTTCCAACGCTACATCCACACCTGCCTGAGCATAATAGCTGTTCATATAGTTGGTATATTCCGAACGACTTTCCCAAGTATTCTTTGGGAAATAGCGTAAGTTCGTCTCAAGAGTTTCATAGCTGCCCTGTGTGGTTCCTCCGTTTATGAAAGAAGTCACACGGCCTTTGCTGATATTCAGGTTCAAGCTACCATAACCGTAGTTATCATTCTTACCGGCAATATAGGAAGCGGAGGCCGTACCACCCAAATAGTCTTTAGGGCGAGACTTCAGACGAATATTAATGATACCGGCATTTCCTGCCGCATCGTACTTGGAAGGAGGTGTGGTAATCACTTCTACCTTCAATATCTGAGAAGCGTCATAAGAACGGAGATAATCTATCAAATCATCACTGGTAAGCTTTGTTTCGCGGTCGTTGATATACACCTTGATACCACCTTTGCCAATAATATCTATACTGTTCTGCCCGACACGCAGACCGGGTACCTCACGCAAAAGGTCGAGGGCATTTCCTCCGGCTGAGGCGATGGTATTATGCGCTTCAAATACCACTCTATCCACCAAGCGCTTTACTACAGGACGGGCAGCAGTAACCGTTACCTCATCGAGCAAGGCGGAAGAAGTTTTTAAAGTCAACGTTCCGACATTCTTATTCTCTTGCAGAGAAACGGGTAAATAGAGATCTTCGCTACCAATAAGGGTAATGTGCAGCAGATATTCCCCTTTGGGTTGGGTAAAGGCAAAACAACCTTGGGGGTCAGTCAGCATACCGGTTATATAAGTACTGTCCTTGGCATTCTTCAGCAATATATTTGCTACCTCTACCGATTGTTTGTTATCATCTTGCACACAACCGGAAAGTTGATAGGTTTGTGCCGAAAGTGAAGTCAGCATCAATACGAGGAGTAATCCCAAGATAATTAATCGTCTACTTTTTACTTTGTTTCCAACTGATAGAACTGTTTTCATATTCGTGTGATTTTTATGTTTTACACTTTACATTTACGTCCTTAACTCTCGTGCAAAGTTAAAGGTAAAACACGTTACAAGCAGTCTATATCGGAAGATTAAAAGTCTATATAACGAAAACACATATCGCTATATTTCAATACTTTACAATTAAGTAATTCTATATTACCCCTCTATTGATCTATATACTTCTCTTTAGAGGTAATTCTGTTCGGCCGAACTTCACAATAATCTGGGTTGACCTAAGATAAACTCTACCACATCCTCTTTTTCCCCCATTCCCAATTTCTTGCGGATATTTGTTTTCCGCTGATAGATGGTAGGAATGCTTTGCTGTGTCACTACACTAATCTCCTTGGTAGAGAAATCGGCACAAAGCAAACAACAAAGCTGTTGTTCCTTGTCGATAAGTATTTCACCGAAGCGACGGGTCATTTTGGTGTAAAAGCTATTATACACACGGTCAATCACAGGATAAAGATCTTCCCATACCAGCAGACTCTCCACCGGAAGTTCATGATTGGTGATGCCGGATATACGACGAAGTAATTCTTGATTTTGGGACGTAGGCTGTTTAGCTACCAACCGGATAATACCCAACTGCTTCAGAAGTATCTTTCGGAAGAATTGGCCGTCTTCTACTTCAGGAATGGCTTCCTCATTTTCGGTAGTTTGCAGATCAATAGCATCCGTTTCGGCATTCTTAGTAACCTCTTCGAGTAGGCGCGTCAATGTCTCCACCCGCTCTTCGGCTTCAATCAATCTGTTACGCCGGTTCCGGATATATAAGAACGCGCCGCCACCTACAAGCACCAAGAGTAATAAGGCAAACAGCAAGGTAAGCTGTGCCTCTTGCCTTTCCACTGTTAATATAAGGTTCGCCTGCGAAAGAGATTCCTTGCTCTCGTCCTTACGCCTGACAGTACTATGCACGGCAGAAAGTGCATTTGCCACAGAGTCATTATAACGCATCACATTCAATACATCAAATGTACGGTGGCGCGTATAGTCGATCATAGCCTGATACACCGATGCTATATTTTCTTCCGTCAGAAACTTCTCACTACCGGCTGCTCTTCTACGCTCCCTGTTCAGATAGTATTGTGCCGAATCAAGTAATTCGTCTTTCAGGAAGACTTCCACCTTTACCAAATCTCCCATACTTAACTGCGCCGAATCTTTCACATACTGTTCCATACGGCGAATCGTGGTAATTGCTCCGGTATACTCCTTCATCAGATAGGCCTGCAACTGAGCATAGTTACGCAAAAAATGAACGATTTTGGTGGTATCTCCCGCCTGCATAGCTAGCTCCACACTACGATTCATATAATAAGATGCCGAATCTTCACTCTGCAATCCCATAGCAACTCCCATAGAGAAACAAAGCTGAGCCTCTTCTTTCAAAGCTATAGCGGCACGGAATGTTTCTATCGCTTTAGCATAATCTTTCCAAACATATACATACCAATAAGCCTTTGATCCCATCATGTCTATTACCTTTGCGGTGTCACGCAAGGCTTTAGCTTCGACAATACCGCTATCAATGACAGCCATAGATTGCTTATATTCCTTCAGCCAATACAAGTACGAAGCTTTCAACTGATACGAAAGCAACTTCTTCAAAGTGTCATTCCGAGAGATATAATAATTGAAAGCAGGTAATATCAGGGAATCTTCCGCCATGGAATTATTATATTTGTAGTGCACATAAGTCTTCAGCCACCCATACAAAAGCCTCTCCTCACCCGAAAGTTGTGACGGTTCTTCGATCCGTGCCAACAGAGAGTAAATGCTATCCACACTCACTTCCACCTGTTCGTCGGCCAAGCGCAACAAACGCCCTGCATCGGCTTTCCGACAACCGGCAAAACCCAACAACACCAAAATGAATCCCAGGAAAAGCAATCGTTTCATCTATCTTCTATTTATTTATCACTGCATGTTCCAACTGTTCCAACGCCTGCTCCAGTACGGAACGGGGGCAACCGATATTCAACCGCATAAATCCTTCACCCGGCTTGCCAAACATCATTCCGTCATTCAAAGCCAAATGCGCCTTATCCACAAACAATTGTTTTAGTTCTTCTTGTGTCAATCCTAATCCCCGGCAATCCAGATATACCAGATAAGATGCCTGCGGACGTATCATGCCGATGCCGGGAATATGCTCTTTCAAATAATCCTCCGTAAAGTCGATATTACCTTGTATATAGGCAAGCATTTGTTCCAACCATTCTTCACCGTGCATATAGGCCGCTGCCGCACCGATATAAGCCAGCAAGTGGCCTTCGCAGAACTCGCCTGCCTCCATAAAGTCCATGAAACGACGACGGATATCTTCATTGAGCACAATTGCATACGAACTGCCCAACCCCGGCATGTTGAATGCCTTGCTGGGTGCCATAAAGACCAACGAATTCTGTGCTGCCGCCTCCGAAACCGTTGCAAAGGGATGGTGTTTATAAGGTGGTAAGGTAAGGTCAGCATGTATCTCGTCGGAAATAACAAAAGTATGATTTTCCAGACAGATGTCAGCTATCTGCTGCAACTCTTCAACCGTCCAAACACGTCCTCCCGGGTTGTGAGGATTACAGAGAATAAGTACTTTGCAGCCCTTTATATCTTCGCGAAAGCGGTCGAAGTTTATGTGATAATGCCCGTCATATAAATCCAAAGGAGAATAGACAACTTCACGCCCCATACGTTCTGTTACCAGGAAGAACGGATGATAGACCGGTGTCATCACCATCACCTTATCGCCGGGATGGGTAAAACATTGCAAAGCAAATGCCTGCCCACGGACTATACCGGGGATGAAGGTCAGCATCTCACGTGTTACCTTCCATTGGTGACGCCGTTCCAGCCAACTACAAATAGATGTAGACCAATCTTCACAAGCGTATGTATAACCCAGGATTTCATGTTCCAAGCGTTTACGTAAAGCATCCATTACAAAAGGAGGAGTACGAAAATCCATATCAGCCACCCACATGGGAAGCAAATCATCACGTCCCCAAACATTCTTTACGCCATCCCATTTTACGGAATCAGTACCACGGCGCTCTATCACTTCATCAAAATTGTATTTCATAAGCTTTGAGTTTTTTAAATCGGGAAAAATATAAAGACTGCCACATCCCACAATGCATGTGAAAGTATGATTGCGGCAAATCTGTTGGGAAAGAAGCGATAAAGCGCTCCCCATACCACACCGGCCACCAGTGCCGCCATCAGCAACATAAAGTTGCAAGAACCCGCATGCACCAATGCGTATAAAGAGGTGGCTACCAGAAAGCCTACATTCGGATTCCATTTATCAGAAAGTGTGCGTTGCACATAACCACGCCAAAAGATTTCTTCGGCAGGTCCAATCAGGAACAGCATCAATACGGCCAATAACCAGGGCGACTCCCCTTCTTTCATTCCATAAATAGAGTCTACTTGCGGGCGGGCGAAATCAAATATCCAAGTCGAAATCTTATCTCCCATCCAAAAGAAGCCCCATAATACAACGGCAATGACGATGCCTAGCAATATATTAGATAAGTTCCATTTCACATCCTTCCACCAACCGGGACGGAATAGGGTAGCAAATACCGACAAAGTCAGTGCAGACCCGGTCATCATCCACCAGAAATTTACATAAGGGGCAGTCCAAGGCGAGAACATGATAGTCCACAGCACTGCTGCTAATAGGATAGTAAAAATCAATTTCTTCATACCAACAAAGTTGCTATAGCAAACGATAATGCAAATATCAAACTAAATAGTAACTGGAGTTTCGCAGTCATTTCATCCAAATTAGCGATCGCCGCCTCTCCTTTCCGGGGTAGTTGAGATACCATCCGCACATTTCCGATTGCCGGAATTAAAGCCACTGCAACCAGTAACGTCCACAAAGGGAAAGTTCCGGCGACTGCACACCCTGCTATCCAGCCAAATGGGAAAAGTATCTCGGCACAATATACATACATAGACATTTTACCTCCCAGCTTCATAGCCAATGTACGTATGTCGGCATGAGAATCCGTACGGATATCCCGTGTATTATTGGCATGAAGTATGGCCACTGTAATAAGTCCCACAGGTATGGCTACCCACAGCACATCCCAATTGAATACGCCGGTGGTCACGTATGACGTTCCCAAAGTGGGCAGGAAAGCGTATGCCAGGAAGATAACGACATCTCCCCATGCGTGATATTTCAACGGTGGATAGAGCAAGGCGCATGCGGCACCACCTATACCTATATATAACAGTGGAAATCCCGTACAGAGCAACAATCCGATACCGCCCATAAGTGCCACTGCCAACAAGCCCAATGACAAACGGTAAATCTCTTTAGGAGCGAACATTCCTCCGGTCAAAGTCTTCACCCCATACGTATCTTTTGTATCTACTCCGCGTTTGAAGTCGAAATAGTCACTCCACGTATTACCGGCAGCATGAAAAATGACAATGTTGACTAAAGCCCATATTCCGTTTATCCAGTTTATATCGTTCTGCAACCAATACAAATAGGTTAATGTTACCAACACCGGCATCGCCGAAGCCGGAAACGACCAGGAACGAGTAGCAATCAGCCACTCCTTGAAAGAATGCTTCTTCATAAGTAAATTACCATTTATTTGCTCGCAAAAGTACAAAATATCTTCGTTTTTGAGTAATTTCGCACCCAAGATAAAAAAGACCCTTATGATAAAAGCCCTATTTTTTGACATCGACGGTACATTAGTCAGTTTCGATACCCACCGGATACCGGCTTCCACCATCGAAGCATTGACTGCCGCCAAAGCCAAAGGCATACATATTTTCATTGCTACCGGACGTCCCGGCGTTATCATCAACAATCTTTCCGAACTACAGGAACGTAACTTGATAGACGGTTACATCACCATGAACGGCGGTTACTGCTTTATAGGACAAGATGTTATCTATAAAAGTGCTATCCCTGCCGGAGATGTGCAGACCATGATGCAGTATTGTACCGACAAAAATATTCCATGTATCGCCGTAGGTGAACATGATATTTGCGTTTGCCAGCCTAACGAACTGGTCAATCAAATCTTCCATGAATTTCTGAAAGTTGATATCATCCCCGTCAAAACTCCTGAGGAAGCTATACAAGGAAAGGAGATCTTTCAAATGACCCCTTTCATCACCGAAGAAGAGGAAAAAGAAATCCTTCCTTCCATCCCCAACTGCGAGATAGGCCGCTGGTTTCCTGCCTTTGCCGATGTTACCGCCAAAGGAAATACCAAGCAAAAAGGCATCGACGAAATAATCCGTCATTTCAATATCCGCCTGGACGAAACCATGGCTTTCGGTGATGGTGGCAATGATATCAGCATGTTGCGCCACGCAGGTATCGGTGTAGCTATGGGAAATGCCAAAGAAGATGTACAAGCGGTAGCCGACTACATCACCACCTCCGTTGATGACGACGGCATAGCCAATGCACTAAAACACTTTGGAGTAATTGAGAATTGAGAATTAAAAATTGAGAAATAATACTCAGTTAATAACAAATAACTTATAACTAATAACTTATAACTAATACCTCCCCATTGGAATTCACTCCCGATACCCAAAACAAAGAGTTTCAAGACGCCTTGAGCCTCATTCAATACACCCGCCAGTCTGTTTTCCTGACGGGTAAAGCCGGTACGGGTAAATCCACCTTCTTGCGGTACATCTGCGAGCATACGAAGAAGAAGCACGTCGTCCTTGCCCCTACCGGCATCGCCGCCATCAACGCCGGAGGTAGCACCCTGCACAGCTTCTTCAAACTCCCCTTCTACCCCCTGCTGCCCGATGATCCTAACTTCAGCCTGCAACGGGGACGCATTCACGAATTCTTCAAATACACCAAGCCCCATCGTAAGTTACTTGAAGAACTGGACTTAGTCATTATCGATGAAATCTCAATGGTGCGCGCCGATATTATTGATGCCGTCGACCGCATTCTTCGTGTCTACTCCCGCAACCTGCGCGAACCTTTCGGCGGAAAACAAATCCTGCTGGTAGGTGATGTCTTCCAATTAGAACCCGTTGTCAAAGGGGATGAACGGGAAATACTAAACCGTTTCTACCCTACCCCCTACTTTTTCTCCGCGAGGGTTTTCAGTCAGATAGACCTTGTTTCCATCGAATTGCAGAAGGTTTACCGGCAAACGGACTCCAAATTCATCCATGTACTAGACCACATCCGCAACAATACCATCGGTGCCACAGATTTACAGTTGCTCAATACTCGCTACGGTACTGCCATAGAGCAATCCGAGGCCGATATGTACATCACGCTAGCCACTCGCCGGGACAATGTAGACTATATCAACGACCGGAAATTGGCAGAACTTCCGGGTGATCCCGTCACTTTTTATGGCGAAATCACCGGAGACTTCCCTGATAGCAGCCTCCCTACCTCCAAAGAACTTATATTAAAACCGGGCGCCCAAATCATCTTCATTAAAAATGATTTCGACCACCGTTGGGTCAATGGTACGATAGGCGTTATCAGTGGCTTCGACCCCTTGGAAGAAACCCTCTATGTCATCACCGACGACGGAAAAGAATGCGATGTCAAGCGGGAATCATGGCGCAACATCCGCTACCGGTACAACGAAGAAAAGAAACAGATTGAAGAAGAAGAACTCGGAACCTTTACCCAATACCCTATCCGACTGGCATGGGCCATCACTGTTCACAAAAGTCAGGGACTTACTTTCAGCCGGGTTGTAATCGACTTTACCGGCGGCGTATTTGCAGGAGGACAAGCCTACGTGGCCCTCAGCCGCTGCACCTCCCTTGAAGGCATCCAGTTGAAGAAACCCATCAGCCGCGCCGACGTATTTGTCCGCCCCGAAATAGTAGGTTTTGCCGAACGCTTCAATAACCGACAAGCCATCGACCGTGCCCTGAAACAAGCGCAAGCCGATGTGCAATATGTAGCCGCCGCCAAAGCTTTTGACAAAGGAGAGTTTGATGTATTCCTCGACGAATTTTTCAAAGCCATCCACTCCCGCTACGACATCGAGAAGCCCCATGTACAGCGCCTTATCCGCAAGAAGTTGAATGTAATCAACACGCTTCGCTCCGAGAATCAGGCACTGAAAGAAGCTGCGCTGGAGAAAGAGAAAGCATTGGTGCGCTATGCCCGCGAATATATCCAGATGGGCGATGAATGCCTCGAACACGGCATGCAGGAAGCAGCCATGAAGAACTACAACAAAGCCGTCACCCTCTGTCCTAAGTTCAAAGAGGCCTGGAAGAAGATAAAGAAACTGGAGAAAGAGATGCTAAAAAGATAAAACACTTGGTTATAAACCGATTATTATCTATTTTTGCGCCAGTACTAACAATTCAAAACCCCACGTCGCCATGCTTTTGAAACTTTATGAAAAAAACAATAATCCTGCCGACTTGCAGCAGGTAATAGACATTTTGAATGACGGGGGTATCATCATTTACCCCACGGATACCATGTATGCCATTGGTTGCCACGGGCTGAAAGAACGTGCCATCGAACGCATTTGCCAACTGAAAGATATCGACCCGAAAAGGAATAATCTTTCCATCATCTGCTACGACCTCAGCAGTATCAGCGAATATGCCAAAGTAGACAACAATACGTTTAAACTGATGAAACGCAACCTACCCGGAGCGTTCACTTTCATTTTAAACGGCACCACACGATTGCCCAAAATCTTCCGCAACCGTAAAGAAGTAGGTATACGTATGCCGGATAACCCCATTATCCAGGAGATAGCCCGTCTACTCGACGCCCCCATCATGACCACCACCCTCCCCCATGATGAAAACGAAGACATTGAATACATCACCGATCCGGAACTTATCGACGAGAAATTCGGTAATATAGTAGACCTGGTAATCGACGGAGGCATCGGCGGAACAGAAGCTTCTACCATCATCAGTTGCACAAATAATGAGATAGAAATCGTGCGCCAAGGCAAAGGTTGGCTCGATGAAGGATAAAACTCAATCTACACAATCTTTTTAAAAACTTTCCCGTTCCCATACTGTTTCTTTTATAGAAAAAAAGAAAAAGTATGAGCATTAAGGAACAATATTGGAAAATATCATTAATCGTCTTCATTATCGGATTAGGCATTATCCTTTTCCGACAGATCACTCCTTTCCTTGGCGGATTATTAGGTGCACTAACCATCTACATCTTGGTAAGGAAGCAAATGATTCATCTATCCGAGAAGCTAAAAATGAAACGTAATCTGGCAGCTATCCTCATTACGGCAGAAGCCATTCTATGTTTCTTGCTTCCTTTGGCATTAGTTGTGTGGCTATTAGTTATCAATCTACAAAATATCAACCTTGATCCTCAAACTATCATTGCTCCCTTTGAAGAAGCCGCCGGCATCATTAAAGCTAAAACCGGTTACAATATTTTGCGAGGCGATGTTATATCATACGTTATTTCGGCTCTGCCATCTATCGGGCAAATGCTGATGGGAGGTATCAGCAGCTTTGCCGTCAATATGTTCGTGTTAGTGTTTGTCTTGTACTTCATGCTGATAGGCGGAAAGAAAATGGAGCTGTATATCAATGACATCCTTCCCTTCAATGAAACCAACACCCAACATGTGATACACGAAATCACAATGATAATCCGTTCCAATGCCATCGGTATTCCATTGCTAGCCATCATCCAAGGCGGAGTAGCCATGATAGGTTACT
>JAEXAJ010000148.1 GCA_023458215.1 Bacteroidota bacterium
TAGATAAAGAATAAAAAATGAGACATAATAAGAAATTCAACCATTTGGGTCGTACTGCCTCTCATAGAAGCGCTATGCTGTCTAATATGGCGTGTTCTTTGATTAAGCACAAAAGAATCACTACGACCGTTGCAAAGGCTAAAGCATTGAAGAAATTCGTTGAGCCTTTGATTACTAAAGCTAAAGATGACACGACTAATTCTCGTCGTGTAGTATTTAGCAACTTGCAAGATAAGTTTGCTGTTACTGAACTGTTTAAAGAAATTTCTGTGAAGATTGCTGATCGTCCGGGTGGTTATACTCGTATTATCAAAACAGGTAACCGTTTGGGTGACAACGCAGAAATGTGCTTCATTGAACTCGTTGACTACAACGAAAACATGGCTAAGGAAAAAGTGGCTAAGAAAGCTACTCGTACCCGTCGTTCAAAGAAGAGCGCTGCTGAAGCTGCTCCTGCTACAGAAGCTACTGCACCGGTTGCTGAAGAAGCGAAAGCTGAATAATTCAACTATTCTTTTTATATATAGAAAGCCGTCCCGGAGATTGGGGCGGCTTTTTTGTTATTAATCCTTGAACAATCATTAAAAGATATGGGATTTAAACAATTACATTAAAGAAACTGTTATATTTGCAGAAAGATATGGCAAAATATTTAAGATTCATAGGATTTCTCGTACTTGCATTAGCTTTGTGGCAGACAGCAAGTGATACATTTATCGGTAAAACGGTAGATGCTGGAAGTCGTATGGATATTAAGACTATCGCCATATATCACCAACAAGATGAAACATGCATTGCGGTGCCTCAGTTGCCGTATTTGCCGGAAGCCGAACTGGCCGGGGGAATTGGCCAATCTCAATTGCTGAACTTTCTGCGTGTGCAACGCTCTTTGGCTATAGAATATATTTTCTCCTTAAAAGACTGGGAGGATATGTTGGCACAAAGGGCTGCTGTTTTATCCCTTCATAGAGAAAAATTATACGATACTTCTGCTTATTATCGATGTAATCCCGTGTGTGAATACTATATATTCACATTAAGGCGGATATTAATTTAGTGTTTTATTGAATTTAGTTTTATTCCTGTGCAGTGTGTACAATGTTGTACATGCAGAGGAGAAATTGTGTTTTTTCTTTTTAAATAAATTCTTTAAAACAATTATAATTATGGCAACTCAAACTATTGATGCTACTTTATTTGCGTCTACTCATCCTGATATCGCAAAACGTACCAGTGTCTCCGGACTTATCTTTTCAGTAATCATGCTGTTAGTAGGTATTCTTGTTTTTGCATCAGTTTTCGAAATGAATGATAAATCTTCTTCCATTAGCATGCTATTAATGGTGGCAGGTACAGCATTAGTCTTATTCGGTATTTTTCGCCTTTTTTGGAGATCAAAAGAGATTGTGTATCTACCTACGGGAAGTATCACAAAAGAACACAGCATCTTCTTTGATTTGAAATATTTAGGTAAACTAACTGATATGCTCGAACATAAACAGTTGAATGGTGAAACTGAAATTAAGAGCGAATCCAGTGGCAATGTACGTATGGATGTAATGGTTTCACAAGATAATAAGTTTGCAGCGATACAACTCTTCCAATTCGTGCCTTATACATATACCCCTGTGACTTCTGTTTGTTACTTTACAGGGAATGAGGCGGCTGCAATCACTGCCTTTTTGCTAAAATGTAAAGCAGCATAACCCTTTATAGGGAAAATTAGACTTGACTTTAGATAGGGGATCAGTCGGCAACGGCGATCCCCATTTTTTTCATCAGAAAACAAGCATTCATATTCTGTGCAATTCCGGAGCGCATACGATAAGAAAAGGTGAGCTCGTTGTTTGTGATATCCGCTTCGAAACAATAATTACGAATATTTTCAGGGAACAACTCGATGAGTGTACCTAGCAAGAGGTCGTGAGTGGCAATGATGCCATTGGCTTTTAACGTCATGAATTGTCTGATAAGGGCGAAAGAACCTTTCTGCTTGTCCATAGAATTGGTACCTTTGAGGATTTCATCAAGGATGATAAAAAGTTCCTCACCGGTTTGGAGCTTGTCAATGATCAGTTTTAAGCGTTTGAGTTCGGCGAAGAAATAAGATTCATTATCGTTCAGAGAATCGGATGTACGTAGGCTGGTGATGAGTTGGGCGGGATACAACTCCATTTGGGCAGCACAAGCCGGGGCTCCGATACAGGCCAGCAGATAATTGATACCTACTGTTCGAAGATAAGTACTTTTGCCTGCCATATTAGCACCCGTAATGATGATAAAGAACGGGCGTTTTTTCATATCGATGTTGTTGCGTACACAGCGGTCACGTTGCATCAACGGATGTCCCATGCTTTGGGCGCAAAGACGGAATGAGTGGGGACATTCGGCATTACCGGTAGAAACTTCTGTTGGGTTGAGTAGAGCGGGATAAGTATAGTCCGGATGATTATAGGCGAATGTAGCCAACGAATTGAGGGCATCGATGTCTCCAATGGCAGTAAGCCAACGGGGTAGCTCGGAGGCATATTGTTCTTTCCAAGCTTCGATGCGCATAATCTGCCATAACTCCCAAAAGAAAGAGCCATTGAGAATGGTGTACATGAAATAGTTGTTGCGTTGATCTAATTCGTTCATCAGTTTGTCCAGGCGTTTAATGGAATAGGAAGCTTTCCGTTTTTCTCCTCCGATCTCCTCTTTGATGGTCTTCAGTAACGTACTATTCATCTGTTGCTCGTCCATGAGATGAACTAATTTGGCATAAGTCCCAAGTATTTGCAGTTTTTTACCGTATACCGCCTGTACTTTGCTTATTTTTTTTGTGAAACTGAAACTTGCAATGAGGAAACACATCCAAATGCAAGCTCCAATGTTTGCCGGTACGAATCCGGCTATAACAAGGGCGATACATACGATATTTGTTACTGCTACCAGCATCGGTAGAATACGAAGAAATTTATTCGTCCGGAAGACGCTTGGACTGGCTGCCCATGCTTTCAATTCCGCTTCGTCTGCTGTTTTTCCTTTATGCAGCAATCCGAGGATACGGAAACGTTGCCGAAACTTCAGTTCAGGTGCTAATTCGCGTATGGCTTCCTGACGTTCTATAATCTTCTCCTTGTTTACGAGGTGTTTGTCTAACCAGTGTGCCAGGCGATTTTTCCCTAGTTGCGTGCAGGTGCGGTTGATGTATTGAAATAGAGAATGTGGCCCGAAGACATCCAAATCGAATGTATACAAATGTGACGGATCTATGAATTCCTCGCCGTCTTCGAAGGCAGAAGTGTCATAATTCAGTGCGGAAAGTTCTTGTCGGTTGACTTCTATCTTTTTTTCCAGATAGTCTTTCTGATAGAATAAGCGATTGTGGTACTTGATTAGAAGCATGAACGGCAGTAATGTAACGAGTGCAATTGCGGCTAATACTAACCAACTTTCCGACCAAAAATAAATGATACCTGCAATTCCGGCAGCGAACAGCAATAGGCGCAAAGTGCCGATGCGGTATATTTGTTGTTGTACTTTGTTTAGTTTCTGCTGAGACTCTTTGGCAATATTGCTGTACGTAGTCTCTATTTCTTTGATAGTGTTCATTGTCTACACAGGTAAATTATTCCCCAAAGATACGTCTTTTATAAGATTTCCCAATGCGGTGAATTGCTTTATTCGGTGAGTAGATAAATCAGGGTTGGGATGTTAATAGAAAACTTCCTCAAGCCTTACAGGAAACTTGCTTTACATAGATATTAAACTTGCTTTGAGTATAAGATAATTTATAGACGCAACTTTTGAATATAAAACCGCAACTTCTGATTATATAATCAAAACTTCTGATTATAAAGCCGCAACTTTTGATTATAGTTTATCTTATACTCAAAGCAAGTTTAATATCTATGCAAAGCAGTTTTTCTCTTAACAGCAAGCATTTTTATAGTAAAGTCCAAAAGCCCGGGAATCTTATAAAACATCCTAGGTGAAGGTATCTCCAAGACTCGTGGTGAAAAAGCGACATTAGCAGCCTGAGAAATGATTTTTTCCTTTATATATTTGCTTGAAAGCGATAAAAAATGTAACTTTCGCTCAGGAAAATAAAGTTTCAGAAAGAAAGAGGTGGAGTATGAAAAGATGGTGGTTATTAGGTATTTGTGCATTGTTGGCTGCGCTTCCATGTGTAGCTCAGCAAGTGTTATACTCCAATTTGAAAGAACTGGTGAGCAATAATGGTGATACGGTTACAACACTGCGGGTGGATAAACGTACGAAAAACCAGATATTACTGATGGGTGGTGGCGATTATCGCATAGAAGCCAAAGATAATCCGGGGCTTTGCAAATATTTGAAATCCCGTTGTTATGCGGTGCGGATAGATACAGCATTGTATGTCAATTGCAGGAAGATGCGTTATAAACGTTATCGCTTTGGTGGTTGGTATGCTCCTGCCATGTGGTTGAAAAATAAAATATATTTTTGTGCGCAACCGGTCGGGCAAGCCGCAGCCAGTACTACAGCACCTGCCGATGCAATGAAATTGGGTGGTGAAGTTGGTGATGCTATTGCTGCTTCAGGCTTAATTAATGCGCGTGTGTTTTATGAACTCGATCCGGAAACCGGCAAATCGGTTTTTGTAGGAAAGGACAAGATGATGGAGTTGCTGAAAAATCAACCGGCCTTGCAATCGGCCCTTTCTCAAGAAACGAGTGAGTCTGCGCAAGTAATCGGAAAGTATTTAAGGCAACTGAAATAAGGACATCGTCAGTCAACTTGTAGCAAGGTAACTAGAAATAATGACGTTATGATAAATAATCCCGCTATTCTATTGTGAATATCGGGATTTATTTTTATATTGCGGCAGATACATACCTGTGTATGCTGACAATTTGTAACCAATCATCCAATTGCTATGGAGATAACCTTAAGTAAAACAATCCCCCCGTACCCGGCATTTATTGAGGGCATCCGGCGGGCACCCGACCGTGGCTATACACTTACCCCGGCGCAGACTGCTACGGCATTGAAGAACGCATTGCGTTATATTCCCAAAGACTTGCACGAGACACTTGCTCCCGAATTTATGGAAGAACTGCGCACCCGTGGACGAATTTACGGCTACCGTTATCGTCCGCAAGGTGATTTGAAAGCAAGGCCTATCGACGAATACAAGGGTAATTGCATCGAAGGCAAAGCTTTCCAGGTGATGATTGACAATAACCTATGCTTCGATATAGCCCTCTATCCCTACGAACTGGTCACCTACGGTGAGACGGGACAAGTGTGCCAGAACTGGATGCAGTACCGGCTTATCAAACAATACCTTGAAGTGCTCACCCGCGACCAAACCTTGGTTATCGAAAGCGGGCATCCCTTGGGACTATTTAAATCGAAGCCCGAAGCACCTCGGGTGATTATCACCAATGCCCTTATGGTGGGGCTCTATGATAATCAGAAAGATTGGCATACCGCCATGCAAATGGGCGTAGCCAATTACGGGCAGATGACTGCCGGCGGCTGGATGTATATCGGCCCTCAGGGTATTGTGCACGGTACATTCAATACTTTGTTGAATGCGGGACGCCTGAAATTGGGCATCCCTCAGAATGACGATTTGCGTGGACATCTGTTCGTTTCCTCCGGTTTGGGAGGCATGAGCGGCGCACAACCCAAGGCTGCCGAGATGTCCGGAGCCGCCGCCATAATTGCCGAGGTCGATGCGTCCCGTATCGAAACCCGTCATAGCCAAGGCTGGGTGGGACATACCACAGGCTCTCTTTCAGAAGCATTTGCATGGGTACAAGATGCCATGAATAAGCGCGAATCTATTTCCATAGCCTATCATGGCAATGTAGTAGACTTGTTGGAATATGCCGTGCAGAAGCAAATAAAGATAGACCTACTTTCCGATCAAACCTCTTGCCATGCCGCATACGAAGGAGGCTATTGCCCTGTGGGATTGACTTTTGACGAACGTACCCGCCTTTTACATGAGAATCCTTCGGAGTTCCGTCGCTATGTAGACGTTTCTTTGGAGCGTCATTTCAAAGCTATTAAAGCCCTGGTGAACCGTGGCACCTATTTCTTCGATTATGGCAACTCCTTTATGAAAGCTGTTTTCGATGCCGGCGTCCGCGAGATAGCACGAGAGGGAGATGATAAGAACGGCTTTATATTCCCCAGTTATGTAGAAGACATTATGGGGCCCGAACTTTTTGATTACGGCTACGGTCCATTCCGATGGGTATGCCTGAGCGGGAAGCATGAAGATCTTGTCAAAACAGACCGTGCCGCCATGGAATGCATTGATCCTACACGTCGCGGGCAAGATATGGATAACTATAATTGGATTCGCGATGCCGAAAAGAATCATCTAGTGGTGGGTACTCAAGCCCGCATACTTTATCAGGATGCCGAGGGACGTATGAATATTGCGCTCCGCTTCAACGAAATGGTACGCCGGGGTGAAGTCGGCCCGATTATGCTGGGGCGCGACCACCACGATGTCAGCGGCACGGACTCTCCCTTCCGCGAAACTTCGAATATAAAAGACGGTAGTAACGTGATGGCGGATATGGCTGTACAGTGTTTTGCCGGTAATTGTGCCCGTGGAATGAGTTTGGTAGCCTTGCACAACGGCGGCGGCGTAGGCATTGGCAAAGCGATAAACGGCGGTTTCGGCATGGTGTGCGATGGCTCCGAAAGAGTCGATGAAATATTGCGATCCGCTATGTTGTGGGATGTGATGGGAGGTGTGGCGCGTCGTTCGTGGGCACGCAATCCGCATGCCATGGAGACCAGTGAAGAGTTTAACCGGACACATGCCGATGGATACCATATCACGTTGCCCTACGTAGCTGATGATGAATTGATTAACAAGTATATATAATAAATGAAGAATTGTGAATGAAGAATGAAGAATTCGGCTGCGCAATGCAGGTTGGCCGCAAGGGTAATTCTTCATTCTTAATTCTTCATTCTTAATTTGGAAGATTATGAATAAAATTATTGAATGCGTTCCCAACTTCAGCGAAGGACGCGACCTGCAAAAGATAGACGAGATAGTAGCTCCTTTTCGTGCCCGTCAAGGCGTGAAATTGTTGGATTATAGTAATGATGAAGACCACAACCGCTTGGTAGTTACTGTTGTGGGTGAACCCGAACCGCTTCGAGAAGCAGTGCTCGAAGCTATCGGCGTGGCTGTGCGCCTTATCGACCTCAACACCCATCAAGGCCAGCACCCGCGTATGGGAGCGGTGGATGTGGTACCTTTTATTCCCATCAAGAATGTGACGATGGAAGAAGCCGTTGCCCTTTCTAAAGAAGTGGCCGGGGAAGTGGCGAAACGTTATAACCTTCCCGTCTTCCTGTATGAGAAATCGGCTTCCGCACCCTATCGGGAAAACCTTGCCGCCGTGCGTAAAGGTGAATTCGAAGGAATGGGTGAAAAGATAAAGCAACCGGAATGGCATCCCGACTTCGGACCTGCCGAGAAGCATCCCACTGCCGGAACTGTAGCCATCGGCGCCCGCATGCCTTTGGTAGCTTATAATGTCAACCTTAGCACTCCGAATTTGGAGATAGCCCATGATATAGCCAAGAAAATCCGTTTCATCGGTGGCGGTTTGCGTTATTGCAAAGCTATGGGGGTAGAGTTGAAAGATCGGGGCATTACCCAAGTCTCCATTAACATGACGGACTATACACATACCGCACTTTACCGTGCTTTTGAGTTAGTTCGCATCGAAGCCCGCCGCTATGGAGTGAGCATTGTGGGAAGTGAGATCATTGGACTTGTGCCTATGGAGGCGCTGATAGATACGGCATCCTATTACTTGGGATTGGAAAACTTTTCTATGCAGCAAGTGTTGGAAGCAAGAATCATGGAGTAGTAATCAGTTAAAATCAGCAATCAAGTCATTATGACAGAAAACCTTATCATCTTCAACGCCCGTGTTGTTACCCCGATAGGCTTTACCGCCCGACGGGGAACGGAAATGTCCGAACTTATCATACTGGATAATGCTACGGTAGAAGTTACCGACGGCATCATTACCTATGTCGGCGCCAACCGTGGGGAGAACCGCGACGGTTACTACCAGCACTACTGGCATTACAATGCCCGTGGCAAATGCTTGTTGCCCGGATTCGTAGATTCGCATACCCACTTTGTATTTGGAGGCGAACGTGCCGAGGAGTTTTCCTGGCGCCTGAAAGGCGAAAGCTACATGTCCATTATGGAACGTGGCGGTGGAATTGTAAGTACGGTAAAAGCCACCCGCGCCTGCAATTTCATCCAGTTGCGTGGCAAAGCCGAAGGCTTTCTGAAACAGATGAGCACTATGGGGGTAACTACCGTAGAGGGAAAAAGTGGCTACGGACTAGACAGGGAGACTGAACTTCTCCAACTTCGCGTCATGCGTAGCCTGAATAACGATGAACATAAACGGGTGGATGTTGTGTCGACTTTCCTCGGCGCCCACGCCGTGCCCGAAGAGTACAACGGACATACGGACGATTACGTCGATTACCTCATTCGTGAAATTCTGCCGGTCGTGGCTCAAAATAACCTTGCCGAGTTTTGCGACGTCTTTTGTGAACAAGGAGTCTTTTCCATCGAACAATCCCGCCGTCTGCTACTTGCTGCCAAGGAAATGGGATTTGCTTTGAAACTCCATGCTGATGAAATAGTCCCTTTGGGCGGTGCCGGATTGGCAGCCGAACTTTCGGCCGTTTCAGCCGATCACCTGCTGCATGCTTCCGATGCCGATATCCGTGCTATGGCAGATAAAGGTGTGGTAGCCACCCTGCTTCCTCTGACTGCTTTTGCGTTGAAAGAACCCTACGCCCGCGGACGGGAGATGATTGATGCCGGTTGTGCCGTAGCCCTTGCTACCGATCTCAATCCCGGCAGTTGTTTCTCCGGTTCCATTCCTCTTACCTTCGCCCTGGCGTGCATCTACATGAAGCTAAGCATTGAAGAAGCTATCACCGCCCTCACCCTGAATGGTGCTGCCGCATTGAATCGTGCTGATAGCATCGGCAGTATCGAGGTAGGCAAGAAAGGCGATTTTGTATTGCTGAATACAGATAATTATCATTTCCTACCTTATTATATAGGTATGAATTGCATAAATACTACGATTAAGGAAGGGGTGATATATCCTACCCCCTGAACCCCCTAAAGGGGGAAGTGGATACTCTCCAGATAATAATTAAAACTATTCTCCGCCCCCTTTAGGGGGACGAGGGGTAAAAACAATAATATTATGCTAGTCGATTTAACAGTAAAAGAATTCTTGAATAAAGTAGCAGGAAGCGATCCGGTACCCGGTGGCGGAAGCATTGCTGCATTGAATGGTGCCATAGCTTCGGCTCTGGCAGCCATGGTTGCTAACCTTACTCTCGGAAAGAAAGGCTATGAACCTCATGAGGAACTGATGCAATATATCTCGGATGTAGCTCTACAGCAAAAAGAGATGTTTGTAGCCGATATAGACCGTGATTCGGATGCATACGACAGTGTATTTGCCTGCTTCAAAATGCCTAAAACTACTGATGAAGAAAAAGCGGCCCGTAGCGCGGCTATTCAGGAAGCTACTAAATATGCGGCCCTTGTACCCATGCAGGTGGCACGCAATGCCTACAAGCTAATGACCATCATCGTGGATGTGGCACGCCTTGGCAATCGCAACGCCGTGACTGATGCTTGTGTGGCTATGATGTCTGCCCGCTCTGCCGTTTTGGGGGCATTGATGAATGTGCGCATCAACCTGGGTTCCCTGAAAGATAAAGAGTTTGTGGCCCAACTTCAAACCGAAGCCGACGAACTGGAACAGCTTGCTTGCGCAAAAGAAAAAGAATTGTTGGATGAAATCAATCAAGAGCTGAAAGTATGAATAATGTCTATTATGTCGGATCAGGAGAGCTTACCTTCGACCTTATCGAACGTATCATCAACGAGAACCTGAAACTTGAATTGGCTCCCGAAGCCAAGCAGCGTATACAGAAATGCCGCGATTACCTCGATCAGAAAATCGCCCAATCCGATGAACCTCTTTACGGAATCACTACCGGTTTCGGTTCTTTGTGTTCCAAGAACATCTCGCCCGACGAACTGGGTACTTTGCAGGAAAACCTGATTAAAAGTCATGCTTGCAGCGTAGGCGAGGAGATACGTCCCGTTATCATCAAGTTAATGATGTTACTCAAAGCGCATGCCCTCTCTTTGGGACATAGCGGTGTACAAGTAATCACCGTACAGCGCATTCTCGATTTCTTCAATAACGATGTTATGCCCATTGTCTACGACCGTGGCTCACTGGGGGCTTCAGGCGACCTGGCTCCCCTTGCCAATCTGTTCTTACCTCTCATCGGCGTGGGCGATGTGAACTATAAAGGCAAGAAGCGCGAAGCTATCAGCGTACTTGATGAATTTGGCTGGGAACCCGTAAGACTCATGAGTAAAGAAGGCCTTGCGTTACTTAACGGTACGCAATTTATGAGTGCCAATGGCGTATTTGCTATTCTCAAAGCCTTCCGTCTCTCTAAGAAAGCCGACTTGATAGCTGTCCTTTCCCTCGAAGCGTTTGACGGTCGTATCGATCCTTTCATGGATTGCATCCAGCAAATCCGTCCCCACAAAGGACAGATAGAAACAGGAGGTAACTTCCGCCGTTTGCTCGAAGGAAGTGAGATTATATCCCGTCCCAAGCAACATGTGCAGGATCCTTATTCTTTCCGCTGTATCCCCCAGGTGCATGGTGCTACGAAAGATGCCATTCATTACGTAGCTTCTGTTTTGCTGACTGAGATAAATTCCGTTACGGATAATCCTACCATCTTTCCCGATGAAGATCGTATTATTTCAGGAGGTAACTTCCACGGTCAACCCCTTGCCATCTCATACGATTTCCTAGGCATTGCTCTTGCCGAATTGGGCAATATTTCCGAGCGTCGTGTTGCCCAGCTTATTATGGGTTTGCGCGGACTTCCCGAATTCCTTGTTGCCAATCCGGGGCTGAATTCCGGATTTATGATTCCCCAATATGCTGCCGCCTCAATGGTTAGCCAGAATAAAATGTACTGTTATGCCGCCAGCACAGACTCCATCGTTTCCAGCAACGGACAGGAAGATCATGTAAGTATGGGTGCCAATGCAGCTACAAAACTTTACCGCATCATGGATAATTTGGAACATATACTCTCGATTGAGTTGATGAATGCCGCCCAAGGTATCGACTTCCGCCGTCCGTTGAAGACATCGCCAATTTTAGAAAGATTTCTCCATGAGTACCGTAAAGAAGTTCCTTTTGTAAAAGACGATATCGTGATGTACAAAGAGATTCATAAGACAGTTGCATTTCTCAGCCGGACGAAGTTCGACTATTAATACCTCCCAATATATCTTCTAGAAATATAATAATTATTAATCTTTATAGCTGTAGAAAGAAAACTTAATCTATGGATTGAGTTTTCTTTCTATATTTGTCCCGTTTTATTCCGATAATGAATAATAGAGAACTGTTTTTGGTTTTAAAAAAAGGAAGAAATGGGAGAACATGCAAAACAGACAGCTGCACGGTTAGAGTTAAGAGAACGGATACTTGAAACTGCCAGGGGATCATTTTCTACACATGGTATCAAAAGTATTACTATGGATGATATCGCCGCATCCTTAGGCATCTCTAAACGTACACTTTATGAGGTGTTTCCTGATAAAGAAACATTGCTCGAAGAGTGTATTCAGAAGGGTAGGGAGGAAGCGGAAGTATTCTTGAAAGAAGTACTGGCTAACTCCGCCAATGTACTTGAAGTCTTATTGAAGTGCTACCAACGAAGCATTGAGAAATTCCACGCTACAAATAAAAAGTTTTTCGAGGATATAAAGAAATATCCCAGAGCATACGAACTGATGAAGAAAGATCATAATCGCAATTCGGAAGATGCTATCAATTTCTTTAAAGAAGGAGTGACACAAGGCATCTTTCGTGCAGATGTGAATTTTGCTATTGTCAGTATGTTGGTGCGCGAGCAGTTGGACTCATTGATGCACACGGAACTTTGCAATCAATATTCTTTTTTAGAAGTTTATGAAGCAATTATGTTCACGTTCTTGCGTGGAGTCTCTACCGAGCGAGGAGCGGCCGAACTGGAAAGCTTTATTCGTGAATACCGTAAGAAACAAGTTCTTAGCGGTGAAAGAAACAATAAGTAACAAACTAGCTATTATTATTTTATGAAGATGCAGAAATTTTTGGCGGAAAGGGTATTGTTAGCAGCCACTATATTGTGTATAGGTGGCTATGTACATGCACAAGAGGCTAAAGAAACCTTGACCTTGAACCTTGACAAAGCAATAGAAATTGCTTTGAGCGATAACCCTACTATTAAGGTGGCGCAAGAGGAGATTGCTTTAAAGAAGGTGACACACAAGGAGACTTGGCAAAACTTACTACCCGAAGCAAGTATTGGCGGAACGTGGAATCACACGATTACTGCTGCACAGATGAATCTTGGCGGTCAATCCTTCAAGATGGGTATGGACAACTCAAATACGGTAAGTGGTGTACTCAACATCAGTTTGCCTATATTTGCTCCTAGTGTGTATCGTGCCATGTCGATGACAAAGACCGATATCGAATTGGCGGTAGAGAAATCACGTGCTTCCAAGCTGGATTTGGTGAATCAGGTAACGAAAGCGTATTATCAGTTGATGTTATCGCAAGACTCTTACGACGTGTTGCAAAAGAGCTATAAGTTGGCCGAAGACAATTTCAATATTGTCAATGCCAAGTATCAGCAAGGTGCTGTGAGCGAGTTCGACAAGATTAGTGCAGAGGTGCAGATGCGCAGCATTAAGCCCAACGTAATCTCTGCGAGCAATGCCGTAACTTTGTCAAAATTGCAACTGAAAGTATTGATGGGAGTTACAGCCGATGTGGATATCAAGATCGACGACTATCTGACTAATTACGAAACTTCGTTGTTTGCCAACGAACTGGGGCAGCCCGATGCAACGTTGGACAATAATACTACCATGAAGCAATTGGAATTGAACCGGATGATGCTTCAACAGAATATCAAGAGCTTGCGTACTAATTTCATGCCTACACTGGGTATGAACTACTCTTACCAATACCAATCTTTGTATAATGATAATTGGAACTTATTCAATTATAATTGGGGAGGTAGTTCTTCTTTGGTATTCAACCTGAGTATTCCTTTATATAAGGCGAGCAACTTCACCAAGCTGAAATCAAACCGTATTCAGATACGCCAGTTGGACCAGAATCGCATTGATACGGAACGTAAACTGAACATGCAGATAACCAGCTATCAGAATAATATGGCTGCCAGTTCCGAGCAAGTAGTCAGTAATCGCGAGAACGTGATGCAGGCACAGAAAGCGGTACAAATTGCAGGCAAACGTTATGAAGTGGGCAAGGGTACGGTTCTCGAACTGAATACTTCGCAAGTGCAACTCACAGAAGCTGAACTGACCTATAACCAGTCTATTTACGACTATCTGGTATCTAAGGCAGATCTCGACCAGATATTGGGCAAAGATTATTTAATTAATGAACAGAAATAAAAAGAACAACGATATGAAAAAAAGTTTTCAATTGATAGCTCTCCTTGCTATTGTAATGTTGGGAGCATGTACTGGAAGCAAGGACAAAACTGCAGAAACGGTAGACGAAAAGCCAAGAGTAAAATTGGCTGATGTATCAGCACGTCCGGTAGAACAGATTCAGGAATACACCGCTACGGTAGAAGCTGAGGTAAAGAATAACATCGCTCCTTCTTCTCCCGTCCGTATCGACCGGATTTGGGTGGAAGTGGGTGATCGTGTGGCCAAAGGTCAGAAGGTGGTAAGCATGGATGCTGCCAACCTGAAGCAAACCAAATTCCAACTGGATAATCAGGAGATCGAATTTAAACGTATAGACGAATTATACAAAGTAGGCGGTGCTTCCAAATCAGAATGGGATGCAGCTAAAATGGCTTTGGATGTAAAGAAGACCGCTTATAATAACTTGCTGGAAAATACATCGTTGGTTAGTCCCATTAGTGGCGTGGTAACGGCACGCAACTATGATAGCGGCGATATGTATAGCAGTAATAACCCCGTATTAGTAGTGGAACAAATTACTCCGGTGAAACTGTTGATTAATGTTTCCGAAACCTACTTTACCCAAGTAAAGAAAGGAACTCCTGTGTCTGTTAAGCTCGATGTATATGGTGACGAAGCCTTTGAAGGGGTTATCAGTTTGGTTTATCCTACGATAGATGCTGCTACCCGTACATTCCCTGTGGAAATAAAGTTGGCTAATAGAGACCAGAAGGTACGTCCGGGAATGTTTGCCCGCGCTACTCTCGATTTTGGTGCGCAAGATCACGTGGTGGTTCCTGATTTGGCCATTGTGAAGCAAGCCGGTTCCGGCGACCGTTATGTATATGTATACAAAGATGGCAAGGTCTCTTACAATAAGGTAGAACTGGGACGTCGTATGGGTACTGAATATGAGTTGATTTCCGGTGTTCCCGATAATTCCAAAGTTGTAATTGCCGGTCAGACAAAGCTGGTAAATGGTATGGAAGTAGAGGTAGAAAAGTAATTATAAATGAAGAATTAAGAATTAAGAATGAAGAATTACCATGCGGTGTAGATGCGCAGCAAATTCTTCATTCTTCATTCATCATTCTTAATTAATAAAGAATAACATGAGTTTATACGAAGGTGCGGTTAAGAAACCGATTATGACCTCACTCTGCTTTTTGGCAGTGGTGATATTTGGTCTGTTCTCTTTGTCCAAATTGCCTATCGACTTGTATCCGGATATCGATACAAATACGATTATGGTGATGACGGCTTATCCGGGAGCGAGTGCTTCGGATATTGAGAACAATGTGACACGTCCGTTGGAAAATGTATTGAATGCAGTTAGTAACTTGAAACATATCACTTCCCGTTCTTCAGAGAATATGTCTTTGATTACTTTGGAGTTTGAGTATGGCAATGATATTGATGTGTTGACAAACGATGTGCGGGATAAACTGGATATGGTGAGTTCTTCACTTCCGGATGATGTGGAGAATCCTATCATCTTCAAGTTCAGTACGGATATGATTCCTATCGTACTGCTTTCCGTTCAGGCTAACGAAAGCCAGTCGGCTCTTTATAAGATTTTGGACGACCGTGTGGTAAACCCCTTGGCACGTATTCCGGGTGTGGGTACGGTATCTATCAGTGGTGCACCGCAACGAGAGATTCAGGTATATTGCGACCCTTACAAGTTGGAGGCTTATAATCTGAGCATTGAAACCATTAGCGGTATTATCGGAGCCGAAAACAAGAATATACCGGGTGGTAATTTCGATATCGGTAATGAAACCTATTCATTGCGTGTAGAAGGTGAGTTTGACGATTCACGCCAGTTGGAAAATGTAGTAGTGGGTACTTATAATGGTGCCAGTGTTTATTTGCGGGATGTTGCCAAAGTGGTGGATACCGTGGAAGAACGTGCACAGGAAACCTATAACAATGGTGTGAAAGGTGCTATGATTGTGGTTCAGAAGCAATCGGGTGCCAACTCCGTAGAGATTTCCAAGAAAGTGCAGGATGCATTGCCCCGTTTGCAAAAGAATCTGCCGAGTGATGTGAAGCTGGGCGTTATTGTCGATACTTCGGAGAATATCTTGAATACAATTGACAGTTTGACGGAGACGGTAGCATACGCGTTGCTCTTCGTGGTTCTCGTTGTATTCTTGTTCCTGGGGCGTTGGCGTGCTACATTGATTATCTGTATCACGATTCCGCTTTCATTGATTGCCTCGTTCATTTATCTGGCTATCACCGGAAATACGATCAATATCATTTCACTTTCTTCACTCTCTATTGCCATCGGTATGGTGGTGGATGATGCCATTGTGGTATTGGAGAATGTGACTACCCATATCGAGCGTGGCTCCGACCCGAAACAGGCGGCTGTGCACGGAACCAATGAGGTGGCTATTTCCGTTGTGGCTTCTACGTTGACCATGATTGCGGTGTTCTTCCCGTTGACGATGGTAAGCGGTATGTCCGGAGTATTGTTCAAGCAGTTGGGATGGATGATGTGTGCCATCATGTTTATTTCTACGGTATCGGCATTGACGCTGACACCTATGCTTTGTTCGCAGTTGCTTCGCCTGCAAAAGAAACAATCCAAGGTATTCAGAATATTCTTCGGACCGATAGAGAAGGGACTCGACGGACTGGATAACTGGTATGCCCGTATGTTGAACTGGGCGGTACGTCATCGTGCCATAGTACTCTTGGGATGTGTGGTCTTCTTTATATTGAGTTTGTTCTGTGCTAAGTTTATCGGTACCGAGTTCTTCCCGGCACAAGATAATGCACGTATTGCCGTGAAATTGGAATTGCCGATTGGTACACGTAAGGAAGTGGCGCAAGACGTTTCAGAGAAATTGACTAACCATTGGTTGGAAAGATATAAGGGTATTATGAAGGTATGTAACTACACGGTAGGTCAGGCCGACTCTGATAATACCTGGGCGTCCATGCAGGACAACGGTTCACACATCATTTCCTTCAACATCAGTTTGGTAGATCCGGGTGAACGTAACATCACATTGGAGAAAGTCTGCGACGAAATGCGTGAAGACCTGAAGTCTTATCCCGAATTCAGCAAGGCACAGGTTATCTTGGGTGGTAGCAGTAGCGGTATGTCCGCTCAAGCCACTGCCGACTTCGAAGTCTATGGGTATAGTATGGAAGAAACCGATAGTGTGGCCGCCAATCTGAAACGCGAATTGCTAAAAGTAAAAGGTGTATCTGAGGTAAACATCAGCCGTAGTGATTATCAACCGGAATACCAGGTTGATTTTGACCGCGAGAAGTTGGCTTTGCATGGATTGAACTTGTCTACTGCCGCTACATACCTGCGTAACCGTATCAATGGTGCTACGGCATCTAAGTATCGTGAAGATGGTGACGAATACGATATCAAAGTGCGTTATGCACCCGAGTACCGTACCAGCCTTGAAAGTATTGAAAATATACTGGTTTATAACAATAAAGGAGAAGGTGTTCGTATTAAAGACCTTGGTACGGTTGTCGAGCGTTTTGCGCCTCCTACCATCGAGCGTAAAGACCGTGAACGTATCGTGACGGTATCTGCCGTAATCTCCGGTGCTCCGTTGGGTGACGTCGTAATGGCGGGTAATGCGCTTATAGACAAGATGGATATACCCTCGGATGTAACGATTCAGGTATCGGGTTCATACGAAGACCAACAGGATTCATTCCGTGACTTGGGTACACTGGGTATATTGATTATCGTCCTTGTATTCATTGTAATGGCAGCCCAGTTTGAGTCGTTGACCTATCCGTTCATCCTGATTCTTTCGGTGCCTTTTGCTATGAGTGGTGTATTGATGGCATTGTTCATCACAAACACAACGTTGAGCGTAATGAGTTTGCTGGGTAGTATCATGTTGATTGGTATTGTGGTGAAGAATGGTATTGTGCTCATTGACTATACGATCCTTTGCCGTGAACGTGGCCAGTCGGTATTGAATGCCGTAGTTACGGCCGGTAAGAGCCGTTTGCGTCCGGTATTGATGACGACCATGACTACCATCCTCGGTATGATTCCGATGGCGGTCAGCACCGGACAAGGTGCCGAGATGTGGAGCCCGATGGCTATTGCCGTAATCGGTGGTTTGGCAGTCTCTACCATACTGACATTGATCTATGTGCCTACGATGTACTGTATCTTCGGTGGGGTAGGTATCAAACGTCAACGCCGTAAGATGCGCAAGCAATTGGATGCTTACTTTGAAGAAAATAAATCATAAATCATAAATTGTAAATAATGAAATCCGTATTAATAACATTCGACCAAGCCTATTACGAACGCATCATTGCCACGCTCGACAGATTGAACTGCCGTGGATTTACCTATTGGGAGCAGGTACGTGGTCGTGGCTCCAAGACGGGCGAACCTCATTATGGAAGTCATGCCTGGCCCAGTATGTGTTCCGCTATTCTTGCAATGGTGGAAGATGATAGAGTAGACCCGCTGCTCGAAGTTCTGCATGCTATGGACAAACAGACCGAGCAATTGGGATTACGGGCGTTCGTCTGGGGAATAGAGAAGACAATATAAATATTACGATCTCCGTAAAAAACCTTTCAGGGGAATTGCACAAAATGAGTGCGATTCCCCTTCTTTATTATGCCTTTTCTTTATCTTTGCGCCCGAATTGAGTTATGGAAAAGAATGTTCTGAAATATACGGGGTTATTGGTGCTTATAGTAGTAGGCGTATTGCTGCTGATGCATCTGCTGCCGGGGATTACAATAAAAGGGCGTGTGCTGAGGCGGGTGGACATCCTGGGCGATGTGCGACGTGCTTCCGAGCCTGCTTCCGAACCGGATAGCTTGCTTCCTCCTCCTACTAAGGTGAAACCGGCTTTTGTAGATACTTGCCGTGCCGGCATGACCTGCATCGAAGATTATAGCGATTCTACCATGCGGGGCATGACAAAGTTCTATCAGGCACTCGATGAACTCTCCGAGGCTCCCCGGCCTGTACGCATTGCCTATTTCGGCGATTCTTTTATCGAAGCGGATATCCTGACCGCCGACTTGCGCGAGATGCTTCAAAAACGGTATGGCGGGTGTGGCGTAGGATTCGTCACTATTACTTCTATGACTAGCGGCTATCGCCCTACGGTGCGTCATTCTTTCGGTGGATGGCAGAGCCACTCCGTGATGGATTCCGTATTCTTCGACCGGAGCAAGCAAGGCGTTTCCGGACATTACTTCGTCCCCAATCCCGGTGCATACGTCGAGTTGAAAGGACAAACGGCGTATGCATCCCGCCTGGACACTTGCCGGCGTGCCAGTATTTTCTTCTTCAACCGGGGTGAGGCGACGCTTTCTGTAAGTGTAAACCGCAGAGAACCGACTACTGAAACCTTTGCCCCAACCGGTGAGTTGCAAGAAATGAGTGTCGAAGGTAATATCGGTTCGGTTCGCTGGACAGTGGAGAATGCCGATTCCACTCTTTTCTATGGTCTTGCCATGGACGGTACTTCGGGCATTGCGGTAGATAATTTCTCTCTTCGTGGCAGTTCCGGCCTCTCGCTTCGTTCTGTTCCGGTATGGATGATGCGTGAATTTAATGAGCAACGCCCTTACGATTTGATTATCCTGCAATACGGATTGAACGTTGCTACGGAACGTGGACGGAATTACGACCGTTATGTTGCCGGCATGCAGACAACGCTCGAACGTATCAAAGAAGCTTTTCCCAAGGCTGCCATTTTGGTTGTCAGTGTAGGCGACCGGGATTATAAAACCGAGGAGGGCGATTTACGCACTATGCCCGGTATTAAGAATCTTGTCCGTTATCAGGAGAACCTGGCTGCCGACAATGCCGTTGCTTTTTGGAATCTTTTTGAAGCAATGGGAGGTGAGGGCAGTATGGCGAAGATGGTGCATGCCAAGCCTTCGTTGGCTAATTATGACTATACACATATCAACTTCCGAGGCGGAAAGCATTTGGCGGAATTGCTTTACGATGCACTGGTCTATGGAAAAGAACAATATGACAGGAGGCGTGCGTATGAAGCGGAACCATAGATCTCTCCGATTGAACGACTTACGGCTTACGATTTGTTGCGTCGTGCTACTTCTCTTTCCTCTTTCGGAGATGTACGGGCAAGATGCACTCCCCGTTTCTCCGTTATCAGATGCAGGCATAGCAAATAGCGATACACTTCTTCTCTATTCGCAACGCACTGATACAATCAAGGTTCCTCCTATTCAATTCCCTACAGCTTTTCAACAACTGCGGGAGAATGAACTGATAGATAGTGTGGGCATACTGAATCCCTTTTGGGAAAAGTTGCGTATGAATCGTTTGGGGCTTTCTACTGATACCATCCGCATTGTGCATGTAGGGGACAGCCATATTCGCGGTCATATCTTTCCTCGTACTACCGGCGAATTAATGCAGAAAACATTTGGTACACTTACCTATACCGACGATGGTATTAATGGTGCTTTCTGTGTTACGTTCACACGTCCGGACCGGATAGCGGAAATAGCCGCTATGCACCCCGACCTTCTTATACTCTCGTTTGGAACGAACGAGAGCCATAACCGATCCTACAACTCTATGTTGCATTACCGCCAGATGGACGATCTTGTCCGTATGCTTCGCGATAGTTTGCCCGATGTACCCATGTTGATGACGACTCCTCCGGGCTCTTACGAGAGTACCCGTATACGCCGCCGTCGCCGTTCCTATTCCATCAATCCGCGGACAGTTATAGCTGCGCAGACCATTCGTAAATATGCCGATGCCAATGGCTTGGCGGTATGGGATATGTACGAAACGCTTGGCGGCATTCGCCGTGCATGCCTTAACTGGCAAGAAGCCGGATTGATGCGTCCCGACCATGTACACTTTATGCCCGAAGGGTATAGGTTGCAAGGCGAACTGCTTTATCAAGCCTTCATAAAAGCTTATAACGATTATGTGGATTATAGATGATCTTAATATTGACTTAAACCGGTTGCGCGACCTCTTCACTTACGATCCGCAAGCGCCGATGATATTCAGCAGTGGTATTTTCCTTTGGCTGTTTGCCGCTTTTATAATGGTCTACCTTTTATTGCAACGGCGTGCCACGGCTCGGCTGCTGTTTGTCACTCTGTTTTCTTACTACTTCTATTATAAGAGTAGCGGCACCTACTTCTTTTTACTGGCACTGGTCACGGTAAGCGACTTCTTCCTTGCTCGCTTGATGGACCGTACCACCACACCTTGGCGGCGTAAAGCATGGGTGGCGGTAAGTCTTCTGATAAACCTGGGGTTGCTCTTTTATTTCAAATATACCAATTTCCTTTGCGACTTCTTTGCCTCGCTGACCGGAGGAACGTTTACGGCAATGGATATTTTCCTTCCGGTAGGTATCTCGTTCTTCACTTTCCAATCGCTGAGCTATACTATCGACGTATATCGCAGGGAGATTAAGCCCCTCACAAACTTGCTGGACTATGCCTTTTATGTTTCTTTCTTTCCGCAACTGGTAGCCGGACCTATCGTTCGTGCCAAGGATTTTATACCACAGATCCGTCGCCCGCTGTTTGTTTCCAATGAGATGTTCGGAAGGGGAGTCTTTCTTATTGTAAGCGGCCTTTTTAAGAAAGCGATTATTTCCGATTATATCAGTATCAACTTTGTAGAGCGTATTTTTGATAACCCTACGCTGTATTCAGGTGTCGAAAACCTGATGGGTGTTTATGGGTATGCCTTGCAGATCTATTGCGATTTCTCCGGTTATAGCGATATGGCAATCGGCATTGCGCTTCTGTTAGGGTTTCATTTTAATATCAACTTTGATTCTCCTTATAAGTCCGCTTCCATCACAGAGTTTTGGCGGCGGTGGCACATTTCGCTTTCCAGTTGGCTGCGCGATTACCTCTATATCTCTCTAGGCGGTAATCGCAAAGGTAAAATTCGGCAGTATGCCAATCTTATCATCACTATGTTCTTGGGCGGATTGTGGCATGGCGCTTCCTGGAACTTTGTATTTTGGGGAGTGTTGCACGGTGTGGCGTTGGCGGCGCATAAGTTCTGGATGGGTATTATAGGGCATAAGAAAGGGGAACGGAGTCATGGAATCCGCCGTTTCTTTGGCATCCTTATTACCTTCCACTTTGTTTGCTTCTGTTGGATCTTTTTCCGTAACGCGGACTTCTCTACTTCGGTTGATATGCTGAGGCAGATATTCACTACGTTCCGTCCGCAACTTCTCCCTCAACTGCTGGCGGGATATTGGGAAGTATTTGCTTTGATGGGATTGGGATATTTCTTGCATTTTGTGCCGGATAGCTGGGAACATGCCTGTACAAAAACAGTAATCCGCCTCCCCCTGGTGGGAAAGGCGGTACTGATGATTGTTATGGTTTATCTGGTGATTCAGATGAAAAGCTCGGAAATACAGCCATTCATCTATTTCCAGTTCTAACGCGCCAAATGTTCGGTTTTTCTAATCTATTTCGATTTCATCGATAAAGATATAAGGGGACTTTCCTTCTCCTGCATGTCCTTTGGGCAAGGCGGGGGTACGTTTAATAAGTACTTGTACGTAGCGTGCTTTTGCGGGTTCAAAGGTTATATCATAGGTTTCTATGCTTCTTTTGCTGATATCTGTTTCGGCGGGAAAATCCTTACTTGCTATTTCGCGGAATGATTTGTTGTCATCCGAAATGGAAACCGTCAGTCCCGTGCTTCCCATAATCCAAGAATTCATATCTACTATGGCATTGGTACCGACCCGTTTGATTTCAGTAAGTTCGCCAAGGTCGATGACGGCTGTAGGGTCTCCGTCGATGAAACCCAGCCAAGTTCCGGAACCATAACTCTCTTTCCCCTTCATTCCATCTACCAAGATCGATGCACCATTGAAGGTATATCTGGCAGCCGGTTGTATAGTAGTCAGTTCAATCGGGCATAGGGTTGCTTTGTTGAAGGAGACTGCTTTCTCTACCACTTTACTATTTCCTTCGGGACGGATCGCTACTGCCCGGAAGTCGGCCGACTCGGTGAGAGAAATAGGCTCGCTATATTTAGAAGAGGTACCGGTAGGTGCTGAACCATCCAGGGTATAGTAAATAGGAGCGTCGTCAATGGTAGTCAAGGTTACTGTTACTGCTTTCTTTCCGGCATCCGGGATAAAGTCGGCTTTGATGTCGAAAACGTGTTTGGCATAATTCAAACCGTCTCTTTCGTATAATTTGATGAGGCGTGCCAGGCGGTTGATGAAGTCTTTGTAGTCTTTCTTTTCCGGTTGTGTCCACTGTACCTCGGCAAGGGCTGCCATGCGGGGTAGTATCATATACTCCACATGTTCAGGCGTGGCAATATACTCTGTCCAAAGGTTGGCTTGCGCACCGAGGATGTGCTTGGCTTGTTCTTCGGTAAGCGAAGCGGTAGGTTCAAGGCTGTATACTTTTTCTACAGGTACATAGCCACCGATGCCGAACGGCTCATCCTTGGGATCGGCAGCCTGATAATAGTCGAAGTAGCAGAAATCGTTAGGCGTCATAATCACATCGTGTCCCATTTGTGCGGCTTTGATGCCACCTTCCGAACCACGCCATGACATTACAGTGGCATTGGGGGCAACATCACCTTCCAGAATTTCGTCCCAGCCTATAATCCGGCGTCCCTTGCTATTGAGGAAGTTTTCGATACGGGTCATGCAATAGCTCTGCAAACGGTCTTCGGCGGTGTGTTCCTTATCCGCTTTCAACCCTTCTGATTGGATACGTGCCTGGCACTTGGGACATTTCTCCCAACGGGTACGCGGCGCTTCGTCGCCACCGATGTGGATATACTCAGACGGGAATATCTCGATGATTTCGGCCATTACATCTTCGAGGAACTGCATGGACTTCTCGTTACCAATGCACAATACATCTTCGAAGACACCCCAGCGCGGGCATACTTCATAAGGGCCACCTGTGCAGCCCATATCCGGATAAGCCGCTAGTGCAGCCAGCATGTGACCGGGAAGATCGACTTCGGGAATAACGGTAATATAGCGTTCTTGTGCATACTTCACGATTTCCTTTGCTTGCTCCTGGGTGTAGAAGCCGCCATAAGGCGTATTGTCATATTCATCCGTATTTCTGCCGATCACGGTGCGGTTACGAATAGAACCGATTTCCGTTAGCTTGGGGTATTTCTTTATTTCGATTCTCCAGCCTTGATCTTCGGTCAGATGCCAGTGGAAGGTGTTCATATTATGCAGGGCGAGCAGGTCGATGTACTCTTTGATAAATTCTACGGGGAAGAAGTGACGTCCTACATCGAGATGCATACCCCGATAAGGGAAGCGGGGAGCGTCTTTGATAGTTCCGGCGGGTAAAACGATCTTTTCAAAACCGGTCTTTGTCGGGGGGATTGATTTTCGAAGGGTTTGAATGCCATAGAATACTCCGCTCTCTGTTTTTCCTTTGATGAATACATTTTGGGGAGTTACGGTCAGCACATAGCCTTCTTTGTTTTCGATGGTGGGATCAAGCCCCAGTACGATGGTATTGTTCTTCGCCTCTGCGCCTTCGGCAATGGCTTGTGTCGAGGGATTACCGATGCCGATAGCGGATTGTGTCAGGTACTCTGCCAAGAACTCGGCATTACGTTTCAACTGGGCATTGCTTTCGGGGTAAACAATCGTTGTGCTTCCATTTAGCTCAAATGGTGTCTCTTTTGTCAAATTCGTCTCTTGGGGGAGAGGGATTACTTGATAATTAGCTTCGGTTACTTCATGACAGGAAGTACAGAGCAAAGCCAAAGCACCCGCAAAGAGTGCACGGTTCAGTTTTTTCATGGTATAAATAGATTAAATGAATACCTGACAAATATAGAGAAAATATGGTAAAGTGGTAATAGATAAGAGTATAAAAGTGTATGTTACTGTTTCTTTATAGTCAAGAAAGAGGGATTAGGTCTGCCTTCTTCCCGCCAGATATACTCCTCCCAGTATAAGCCCTGCCCCGATTATCATCATATAAGTAATCGGTTCGCTCAGCAAAAAGGCGGAGCCCAACATTGTGGCAAGCGGATTGAGGTAGATGTAATTGGAAGCACGGATAGTTCCCAGCCGCTTCAGGATAATATTCCATACAACGAAGCAGACTAGCGAGGCAATTACACCCAGGAATAGTAGATTCAGCAATACACCGGGTTCGGTCAGGGCGGATAATTTCATTTGCCAGGGAGAGAAAAGGAAAGCGGGTAGTATCGTCAGCAAACCGTAAAAGAATATCTTGCGGGTAATGAAAACGGTATCGTACCGGTTGAGCAGTTTGCGCATAATCAGGCTATAGAATGCCCAAGATAGTGCTGCAAGCAGTGAAAGAAAATCTCCCAATGGAGAGAGGTTCAGCACAAAGTGTCCGTTGTAGACCACCATGGCTACACCTGCCAGTGCTATAAGTGAGCCGCCGATTAGCATCGGGGTGGCCCGTTCTTTCTTATAAATAAGTAAAGCGAGTATCGTAGTCAGCAACGGAGTCATGCAGACAATGAAAGCTACGTCGCAAGCAAGGGTGATGCCTAATGCTGTATTTTCCGTAAGGAAGTAGATGGAACCACCTGTAAGTCCACCCAAAAATAGCCAGCCCTCATCCTTCCATGTATTGGCGAATAGTTTCCGGGGAGAAATGAACCAGATTCCGATATATGCGATAACGAAACGCAGCACAAAGATTTCCTGCGGAGTAAGCCCGTTGCTTATTAATACTTTTGTGGAGATAAAGGTTAATCCCCAAATAGAAACTGTGAGAATGGCTATCAGATGACAGACGTAGTTATTCTTAGCATTCATGTGCTTCTTTATAAAAGTAGGCGCAAAGGTAATTACTTTAAAATGAAAACACAATAATGACAATTGTCTTTCGCGTCTTGAACTAAATAATATTTAGTTCATCTTCTTCATCGGGGACGGAGATGTTCAACTTGTTCATTACTAGTTTGTAATCACTTTATCGGTTATACAGTATCACTTTATTAGGAATACAGTAACACTTTATTAGTAATAAAGTAGCACTTTATTAGTAATAAAGTAGCACTTTATTAGTGATAAAGTACTGCTTTATCGGGGATAAAGTGATACTGTATTTTGAATAAAGAAATATAAAGTTATAATGTTTTGATTATAAGTATGCTATGAATAGTGAAAATCAGAACTAACCCATTGGCGGCATTAATTCATATTGCTGATAGAAAGGAAGCAAAAATGGTGATAGAGTAATAAAGTGATAAGGTAGCTGCGCTATGTGCCACAGAGTGTTATCCCACTATCACTTTATCACCCAATCACTTTATCACACTTAGCTCATATCCGCTCAAAATAGCACTAATCAAATACATTACAAGACACCTACTTAAAGATGTAGCTATTTATCCTTTCTTCGTCCTATACTCCTTGGGCGACATTCCTGTATGCTTCTTAAAATACCGTCCGAAGAAAGACTGGTCGGGAAAGCGGTACTTGTCTGCAATCTCCTTCAACGATAAGTCCGTTGATTGCAGGGCGACTTTCAGCTCCAGCATCAGGGTCTCATCAATAATCTCTTTGGCGGAGTCTTTGGCTATTCTGTTGGTGATGGACGACAGATAGCGGGTCGATATGCAGAGTTGTTCGGCGTAAAAGGCAACATCCCGCTGAGTGGTACAGTACGTATGTACCAAACTTATGAACTTTTTGAACAATTCCTCTCCTCGATTACTACCATTAATCTGCTCGGGTGTGAAGAGACGTGATACCTTGTCGAAGGTATTGAAGAAGAAGATTTGCAGCAGGTTTTGTGCTATGGTTTCACGGAAACGATTGGCAAAGTCCAGATAGATGCCTTCGCTTGCAGAGATTAGTCCACGGACAGCACGTAGTTCAGTTTCCTCTGTATGCGTATAACAAGCGTTCTCTTTTAAGAAATGGATAAAAGGGGGTTCCAGCCGGAAGCAGGCAGTCTTGAACATCTCATCGGAATAGGCGAAATAGCGGGCGTTGAAGTCTTTGCTGGCAGATGTCAGTGAAAATATGCATCTGGGCAAAAGTATGATATTCGTATTAGGTACAATGTGATATTTCTGTAAATCTATGGTGATTTCCGCTTCCCCCTGCACACAAAAGATCAAGGCTCCGTTGTTCATTTTTGCAAGTCGGTTGTAGAAGTATCCCAGGTTGTCTGTTCCCGATCTGAACGTTTCCTGTGGACTGGTTAATAATGGGTTCATATTTTAGTTTGGTTATGAATTACGGGGGCGAAGGTACAAGTTCTTTTTGACTTGTTAAATAACATGTTCCGAAAATGAACAGTTGTGTACGCTCAATGAAACAAGTTATTGTTCAAAAACGGCATAACTTTGCCGCCGGATTTCGAGAGAAAGAACTTACTATTCCAAGTACTCGGTTATTACGGTTTTTATAATCAGCACTATCTGAGTAGTTACTTCCTATTAGTACATTATTTTTTTAAGATAAAAAGAGTATGATAACAAGAAAGAGTATGATGAAACAGATGATGACGATCATCTGTAGTGTGACACTGGCAGCTTGCGGCAACGCACCTGCCGTTCAACCCCAATCGGAGTATCGAGTGATGAACATCACCACTGCCGATAGAGAACTGCAAACGGCTTATTCGGCAGCGATCCGCGGACGTCAGGATATTGACATCTACCCGCAGGTATCGGGTACTTTAACCAAACTTTGTGTAGAAGAAGGACAAGCGGTGCGCAAAGGACAAGTGCTGTTTATTATAGACCAAGTGCCTTATCTGGCAGCCTTGCGTACAGCTGAGGCGAATGTGGAGGCAGCCCGTGCAGGAGTAGCCACTTCCCAACTGACGTATGATAGCAAGAAAGAGCTTTATGCCCAAAAGGTAATATCCGAATTCGACTTGAAGACTTCCTATAATAATCTGTTGACTGCCAAAGCGCAACTCGCTCAAGCCGATGCACAGCAGATAAATGCCGCCAATAACCTTTCGTACACCGAAGTGAAGAGCCCGGCAGACGGTGTGGTGGGAATTTTGCCCTATCGCGTGGGTGCATTGGTGAGCGCAAGCCTGCCGAAACCGCTGACTACTGTTTCGGACAATTCCAATATGTACGTCTACTTCTCTATGACCGAGAATCAGTTGCTCGACATGACCCGCCGCTATGGTTCGAAAGACAAGGCATTGGCAGAAATGCCCGCCATCACCTTGCAATTGAACGACCGTTCGGCCTATCCCGAACAGGGCAAGATAGAAACGATAAGCGGCGTTATTGATACTTCCACGGGTACAGTCAGTCTGCGTGCCGTATTTCCTAATAAAGACGGGTTGCTGACCAGCGGCGGTTCGGGCAATGTCGTTATTCCGGTGCAGAAACAGCAGTGCGTCGTCATTCCTCAGGTAGCTACTTTCCAGGTACAGGATAAAGTCTTTGCATACAAAGTAGTGGACGGCAAAGCACAATCGGCACCGATACAAGTAACCCGTGTGAATGGCGGACAAGAGTATATTGTAGAAAGCGGATTGAAAGTAGGCGACACGATTGTGGCCGAAGGAGTGGGCTTGCTGCGTGAAGGTACACCTGTTCGAGTAAAATCAGATAAATGAAATTTAGTATTCACCACAGAGGACACAGAGTCTCACAGAGATAAAATAATAAAGAAATACAGATAAAAAAAACTCTGTGAGACTCTGTGTCCTCTGTGGTGAAATAAATTCCCATTTATTAATTCATAAACTACATACTATTATTATTAATATGAATCTACGAACCTTTATAGAACGCCCTGTTTTCTCGGCAGTCATCTCTATTACGATTGTCATACTGGGCATCATCGGCTTGTTCACACTACCCGTAGAGCAATACCCCGATATCGCACCGCCCACCATCATGGTGAGCACCACCTACTTCGGCGCCAGTGCCGAAACCCTTCAGAAGAGCGTGATCGCCCCGTTGGAGGAAGCCATCAACGGTGTGGAGAACATGACCTACATGACCTCTACCGCCAGTAATGCCGGAACAGTATCCATCACCGTTTACTTCAAGCAGGGCACCGACCCCGACATGGCAGCCGTGAACGTACAGAACCGCGTATCCAAAGCCACCGGACAGCTACCTGCCGAAGTAACCCAGGTAGGTGTTACTACCAGCAAGCGCCAGACCAGCATCTTGCAAATGTTCTCCCTCCACAGTCCCGATGATAGTTACGACGAGAACTTCCTTGCCAACTATATCAGCATCAACCTCAAACCCCAAATCCTCCGTATCTCCGGCGTGGGCGACATGATGATTATGGGCGGCGACTACAGCATGCGTATCTGGATGAAGCCCGATGTGATGGCTCAATACAAGCTCATCCCTTCGGACGTAACCGCCGTGCTGGCCGAACAGAACATTGAATCGGCCACCGGCTCTTTCGGCGAGAACTCCGACGAAACCTACCAGTACACCATGAAGTATACCGGACGACTCATCACCCCCGAAGAATTTGGCGAAATCGTTATCCGATCTACTTCCGACGGCGAAGTGCTGAAGCTGAAAGACATTGCCGATGTGGAACTGGGCAAAGATAGTTATGCCTACGACGGCGGTATGGACGGCCATCCCGGTATCTCGTGTATGATCTATCAAACCGCAGGTTCCAATGCTACGGAAGTAAATCAACAGATTGACAAACTGCTCGAAGAAGCAACCAAAGATCTTCCGAAAGGAGTGGAACTGACACAAATGATGTCTTCCAATGACTTCCTTTTCGCTTCTATCCACGAAGTGGTGAAAACGCTGATCGAGGCTATCTTGCTCGTTATCCTCGTGGTATATGTTTTCTTGCAGGATATCCGTTCTACGTTGATCCCTTTGGTGGGTATTATTGTTTCGCTCGTCGGTACGTTCGCTTTTATGGCGATTGCCGGATTCAGTATTAACTTGATTACACTGTTTGCTCTGGTGCTGGTCATCGGTACGGTGGTGGACGACGCCATTGTGGTGGTGGAGGCGGTGCAGGCACGGTTCGATGTCGGCTATAAGTCGTCCTACATGGCAAGTATTGATGCAATGAAAGGTATCAGTAATGCAGTTATCACTTCCTCACTGGTATTTATGGCGGTATTTATTCCGATATCGTTTATGGGAGGTACTTCGGGTACATTCTACACACAGTTTGGTTTGACGATGGCTGTGGCTGTAGGTATCTCGGCGGTAAATGCGTTGACGCTGAGTCCGGCATTGTGCGCTCTTTTGCTGAGGCCCTATATTAATGAAGACGGCACGCAGAAGCAAAACTTTGCCGCACGTTTCCGTAAAGCGTTCAATGCCGCTTTCGATGTAGTGGCGGAGAAATATAAAAAGATTGTATTGCTGTTTATCAAGCGCCGCTGGCTGGCATGGTCACTGCTGGCATGCTCCATCGCGTTGCTGGTGTTCTTGATGAATACTACCAAGACCGGACTTGTGCCCGACGAAGACCAAGGTGTACTCTTTGTGAACGTCAGCACTGCCCCCGGTAGCTCGCTCAAGACTACCAATGATATTATTGAACGCATTGAGAAGCGCCTCGAAGGCATCCCTCAGAAACTGCACTTGCAGAAAGTAGCAGGTTACGGGCTGCTTGCCGGACAAGGAAACTCCTTCGGTATGATTATCATGAAACTGAAGCCCTGGGACGAACGCAAGCATGCGGAAGACCATGTACAAGCCGTCATCAATCAGGTTTATGCCCGCACGGCTGATATCAAAGATGCTACCGTGTTTGCCATCTCTCCGGGTATGATTCCAGGTTACGGTATGGGTAATGCGCTCGACCTCAATGTACAGGACAAGCAGGGGGGAGACATCAATACCTTCTTCCAGACTACCCAGCAATACTTGGGTGCATTGAACCAACGTCCCGAAATCTCCATGGCATACTCCACCTTCGACGTGCGTTATCCGCAATGGACGGTAGAAATTGATGCCTCGAAGTGCAAACGTGCCGGCATTACGCCCGACCAAGTATTGGCTACGCTCTCCGGTTATTACGGCGGACAATATGTATCGAACTTCAACCGTTTCTCGAAAGTATATAAGGTAATGATACAAGCCGATCCGAAGTCGCGTGTGGATGAGACTTCGCTCAACAATACTTTCGTGCGTATGGCTAATGGCGAGATGGCGCCGCTGAGCCAGTTCGTTACGCTTACCCGCTCTTACGGAGCCGAGTCATTGAGCCGCTTCAATATGTTCAACTCCATTGCGGTGAATGCCATGCCTGCGCCGGGATATAGTACCGGTGATGCTATCCGTGCGGTTCAGGAGGCTGCTACGGCTGCCCTTCCCAAAGGCTACGGTTACGATTTTGGCGGCATCACGCGTGAAGAGAGTCAGCAGGGAGGTACTACGGTTATCATCTTCGGCATTTGTATCTTGATGATCTATCTCATTCTGAGTGCCCTTTACGAAAGCTTCATTGTACCGTTTGCGGTAATTCTTGCCGTTCCGGTGGGATTGATGGGTAGTTTCCTTTTTGCCCGCATGATGGGATTGGAGAATAACATCTACCTTCAGACAGGTTTGATTATGCTGATCGGTCTGCTGGCCAAGACCGCCATTCTGCTGACCGAGTATGCCGCCGAGCGCCGCAAAGCAGGTATGGGACTGATTGCTTCTGCCGTGAGTGCAGCCAAAGCTCGTTTCCGTGCTATTCTGATGACGGTGCTCACCATGATCTTCGGCCTTTTCCCGCTTATGGTAGCTACGGGTGTAGGAGCCAACGGTAACCGTTCGTTGGGTACGGGCGTTATTGGTGGTATGACCATCGGTACGTTGGCATTGCTTTTCATCGTGCCCGTGCTGTTCATTACTTTCCAGTGGTTGCAAGAGCGTGTGAGACCTGTGCAGGCACCCCAAACCCTCGACTGGCAGATTGAAGAAGAGATGGAAATTAGTAAGAAAGAAATAGAAGAATCACATAAATGAAGAAACAAATCATAACCCTTGCCACCGTTGCACTACTGTTGAGCAGCTGCGGCATCTATACAAAATATGAGCGTCCTGAGGTGAAGACCGACGGACTCTATGGTCAGGATACCTTCACCGGCCAAAGCGTTGAGGCGCAGGATACCGCTTCTATCGCTTCCCTCTCGTGGCGGGAATTGTTTACCGATCCTCAACTGCAATCGCTCATCGAACAAGCTTTGGCAGGAAACACCGATCTGCTTTCGGCACAGCAACGTATCAAAGAAGCGGAAGCTACCTTGTCATCGGCAAAGTTAGCTTATCTGCCCTCCTTTATGCTCACTCCACAGGGCGGCGTCAGCAGTTTTGATAAATCCAAAGGTTCGTGGACTTATACCGGCATTGCTTCCGCCAGTTGGGAAGTCGATATCTTCGGTAAACTCACCAATTCCAAGCGTCGTGCCAAAGCACTCTATCTGCAAAGTGTAGAATATGAGCAAGCCGTCCAAACCTCGCTGATTGCCAACGTTGCCAATCTTTATTATACCTTGTTGATGCTGGATGAACAATATCGTATTTCCGAACAAACCGCTGCCAACTGGGGTGAAAGTGTGCGTACGATGCGTGCCATGATGGCTGCCGGAATGACGAACGAAGCCTCTGTGTCCCAGTCAGAGGCAAATTGTCGTCAGGTAGAAGCATCGTTGCTCGATATGAAGCAGCAAATCAGTCAGGTAGAGAATAGTCTTTCCATTCTTTTGGGGGATGTTCCCGGGGCGATAGATCGTGCCCCGATTTTCACTCAGTCTTTCCCCGAAGACCTCATGGTTGGTGTTCCTTTGCAACTTCTTTCCCGCCGTCCCGATGTGAAGAGTGCGGAACTCTCTTTGGCTGCCGCCTTCTATAGTACGAATGCCGCCCGTTCCGCTTTCTATCCTTCCATAACTTTAAGTGGTACGGCAGGATGGACTAATTCTGCTGGAAGTATGATTGTCAATCCCGGCAAACTTCTGCTCTCTGCCGTAGGTTCATTGACCCAGCCTCTTTTCAACAAAGGCTTGAATTTGGCACAACTGAAAATAGCCAAAGCACAACAGGAAGAAGCCCGCCTCTCCTTTCAACAAGCTTTGTTGAATGCGGGTAGTGAGGTAAACAATGCCCTTACCCAAGTACAGGTAGCCCGTGGCAAAACCCAACTCCGCACGGAACAAATCACTTCTTTAAAAACAGCCGTCCGCAGCACCCAACTGCTGATGCAGCATGGCACCTCTACTTATTTGGAAGTCCTCACTGCCCGGCAATCTTTACTTTCTGCCCAACTGACCCAAGTGGCCGACCGCTTTGATGAGATACAAGGCGTCATTAACTTGTATCAGGCGCTTGGAGGTGGCAGAAACTAACAGCATACTCTCTCTCTTTTCTCTTGGCCTCTCTATTTCTCCGTCTTTTCATAATAAAGAAAAGGTGGAGGATGGAGGGGCTAAATCGTAAAGAAAAGACGCTGAAGGATTGCCTTTCTAATCAAAAACAGTAGTTGGAAGATTGTTTTTGGGATTAGAAATAGCAGTTGAAGATTTATTTCTCTATATTTGATCTTGAATAAATGTAACATAGCTATGAACTACAAATCTTTACCCCTTCTTCTGCTACTTTTATTTTTCACTTTTGTCGGTGATGCTTTTTCTCAGCAGACAGTATCTATATTAGGTGATTCTTACTCTACCTTCTACGGTTATGTAACTCCTGACACCAATCTGTGTTGGTATGGCGTGCCCGGCGAAAAGAAAGAAAACGATGTGAAGAAGGTCGAAGAAACCTGGTGGTATCGCTTTATTAATGACAATGGCTACCAACTGGAGAAAAACAATTCCTATTCCGGCTCTACCATTTGTAACACTGGTTATAAGAAAGCCGATTACTCCGACCGTTCTTTTATAACCCGTATGAGCAACCTTGGCAAACCGGATATTATTCTTATTTTGGGAGGTACCAATGATAGTTGGGCAGGTGCACCTATTGGTGATTACAAGTATGCCAACTGGACAAAATCCGATCTTTATAATTTCCGTCCCGCCTTCTGCCAACTTTTGGACTACGTTACCAAACATTATCCCGAAGCGAAAATATATAATATTACCAATACTGAACTATCGGCAGAAGTTACCGACTCTATGGATGAGATCTGCCGTCATTATGGCATTACTAATATCCGCCTGCATGATATAGATAAGCAGTGGGGGCACCCTTCTGTTCAAGGGATGAAGAGTATTAGCGAACAATTGGCTAAAGTTGTTGCTGTTGACGCGCCTTACTTTTAATAGGGATAGTTCTTATATAAAAGAAGTCGCTCGTTCTTCATAGAACAGACGACCTGCAAACAAACAAAAACATTATATGCGTGGTGAATCCTTATTCGCTTAGGAGCCTTGATTATAATGCCTGACTAACGTGAATTGGCTGAGTTTACTGCATAATCAACTTGCTTTATATCTGAGAACTTTTTTCCCAGTTAAGAAAATGTTTTTTCCCAATTGCAGAAAAATATTCTTTCAGTTAGGAAATAGGGACCTCTGTTTGGGGTGTTAACACATATTCGCAACAGTGAATGTCTCCCTCTTACCTGCGCGCGTATATATATAATGTGTCCTTGTTCTTCTTTGTTTTTCTGTCTTTCAAAAACCTGCTATAAAACATATTTAGTTATCAGCATGTTACAACTTAATTTGAAATTAAATGGAAAAAAGAGATG
>JAEXAJ010000149.1 GCA_023458215.1 Bacteroidota bacterium
CCGGTTCGACCCCGGGTCTGGGTACTGAAGCGGAGAAAGTTGAAAAACTCTCTCCGTTCTTCTTTTCTACCCCTCGTAACGGATCAATGGCTCAATGTAAAAACGGATTCATTAGCATCAGAGTAGCACTTTTATATTTTGCTTTTTGGAAAAGCAAGACTCAATCTTTATTCAATAATCTGCTTTTTCAACTTAATATGGGTATATCAATTGTTTGACTTGACTCGTTCCAGTTGTCGATAGTGAAACTGCCCGATGACTCTTCAGAGAAAATATCACCAAGAGTTAGGGTAAGGGTCAATTTGGTGTTGGCAGTTAAAGGACTGTCCAGCGTTTGTTTAAACGTTTTCAGCGTACCGTTTTTCAGCATTATGGTCAATTGGAATTCCGGTTTGCCAATGGATGGGAAGAGCATGACGGTGGCATTGCTCATTTGTGTACCATCTACCGATCGTACTAACGGGAAAGATACTGTACGCGGATTGCCTTGAGGACGTCCTGTATAAGCATTCAACTGTTCGGATATGTTAGTGACACGGACAAACATACTATCTATACTGGAACTAAGAATGCCATTATCTTTATTCTTTACGGTAACTTTCAGGCCGGCTACTACCCGTTGCAAGGATGCTTTTAAATCTTCTGTGCCAATGTTGGCGGGTTGGGTGGCGTGTACCAGATCAAATACCGGATAATAAGTCGTATCAGCACTTATTTTGTAAAGTCCGAAAGACTGCTTGGACATGTCTCCACCTATAATATATACCGGTTCTTGCATAGCCGGATAAGCATAAATGGGAGTTTCATATTTTGGAGTACCCCAATAAATCATATTGTATGTTCCGGTTGGCAAAGATAACTCCCGATTGATCGCTTCGTTGTAGAAAGTACCGTCTTTTACCTGATATTGGGCATAAAGAGGAGTTAGCTTGTTATTTATATAGTTTCCGAAATAGATAGAGGTACCCGCATTACATGGAGATATAGTCAGTATACCGGTCAAAGGACTTTGACCGCTGGAGGTCACTACATCCATGTAAATCTTAGGAGTGATTAAGGCAGTATCTTCCGGACATGTAGCCGGGTCATCATTCGAGCAGCTAGCCGATAGTGCGGCAAAGGCTGCATATATTATTAATTTCTTCATGATTTGTTAAGTTTTAGGTTGTTAGTAACAGAGAACAGCCTAAAGATTAAAAAGTTCTGAGACTTTGAAGATTATGCGGTTGGTTTCTTGCCACGAAACCAATAGGATAAGTTTAGCTTATCCATGCACCATGCAGTGAATAAACTTCCGCTAGTAACAAGGGTTGTTGATACACACAAAAAACATAAACCGGATGGATCAAAAGAAAATAGAGGTATTAGAACTTTGACTGTTATGGTAAAAATAGGAGAGAATAATAGTATGGATAAAGTGTTCTTTCCTATAAAATGCAAAATGCACTTTATTTTTTCGGGTATATAACAATATACTTTCAGGGAGAGACTTATGGAAAGATAGGTTATGATGATTCCTGCTAAAGTGAATCTATTCAAGTTTAGGGGGTAATAAGTTAATATGAGGAATGGGAATGCACTTAAAAAAGAAGGTTGGAAAACGGATAGAAAATCTTTGTTGCATTGCCTGATAATGATTCCTATCATAAAGTAGACGGCATTGGCCATTGAAATGAGATGAAACCAATAGGATAGTAGCCAGAAGTTAATTCCTATTATAATGAAGAAAGAAACTTCATTCATCCGGGTGCGGATTCTGCCGGTTACATAATAAATAGAATAACAAAAGATTAGGGTATGTAAATACCAATAAGGTCCAATCGGCGACACAAAAACTTTATTCAATAATAAGGGTATAGAAACGTTTTCTACTTTTTCACGCACAGGTAATATTGCCGACATTAAGACATAACCTGTTTCCATGATCGCATAAGGAATGAAAAGCCATAGTATTGAAAAGATAAACTGCTTTTTCTCCTTTTTAATGTTAGCCAAATAGCCTGATATGATTAGAAAGGCAGGCATGTGAAAGGTGTAAACGATTTGTTTTACATAAGGATACTTGTCCCCGATGTATGCTAAATGAAAGATAACCATCAGAATGATAAACACACTTCTTAGATAGTCTATCTGATAGATTCGATTTGCCATATCCTTGTAATATAATCATTTAGTATTCTCTTTCTCCAATATATAGAAGCAGCTTGTGCTAAAGAAGTTTCTCAGGTATGGAATGGAAGATATTATTTTATTTAATTTTCGCGGAGCTAAGCCGAACTTAACCTCATAGTGCGGATTTATGAAATATAGTTGTTGGCTTATGATCCGGTATCCTGTACTGTTAACCAGATTTCTGAATGTCTCAATAGTGCATTTCGTTGCTTTGATACTCAATAACTCCTTCACTACATCTTCTTTTTCACCACAGGCTTTTAGTATCCATTTATATAAACTACGGGGCAGCAGATGAATGAAAGGAAAATGAGAAATGAGCTTTCCCCGGGCAATCTGCTGATGCCCGCCAAACGGCATTTGCCAGGCCGGGAAGGCGATAAATAGGACTCCTTTGGTCGATAAGTAACTTTTTATGCCGGATAGAAAAAGGGCTTTGTTCTCAATATGTTCAATTACATCGTGTATTAGGATAAGGGAAAAATGACCTTTCAATACCCTTAACTCAAAAATATCTGATGCAATAAAGATGCCCTTTTGATCTTTTTCATTGAAGAATGTTCGCGCTTGTTTTATTCTTGAAGTATCTATGTCAACTCCGATAGTCTCACTACCCGATTCGGCAAAAGGGAGTAGATTACCTCCTTCACCGCAACCTACTTCCAGTACATTTGTCGGAAGGAAGCCGGTGACTTTTTGAATATATGGAATATAATAGTTCTTGCTGGTCCGTGATTGTTCCTCAAAATAACGTTTACGGTTGATATGTCTTTCATGCATTTTCTTTCTCCATTTTATCATTATCTATATTATAGGATAAACTTTTGTGAGGAAGACTGCGTGACTGACTCGAATTAATGCTTTACCAACTGAAGCGTACTCCGAAAGGAACGGTGAATGTTACCGGATGCTCCTTGCGGATGGTGCGTAGCTCACTTTCGTCGGGGATATAATAATTGATCGTTGGTTCTACATAAAAACTGGTATGAGGCGTGAAATGATATTGCACGCCCATACTTGCATTAATAGACCATTGTAAAGGTACATCTAATGATTGCTTGCTTATGTTCATCGGAATGCTATCTGTAATATGGTCGGTGCGTAAGGTTCCTTTAAGTGGAATGCCTACTTGTACGCCCGCTGTAGAGTAGAATGAAAGTCTTCGGTAATTTCTCCAACGGTAAGAAACGCGTAGAGGAATATCCAGATAATGAATCTTTTGTGTTTCCTGAATACGATATTCTTCGCCTGTGGTAAATTCCGATTTCAGGAAAGTATATTGCAATCCGGTTTCCAGGCTCCAGCGTTCGTTGAGCTTTTTGTTCACTGAAAGCCCAATGGTGATGGGAGCATCATGGTGTTGATGCTCTACAATTTGTCCCTTGTTATTCTTGGCAATCTCCATTAATGCGATCGAATCTCCCAAGGTACCTTCCTGATAGCGGGTATTCAGATAGGTATAGTAATCTTCCCATGTGCTAACTTGTTGTGGAAAATCGGAACCTATCCCACTGTCAGAATGAGGGGTTGCAATTAATTTGTATAAGCTCTGAGCCAGTTGCGGCCCTACTGATCCGGCCAATATAAGTTTCCACTTCATGGCTTTTTTTATTCGCTGCATGACGATGAACTTCTCTGCCGGACGAGGCTCGGAGATGGTGACTTCCGAGGATTCGGAAATATCGGACGGTTTGGTAACCGGTGGTATGGTTGCTGCGATATCTTTCATGGATAGAGTAGACGGAGCTTTTTCTGTAGGCACCGGTAGTAGCGGAGCTATGGTTAGAGCCGGTAGTTGCGACTGTGCATCTTTTCGGCGGCATATTTCCGGTTGCAGAGAATTGGCTTTTGCATTTACTTCTTTCTTTTCTTCTTTTAAGCATGGCGATACGATCTTTGAGGAAATGTCTTGCTTCCTTTTCCAATAAGTTGGATTATGGAACAATGGAATGAGAGCCAGCACTATCAAGATCAGAATCAATCGATAGTTGAGAATCATCTTTTTCAACATCACTTTGGCCCGGTGTAGTTGTGAAGACGATGAGTGGGGAGCAATATTTAATAGTTCACCTATCTCTTTATGAGGTAACCCTTCGAGTACTGCTAGTTTGAATACCTTTGAATAGCCTTCGGGTAGGTGTTCCACCAATTCCATCATTTGATCGTATGAAATGAAATCGGTTTTAAAGGGGCTTTCCAGCGGTTCGTCTTCTTCGGATATTTCAGACAAGGGAACTGTATGGAGTGCATTGTTCTGGTTGAGGTAACGAAGTGCGATATTCTTCATGATGACCCCCATCCAACTTTCCAGTTTTTCTGGATTGCGTAAAGAACCAATAGAAGTGAAGATTACAATAAAACCGTCATGGAGCAGATCTTGTGCAATTTGCCTTTCGGATACATAGCAAAGGCATATTCTCATCATCTTTTCTGAATATGTTTTGTAGAGCAAGTTTAAAGCCTGCTCATCTCCTTTCTGACACCGTTCTACAAAATCTTTTCTATCCATATTTTAATTAGATGAGCAAAGATAGAAAAGACTGCATGGACTTTATACTTTTAACATTTCCTCCTCGGTACCGGTCGATGTGTTCCTAGGTGTCGGTCGATGCGTTCCTCGGTGCCGAACAATGTGTTCCTCGGTGCGGAACAAATTGCTGTATTTCTTCTTCTGATGAGCTGAACGGGAAATATTTGATACGGAGTTGGTGCAATTTGCTGCTTTTAGATAAAAATACTTCCCCTTTCAGAAGGTGTTTTGGATGGGATGGAAACAAATTATACCTTTATTAGTAACATTTCGGAGGGTTGCCTTAACCAATCTGTATCCTATACATAACAATTTCTCGGCTCACTTTGCTTGATGGTTTATACATTTGCATCAGATTTCTTTTGCATACGAAAAGCAAGCAATAAAATCTTTGATATTAACCATTAAACAATGTACAATGAGAAAGACATTTTTGGAAAAGTGCATAAATCTGCATTTATGCCGTGTTGCATTGGTACTGCTGATGCTGGTACCTGTTAGTCTTTGGGCTAACCCTTCTCAAAACAAAACCATTACGGGAGTTGTGACATCCGGTACAGACAATGAACCATTGATTGGTGTCAGTGTTCAGGTAAAAGAAACTTCTACAGGTGGTATCACCGACATGGACGGTCGGTATTCCGTAAGTGCCCAGTCAGGGCAAACGCTGGTATTCTCCTATATCGGCTACACTTCTCAAGAAATTAAAGTAGGTGCTTCTTCTGTTATCAATGTTTCTTTGAAAGAAGATACGGAGATGTTGGACGAAGTAGTAGTGGTGGGTTACGGTGTTCAGAAGAAGAAACTGGTAACGGGTGCTACCGTTCAGGTGAAAGGTGATAACATCGCCAAACTGAACACTACGAATCCTTTGCAAGCTATGCAAGGACAGACACCCGGGGTCAACATTGCTTCTACTTCCGGTCAGCCGGGTGCAGACATGAAGGTGACGATTCGTGGTTTGGGTACGGTAGGTAATTCACAACCTTTATACCTTATTGATGGTGTAGGTGGTGATATTTCTACATTGAATCCTGCGGATATTGAGAGTATCGACGTTCTGAAAGATGCCGCTTCGGCTGCCATCTACGGTGCGCAGGCTGCCAATGGCGTAGTGCTGATTACTACAAAACAAGGAAAAGAAGGTAAGGCTCAAGTATCTTTTGATGCTTATTATGGTATACAGAATGTACCTCGTACTGCAAATATGCTGAATGCAGAACAGTATATGGTTATCATGAATGAGCAGGCAGTAAACAGTGGAAGTGCGCCTTTCGATTGGAGCCAATACAAATCAATTTATGATGCAAATGGCAATATCTACGATACAGACTGGGTAGGCGCCATGTTTAAGGATAATGCTACCACTGAAAGCTATTCATTGGGTATTACGGGTGGGTCAGCCACTTCTACCTACGCGCTTTCTTTGGGCTATCTGAATCAAGAAGGTATCGTTGGTGGTGCGGATGTTTCTAACTATACGCGCTATAATTTTCGTATTAACAGTGAACACAAATTGTTCAAAGATCTTTTGACAGTAGGTGAGCAAGTAAATTTTGTATATAAGCAGAACAATGGTATCGGTGTTGGAAATCAATATAACAATACATTGAGAGGAGCTTTTGGTGCGTCTCCGATTGTACCTATTTATAGCGACAATAATAAATACGATTCTCCGTATAATGATACAACCGATAGTGACTGGGTTAAAGGTGATGGCAATCCTTATGGTTCAATGATGACCAAAACCAATAATGAGAACAAAAGTGCCACATTCAGTGGTAATGTTTATGCTGAGCTGCGTCCCATTAAGAACTTGAAAATACGTACAACCTTTGGAGCGGTTTATGGCTCAAGCGAATACCGTGATTTTACTCCGCTTTATCGTTTCAGTATATACGACTATAATGATACCCGTACCAAGGTATCTCAGAACATGAACCATAGCTTGGGCATGACGTGGACTAATACGGCAACTTATGACTGGAAAATTAAGGAACATGCATTTAATGCTTTGATTGGTATGGAGGCTTATCGTTACGAAGGTACTTATCTTAGCGGAGGAAATGGCACACTAAAAGAAGGGTTTGATGATTGGGAACATGCTTATGTAAGTAATGGAACGGCTTCTTCTTCTACAGATGGTTTGAGCGCATCGGGTAATCCGCACGACGAGGGTCGTAGTGTTTCTTATTTTGCTCGTTTAGGTTGGAACTGGAAAGAAACTTATATGATTAATGCCACTCTGCGTGCTGATGGTTCTTCCAAATTTGCTAGTGGAAAACGTTTCGGATATTTCCCTTCCGTATCTGCGGGTTGGACTATTTCAAATGAGAAATTCATGGAAAGCACACAAAGCTGGCTTGATTTCCTGAAAATTCGTGCCAGCTGGGGACAAGTGGGTAATCAGAACATCAAAAATTACCAGTATTTGGCTCCAATTAAGAATACCAATACTCATTATCTGTTTGGTAGTGGATTCAATGATGCAGGTGCTGCGGCTCAGTTGGCTACAAATTGGGGTGCATATCCGAGCCGCCTCTCTAATCCAAACCTGACATGGGAAACTTCCGAACAGACTAATATCGGTTTGGATGCCCGTTTCCTGGACAGCCGTTTGGGCTTTAATTTCGATTTTTACATCAAGAACACAAAAGACTGGTTAGTTGAGGCTCCTATTTTGGCTACAGCAGGTGCAGGAGCACCCTACATCAATGGTGGTAGTGTGAAAAACACCGGTGTGGAATTGGCTTTGACTTGGGATGACAATATTGGTAAGGATTTCCGTTACAATGTAGGAATTAATGGTGCTTTTAATAAGAATAAAGTAGGAGAAATTCCAACGGAAGACGGTATTATTCATGGTTCAAGTAACCAGCTTTATGATAATACTCCTGAATTTTATCGTGCTGAAAATGGAATGCCTATCGGTTATTTCTGGGGATATAAAACTGCCGGTATCTTCCAGAATGAGCAGGAAATAAAGAGTTGGATTGCTGATGGTAACGGTATCCTTCAAAATGCTGTTCAGCCGGGTGATGTGCGTTACGTGGATATTAATCATGATGGAACTATCGATGATAAGGACAAAGTGAATCTCGGTAAAGGCATGCCTGATTTTACATTGGGGTTGAACCTTGGTTTTAGTTTTAAGAATTTCGATTTCTCTGTGGTTGCTAATGGGGCATTCGGACAACAGGTGGTTCAGAGTTATCGTCAGCATACCAGTAAGTATGCTAATTATACGACGGCTATTCTTGAACGCTGGACGGGTGAAGGGACAAGCAATAAAATACCTCGCCTTACTGAGCAGAACGTCAACTGGCAGTTCTCCGATCTTTTTATCCAAGATGGAGATTACCTGCGCATCAGCAATATCACTATTGGCTATGATTTCGCAAAATTGATTAGATGCAAGGCCATAAGCCAAGCACGTATCTATGCTCAGGTACAGAATGCCATTACATTTACCAAATATGACGGTATGGACCCTGAAATAGGTTTTGGTCCTGAGGGAGACAATGGTTTAGGTTGGGCTTCCGGTATTGATGTCGGTTATTATCCCCGTCCGCGTACCATTCTTTTTGGTGTAAATCTAAAATTCTAACTAATTAATGCACAAGAATATGAATAAAATGAAATACAATATATTATTGGCAGGTTGTCTTTGCTTGGGTATGGGAATTACTTCCTGCGCAGAAAGTTTCCTGGATGTGGAATCTAAGACAGAATCTACTACGGGTACTTTCTACAAAACAGAAAAAGATGCTTATCGTGCTTTGATCGGTTGCTATGACGGTTGGCGTCAGACTTCATCTGCCGGGAGCATAGGTTTTTATGAAGGTTCTGAAATAATGAGTGCCGAGTGTTTCGCAGGAGGAGGTCATGCTGACGGACGCGGACTTCAGGCTGTTGATCGCTTTGATATTTCTCAGTCGCCTGCCGACCTCAATCTTTATGAGGGTGATTGGAAAAACTATTATGCAGGCGTTTATCGTTGCAATGAGTTGATTAGTCGTGAGGAACAGATAGAGTGGCAGGCTACAAATAGTAAGCGAAATATTTATATGGGTGAGTGTCGTGTCATTCGTGCTTTACTCTATTTTGACATGGTACGTTTGTGGGGCAATATACCTTTGTTCACGACACCGGTTAATGAGAACCGTGAGCCATCGGATGCAAAAGAAGTTTTTGCAGTGATTTTTGATGATCTTAAGTATGCTGTTGAGAATATCCCGGCAGATGCGTATCCCAAGATTAATGCGGCAATGAATGACGGGCATATAACCAAGTATGCAGCAGAAGCTTTGTTGGCTCGTGCATATCTTTATTATACAGGTTATTTTGGTAGCGAACCGGAAGGTGTTACCAAGGCTGATGCATTGGCTGCTGTTGAAGATGTCATTGCATCTAAGGAATTCAGTTTGGTTAGTGAATTCAAAAATCTGTGGCCGGCAGCTTCGGCTGGTGTGGCCGAAGTTGGTGATACCAAGACGCTCTATGGTACTTATGCAGGTGATGGTAACAGTGAAACGATTCTTGCTATGAAGTTCACCAGCTCACAAGATTATAATGGAAATAACGATGGTAACCGTTGGCAAGTAATGGTGGGCATGCGTAGTTTGAATGCCGCTCCTTATGGTAAGGGCTGGGGGGCCATGTGTGTTAATCCGGCATTTGTGGATGAGTTTAAAAACGGTGATACACGCCGCAATGCATCTGTTATTGATTGGGAGGCGGAAGGTATTACTTCATCGGGCGATTTCGCTGCCACTTATAAGGATCAACGTGAATATACAGGTTATACAATAAAGAAATATTCTCCATTATGTTATGCTGACGGTAGTTCTGCATCAAAGGAAGATGGTTCAGGTGATTTTCAATTGTCCAATCATCAGGATTATGTGATTATGCGTTATGCTGACGTATTGTTGATGGCAGCTGAATTGGGTAGTCCGAAAGCTCAGGACTATTTTGATCAGGTTCGCAAGCGTGCCTATACTTCAAACGGTACTCTCTCTGCCAATTATTCGCAGGTGCCTGTTACAAAAGAAAACATCATGCAGGAACGCCGTTTGGAATTTGCTTTTGAAAGCATTAATTATTGGGATTTGCTTCGTCAGGGAGTAGATTATGCTGCTAGTAAGTTGGCTTTGTCTGAAATGAAGGTCTTTAGTGGTGGCGTTGCAGATTTCATTAATATTAGTGCCGACAAAATCCGCACTACAAAAGGACTTTCTCAGATTCCTTACAATCAGATAACACTGTCCAATAAGAAATTAGTTCAAAATGCAGGTTGGTAATCACTTTTAAAAGATAATTGTATGAAAAATAGATATAAATCAATATTTGCATGGCTCGGAGCATTGCTGCTATTGGTAGCATGTACCCCCGAGAATCCAGAGTTGGGTAGCATTATACCTCAAAGTGAAATGAATTTTTCAATCACTCAGAACACTGAAAAAGATAATATCATTTATCTAGAAAACAAAACAGCGGGTATAATTCCCTATTGGGATTATGGTATTGGTTATTCGAACAAACAGAAAGATACTATAGAAATCCGTTTTGCGGGTGAATATGATATTAAGTTCTATGCGTTTGACAAAGGAGGTAGCCAATCTACTTCGAAGAAAGTTACAGTTTCAAAGAATGACGAAGATTACTTTAGTGATCCGGTATGGAATTTGTTGACCAACGGCAGCCAAGGCAAAACTTGGGTATGGAACGACAAGATTCCGGCTTGTTATGGCAATGGTGGAAAAGGCTCTGTTGTTCCCGAATGGTGGCAGGTATCATACGCTGAAGTAGTCAAAAATGACTGGGAAGTGGGCGAAATGGTGTTCAACCTGAATGGTGCACAAAACTTCGGCAAAACGCTGAACAATGGTACTACCGCGAAAGGCTTCTTCAATTTGGATGTGAACAAAAAACAGTTGACCATTCTGAATGCAAATATTCTGCATGGAGCAAATTATGCAGAAGATGGTGCTACCGGTGGTTATTATACAATTACCAAACTTACAGAAACGGAGATGACACTGGCTCGCCAAGGAGACGGCTGGCAGAATACATGGGTATTTAGAGCTAAATAAAATAGCTATAGTTTTTAGATGAGGCTGAACTCAAAAATATACTTTGAGACATTCAGCCTCATTTAATTTTGAAAGGTAGTATTCACACTAATATACCATTCAATGGAAACACGAATGAAATTAATTTCATCCAAAAACATGCAAATTGGATGATATTGACTATCTTAGAAGCATTGTTCCATTCATCTATATATAATATGAAACACAAACTTTTGTTACTCTTGTCACTGATCTTGCCTGTTGGTTTATACGCCCAGCAGAAGCCTTTTCTAGAAAATCTTTCCTATTACATCGACAATACGGCTGTTTTTGAGAAAGGGCAGGAAGAAGGACGTGCGGCGCATATACCTCCAAAGAGTATATCGCTCAATGGGAAGTGGAAATTCTTTTGGTGTGATACGCCGGAAGGAATACCGGAGAATTTCTTTGCAGAGAATTATCCCGATAAGAAGTGGGGGCTGATTGAAGTCCCGTCCAACTGGGAGATGCAGGGATATGGCGACAAGCTGTTCAGAAATGTATCTGCTCCGTTTCACGCAACCCCACCATATACTCCCAAAGAGTATAATCCGACAGGACTATATCGACGCACGTTCAGATTGCCCGCAGACTGGAAGCAGAATGAACAAATCTTTCTTCGTTTTGAGAAAGTAGCGTCGGCCTCTTTTGTTTGGATCAATGGCAAGGAGGTGGGATATAATGAAGGAGCTCAGGAGCCTGCCGAGTATAATATAACACCTTACTTGAAACCGGGAGAGAATACGCTTGCAGTTTGTGTACTCAAATATTCGGATGGATATTACCTGGAAGGGCAAGACTACTGGCGACTGGCGGGTATATTTGATAATGTGTGGCTGTATGCAACACCTGCGGTCAGAATCTTCGACTGGCAGGTTATTACAGATTTCGATCCTACCTTTACGGACTCAGAGTTGAGCGTTAGTGTCAAGGTGAAGGATTATAAAGAATTGCGTGGTAAGGGATATCGGTTGAAAGCGTGTATTACTGATAAGAACGGTAATGCTGTGAAGGAAGTCTTAAGCGAGCCATTCGATATGAATACTTCAGATCAGACTGTCCCGTTGCGTGCTACTGTGAAAAGTCCTTTGAAGTGGACTTCCGAAACCCCCGAACTTTATCACCTGCGATTGGAACTGCTTACAGCACAAGGCAGTGTGCAAGATTGCATAAGCACTAGCATTGGCTTTAAGAAGACCGAAATTAGAGACGGCGTTTTCTATCTGAACGGTGTACCGTTGAAAGTCAATGCGCAGAACTCGCACATGCAACATCCCGAAGGAGGACATGTGGTAGATGAAGCCACTATCCGAAAAGATTTTGAGCTACTGAAGCAGTTTAACTTCAATGCTGTGCGTACTTCTCATTATCCTCCGGTGAGCAGATATTTGGAGTTGGCAAACGAGTACGGGCTTTATATAATAGATGAAGTAGGCGATGAGGCTCATGCCACCGAATGGGTTTCGACGAAGCCGGAATACGAAAAGATGTATCGTGAACGCTGTCGGAAGATGGTACTGCGTGATAGAAACTATCCTTGCATCTTGTTCTGGAGCGCTGGAAACGAGAGTGGTGAAGGAGAGAACATAACTAAAGTCATAGAAGAGGGGAAATCTCTTGATCCCACCCGTTACTGGATGTATGGAGGAAATGCGTTCTCGCATCCGGCAGAAGATATTATTGGTCCGCGTTACCCCTCGCCGATGGAATTGGAGATACAAGTAGGTGTGGGCGCAGGTACCGACCGCCGTCCTTCGTTTATGGATGAATACTTGTCCGTAGCCGGAAATGGTGGCGGCGCACTGGATGATTACTGGGACGTGATCTACCGTCATCCCCGATTGATGGGTGGAGCTATATGGGATTTTGTAAGTCCCGGACTCACCGAAAGAATCAGAAAGGTGGAAGACGCTTCTCCTTATCATACCCCTGTACATTTGATGGGAAATGCCCGATTGGTGAAGGAGAAGAAGAATACAGTACTCGACCTTAACGGTCACGACCAATGGGCGGAAGTATACCGCTCTAATAATGTAGAACTGGCGGGAAATGAACTGACACTTACCTGTAAAGTCTATCCACGTAAACTGGTCAGCAGTTGCGGCTCTTTCATAACGAAAGGCAATTATCAATTCGGATTGCAGCAGAAAGGAAAAGAGACGTTGGAGTTCTATCTTTATACCGACAAGAAATATGCGATTCATGCTCCCCTGCCTGCTAACTGGGAATACAACTGGCATCACGTGACAGCCGTTTATGACGGCAAAGGGATGTCGCTCTACATAGATGGAGAGAAAAAAGCTTCGGCACAAGCAACCGGCACTATCCGTAACTTCCCTTATCCGGTGAACATCGGACGGAATGCCGAAGCGCACGGGCAGGAAACAAGCGTTTACATCTGCGATGCCATGATGGATGAAGTGGGCATTTTTGATAAAGCAAAAACCACCGGCTTTTCTCCTCAAGACGCTAATCTTTGGTTGGATTTTGAAGGAGAAACAGACAATGGTACCTTCTACAGCTACGGCATTGGTGCACGTACTTATGGAAGCATTTGGCCGGACCGAAGTGCGCAACCCGAGATGTGGCAGATGAAGAAAACCGTTCAGCCGATTTCCTTTAGTGCGGTTGATGCAGAGAACGGAGTACTTGAAGTGTGGAATCGTAATCATTTTCTTGATGCTTCCCTCTATGACATCCGTTGGGAACTGCTGGAAGACGACAAATCTCTTCAAAGTGGAACGCTGGCACTTGCTACAGCTCCGTTGAGTCGCGAACGTATCACATTGCCTTGCAAGAAACCCACCATCATCCCCGGCAAGGAATATCGCCTGGTAGTGCGTTCTCTTCTGAAGAAAGAAGAACTGTGGGCGCCTGCCAGCCATGAAGTGGCATGGGATGAATTTGAACTACCTTGGCGGGAACCTGTAAGGGAAGTGAAGAAGCTTACTGCTTCGCCCGTTTATGAATACACAGATTCCACACTCCTTGTTTCGGGCACCAACTTCCGATACCTGTTTAACCGGAAGGACGGGCAACTGACATCTATGGTGTATCAAGGTGTAGAGCTATTGAAATCTCCCATTCGCTTGAATCTTTGGCGTGCACCGCTAGCCAACGAACTGGACAACTGGAATGCTTCGAATGCCCGTTCCTCAAACTGGAAAGAAGGTTTTGGCTATACCATGGCTACGGAGATGTACTCAGCCGGTTTGAACAACCTGACGCTGCAACCTCTCTCTTTCTCGGTATCCCAACTTGACGGACGGGTATGTGTCAGCATCGTCAACACGGAACTTATGGGTAAGGGCGAAAAAGAGAAGAAAGACTTATATATCGAAGGGGTGCAAAGCAATGGCATCCTGAACAAATATGAGTATGTCATCTACGGTGACGGCACTATCGAAGTAAACCATACTTTGAAGCCCGAAGGCAGAATGCCCCTTTGGTTTCCTCGTGTGGGACTGACGCTTACCCTGAACGATGCCCTCAACTGTGTGCAGTGGTATGGCAGAGGCCCCCAAGAGAACTATCCCGATCGGAAAACCGGATACCGTATCGGAAAATATACTACTACCGTGCAAGACATGTATGAACCCTATCTGATGCCGCAAGACTATGGACTACGTACCGACGTCCGTTGGGTGCGCTTTACGGATAATCAAGGAACAGGCTTGCAATTTGAGATGAATGAACTGTTCAATTTCAATGCCTATCCTTACAGCACCGAGAATCTGACGAAGGCAATGTACACCTATCAACTGCAAAAGCAGGAGGGAGTCACCTTGAATTTGGATTACGCAACTACCGGTGTAGGCTGTACGGCCCGTGGAGTGTTTAACTCATACAAAGCACAGCCCACTGAATATAACCGAAAAGTAACAATAAAACCAATACTAAAATAAACGATTAAATTTATGAAGACAAAACTCAGTTTCCTTTTAGGTATGGCTTTGCTGGCCATCGTACATGCAAGGGCGCAGTATGTATTCGAGCAGCCTTTATATGGTGCTGCCTATTACCACGAGTACATGCCCTATGAGCGATTGGACGAAGACATCCGCCTGATGAAGAATGCCGGATTATCCGTTGTGCGTGTGGGCGAATCTTCTTGGGGACTCTTCGAGCCACAGGACGGAGTCTTTCAGTTTGAGTGGATGGACCGCGTCATCAACAAAATGCACGAGGCCGGTATCAAAGTGATACTGGGTACCCCTACTTATTCTATTCCGGCTTGGCTCGCCTACAAGCATCCCGAAGTGCTGGCCGAACATACGCAGGGCAGAAAAGCTTACTACGGCATCCGGCAGAATATAGACTTCACCAACCCTACCTTCAAGTACTACAGCGAACGCATTATCCGCAAACTGATGGCGAGATATGCCCAACACCCCGCTGTGATAGGATATCAGGTTGATAACGAAACCGAAGCCCGCGGCGTCAATAACCGCGACTACTTCTTCGGATTCAGAAACTACATCAAGCAGAAGTTCAATAATAACCTCGATTTGCTTACCAAAGAATGGGGAATGAACTACTGGGGTATGAATATCAATACTTGGGAAGAGTTTTACCCCCGCGACGGAGTAACCAGTCCCTCTTATAAGAACGAGTGGGAGAGATACAACCGAAAGCAAGTAGCCGACTTCCTGAACTGGCAATGCGACATCGTGAACGAATACAAGCGTAAAGACCAATTCGTAACGCACTGCTTCATGCCCGATTTCCATAACATCGACCAAGTGGAGAGCTTCCGCCAAATGCAATACCCTGCTATCAATGTCTATCACGATGTGCAGGACAAACAAGACGGGCAGCGCATTGCTTATGCAGGCGATTTTGTACGTACCGTGGGACGCAACAACTACATCGTGATGGAAACCAATGCGCAAGGCATCGGTTGGGACGCCAAAGGACAATATCCTCCTTACGACAAACAACTGAGACAGAATGTGTACGGACATTATGCTTCGGGAGCTAATATGGTGGAGTACTGGCATTGGGCAACCTTGCATTACGGCCAGGAAACTTACTGGCGTGGTGTGCTGGGGCACGACCTTCAACCCAATCGCGTATATAATGAGTTTAAAACAACCGCCGAAGAACTGAAAAAGATAGGCAGCCGTCTGGTGAATCTGAAGAAGAAGAATCGGATTGCCATCCTATACAGCCACGACTCTCACCATGCACTGAACTTTATGCCTTATACCAATAAGAGCAATTATCCTATCGACATGGTGCACAAAGCATTGTACTTCCAAAACATAGAGACGGATATCATTCCTTGCGACAAGATTACAGACTTCAGCCAATACTCCATGTTGGTTATTCCTCCACTGTATGTGGCAACGGACGAACTGTTGTCTGCCATCGACCGTTTCGTCAGCGCCGGAGGCCATGTAGTGATGATGCATAAAAGCGGATATTGCAATGAACACTCGGCAGTGAGGGCAACCTATGCGCCGGGACCACTTCGCAAAGCATGCGGCTTTTACTATCAGGAGTTTTCTACTATCAGCGATATGGCGTTAAAAGACAATCCTTTCCATCTGAATAATCAGGGGCAAATTAGCGATTGGTACGAGTTCCTGATACCCGAAACAGCCCAACCGCTGGCTTATGCCGCCCATCCTTTCTTTGGCAAATGGCCGGTTATTACTGAAAATAAATACGGAAAAGGCTCGTTGACTTATATAGGTACTTATCCCTCACAGGAGTTACTGAATGCCATTGTGAAGAAGACGGCGGTAGAAGCAGGAGTCATTTCGCAGGACAACTACTCTTTCCCTATCATTCTTCGTTCGGGCATCAACCAATCGGGCAAGAATATTCACTATGTATTTAACTATAGTGCTGAGGCTAAAGAACTGACATCCGTCTATCCCGATGCCAAAGAACTGATTACAAACAAAGTTGTTAAATCGGGAGAGAATGTCACTGTAGGTCCTTGGGATGTACTTATTCTGGAAGAAAAGTAAGGCATCCTACTTCCGGATGCCCGTTGTTTTGAAATGAAATGAATGGAGTGAGCGTTCTGATTGCACGTACTTTTTCTGCTTGATGCAGGTATGTAATGTGCAAAAGAACGCTACATAATATCCAAATGCTTGTTGTTCAGGATGACAACTACAGGCATCCCATTCCGGCATACCTGTAGTTTGTGATTACTTATCCATACTTACCTCTTCAGTTCGAAAGGCTCCTACCGGCATCCCCTCTATTGAAAAGAGATTTCCTATACTATCATCATCAAAGCAATAGCGAATGGAGACAGGCGATTTAAGTCCGCTTGCCGATACAATCAGCTCATTTCCCTTCACCTTTGCGTCAGCATCTTTCCATTGCATATCCGCTCCGGCTATTTTCAATCCTATGATCCGCTCTCCATGAATCTTGAGGCCTTTCTTCACTTCATCGAAGGAGATAATAACCTTATCACCTTTCATCTGGGCTGTTTTAAATGCCGGACTTGTATACTCGCCTGTAAACTTACCATACGTGTCGTCCAATGCCAGACGTGCCAGGCGCAGCCCCGCATCTCTCTTATTACGCGGATGTATATCCGACGGGTCATCTACCAGATCGGATACGACAACCATCTTTACTTTATGCATCATCTTGGGGAGCATGGCTTGTTGCTCACGTAATAATGCCGGACCATTGTCCTTGGAATGGTACTTGAAGGGAGCAATCTGCACCAAATAAAAAGGGAACTCCTTATTAAATGCTGTGCGCCAGGAACTGATGAGGCGTTGCATCAGTCGGGCGTATGAATTGGCACGGGAGTGATTGGATTCTCCTTGATACCAGATGCATCCGGCAATCTCATAGGGTATTACCGGATGAATCATGTTATTGTATAAGCAACCGGGTTCTACGGGCCACCAAGGAGTGACTTCGTAGGAATAATCGGCTAGTACGGGATCGGACATTATACTTTCACGAGGTGTCCATATCTCAGCAGGAGTACCTCCCCAGGCGGAAACGATAATTCCGACGGGGACGTTTAGCTCTTCACTGATATTCCGTCCGAAGAAGTAACCGATGGCACTGGCTTTACGCATGCTTTCGGGGGTACAAGTCTCCCATTTTGCAAAGCAGTTCTCCTGAGGAGTAGAAGCGC
>JAEXAJ010000150.1 GCA_023458215.1 Bacteroidota bacterium
AAAAAAGAAATGCCGGCGTTGAACACTTCTTCTCTGCCTGACCTTATCTTCACCTTGTTGTTCTTCTTTATGATTGTAACAACTATGCGTGAGGTAACATTGAAGGTTGAGTTTAAGGTTCCGCAAGCTACTGAATTGGAAAAACTTGAAAAGAAGTCTTTGGTTACGTTTATCTATGTAGGAAAACCTACTGCTGAGTTTCGTAAGAAATTAGGTAATGAAAGTCGTATTCAATTGAACGATAGTTATGCTGAGGTTTCTGAAATTCAAGACTACATTATTGGTGAACGTGCCAGTATGAAGGAAGAAGATCAACCGCAGATGACAGTATCTTTGAAAGTTGACCAAGAGACTAAAATGGGTATCGTAACTGATATCAAAGAGGCTCTTCGTAATGCTTATGCATTGAAAATTAACTATTCTGCACAACCACGTCAGTAATAAGTTAGTATAACTATATAATAAAGGTCGCTTGTTTTTGCAAGCGACCTTTATTTTTTACTATATCATTCTATTATTTTACATTGTATACTTCCCGATAAATATGTCCTTTTACTGTATCGAAGTCTTTTTCACACTTCAGATCTCCGTAAGCCATAAGTAACATAGGAAGATAGCCATCTCCTGATTTGTAAGGAGGTTGTTGGTAAGGCTTTTCCCAAAGTGCAAAACCATGGCGTTGATAGAAGTTTATACGACGCCGCGCCATTTCCTCAGTAGGCTCTTCTACTTCTAAGATAATAGGGTGTTCCAAAAGTTCGCATAAATGGTTTAATACACTCTTCCCATGTCCGCCGTTGCGTTGAGTAGGATCAATGGCAAAATGTTCTACATAATAGAAGTGTCCGAAATCCCAGTATGTGATTAGTCCGACCGGGGTTTCATTATGGAAAATAACGTTGTTGTGAAAGTGATTTTTTGAATCTGTATATCTGCGTAACTCGTCCAAAGACCTATATTCTTCCGGAGGAAAAGAAGTGGTCATCAAATTTTCCATAAAGCTGTACAAGGCTGTATCAGCTGTAGTAATGCGCTGAAGTCTGATCATAAGCTTTTGTTGTTTAGATTATAATTATTATTCTGTATAAAATTCGATAATGCGTTGGATAGAACGCTGGCATACGGGGCAGAAGGTTGGATATTCATTTGTGCGCATGCGGCAGTCGTCAGCAGGGCGGTATATACCTTTGGCGGAATACCCCCCTCCTTCATATACTCCTACAGGATATTTTTTGCTTTCATTAGTTGGAGTCGGGATAGGAGTGTCTTTGGCAAGCATATCCTCCCATTTAGCAGCAAAGTTTACTTTGGTACTTATATTTTGTTCCCAAGGTTCTACATCCAATGGGTAGGTGTCTGTCATGACATCATCATCATAAAAATATTCATCGGCAAGTCCACCGAAGCTGTGTCCGAATTCATGTACCACTACCGGACGGAACTTAGGATGATGGGCAGTAGTCAACGTATAGGAATTGTATATACCTCCTCCGCCATACTCTTCTGTATTAGCTAATATGATGATGTGTTCATAGGGTATTCCTGCTAAAGCGTCGTGTATTGCTTTTACACGACTCGTCGTCAGATACCGATCTGAATAGAAAGTACTGAAGTGAGAGCTGAGTGCAGTCTGTTTCCATTCGCCTATGCGTGGAATACTGACTCCGCTATCCTCAGATGGACTGGCTACTGCGACAATATTGAATCGATTCTTCATGGATTTGAAAGGTTCGTGAGCGAATAAACTTTCGCAGGCGATAGCTGCATCTTTATAAAATACTCCCATTTCCGCTTCCGTATATCCTTCGGCAAGAATGGCTACGTCAATGCATTTATCGGAATTTCCGCTTTGCAACAGATATTTGTGGGGGGTAATATGCGTATTCCCTTTTTTATGTATTAGAATATCATCGGGATTGACAACATGCTTCATGCTGGCACGAACGTTTCTACGAGGATCTAGCAGCGTGATTTCTATTTCGGCAGGGTGCAGAGGGTAGGGAACGAGAAAGGTATTCTCGAAACCTTTGGTTATGTTTTTAGCTTCGTCTGTTTCCAACCACTCTTGGAAAAGTGATGAGAAAGATGTCTTGTATATGATATTGCCACTGGCTACATCTCTCATAAGTATTTGTCCGTTGCCTTGAAGGGGAAGTTCGGATAAATGGTGTTTTCTTCCGGCCCAATGAGGTAAAGAAGATAATCCATCCAGGCATATCTCTTGTTTTGTCGCATTGCCGTTAAAGATATAGTCAATACGTAGACTCTTGTCCGTGAAATAATCGGTAAAAACTTGCGCATGTAAAGAGAGTGTAACAAATATGTATAACAAGAAAAGTGATATTTTTTTCATAACTGACTATTATTTAATCTTTTTATTCCTACAAAGATACTATCTTTAGATATCATCTCCAATTATTATTGAGAAGTGGAAAAGTTTTTTGTATTCTCACGTATATGTCTTAGTTATAGTATTATTCTTTTTTTAGTAAGAAAAGTTATAAACCGTATTTTTATTGGCAAAAAAATATCTAACTTTGCGTATTATTGTATGTGAATACAAGAAACTGTAGTATTTATTAATCATT
>JAEXAJ010000151.1 GCA_023458215.1 Bacteroidota bacterium
ATTGGTTCTATATGTTTTTATTCAGTTTATCAACAAACTATAGGTCGCAAAGGTAATCTTTTTCTTACATTTGCGCACAACATTAACTTCTTGTTAACAATGGAAGAATTACTGCATTATGTTTGGAAGCATAAAATACTCCCTTTAAAGATGCTCCGAACTACCTCCGGGCAGTCGGTCGAAGTGATAGATCCCGGTTTGCCAAATACGAATGCAGGCCCTGATTTCTTTAATGCCAAACTGAAAATAGACGGTACATTGTGGGTGGGAAACGTCGAAATACATACTCAAGCCTCAGATTGGCTGCGTCATGGACACGACCGTGATAAAGCTTATGATACTGTTATTCTGCATGTCGTGAGCGAATCAAACTGTGATGTGTATCGTACGAACGGTGAGCTAGTTCCTCAAGTCATTCTTTCTTGTCCCGAATCAGTTCGTTTGCGTTATGATGAATTGCGCCAAGCGGAGATTTATCTTCCTTGTTATTCCATTCTCGGTTCACTACCGAAACTCACTGTACATTCCTGGTTGTCTGCATTGCAAGTAGAGCGTTTTGAGCAGAAAGCGCATGTTATATCTAAGAGACTGGAGCGTTGTAACAATCATTGGGAAGATGCCTTTTTCATTACCCTTGCCCGTAATTTTGGCTTCGGACTGAATGGAGATGCTTTTGAAACCTGGGCCAATCACCTTCCATTTCGTGCGATAGACAAGCATCGGGATAATCTTTTTCAGGTAGAAGCTTTCTTCTTGGGGCAGGCTGGATTGCTGGAAGAAGAAATGCCGGAGGCAGATGCGTATTATCAGAAACTTCAGAAAGAGTTTCGTTACCTGCAACATAAGTTTGAGCTGGGTGCATCTATGACTATGGACCAATGGCGTTTCCTCCGTCTTCGTCCCGGTAATTTTCCTCATGTACGTCTGGCACAACTAGCCTATTTATATCATAAGGAACAGTCCTTGTTCTCCCGTGTCATGGAAGCGGATACTCTGGATGCTGTGAAGAAGATACTTACCGCCCATACTTCCGCCTATTGGGAAGAGCATTTTAATTTCAGAAAAGCTTCTACTCACCAAGAGAAGCGGGTAGGAGAGAATGCGCAGAATCTGATTGTTATTAATACGGTTATTCCCTTTCTCTATGCTTATGGATTGCACAAAGCCGATGAAGCATTGTGCGAGCGTGCCACCCGCTTTTTGGAGGCGCTTAAAGCAGAGAATAATCATGTGACCCGTTTGTGGAGTGGTGCAGGATTACCGGTATTTACAGCTGCCGATTCTCAGGCCTTATTGCAACTTCAAAAGGAGTACTGTGACAAGAAAGATTGTTTGCGTTGCCGTTTTGGATATGAGTACTTGAAAGCTCCTCATAATTTTCGCTAAATGTTTTGTATATTAGGAAGATATCGTATCTTTGCGCGCTGAAAAATAATGCATGTATATGAAGGCAATTCACTTTGTTTTTTGTCTGTTTACGGCGCTGATGCTCACTACCTTTAGTAGCCAGGCTGCCGGGGAGGATTTTAATTCATTCCTCCAGAAATTTACTACCAGTGCTTCATTCCAGTATTCCCGTGTCAAGTTTCCATTAAAGACTCCCATTACTTTGCTGAAAGATGATGGGGAGACGGAGCAGACTTTTCCTTTTACACGTGAAAAGTGGCCTTTGCTGGATGAAGAAACATTGAAAGAAGGAAGTACTACAGAGGAAGAAGGGGGAGTGTATATTTCCCGCTTTACTGTAAATGAACCTTCCCACAAAGAGTTTGAGGCCGGTTATGATGAATCGGAGCCCTCACTTCGTGTTGTATTTGAGTTGGTTGGAGACAAATGGTTTGTTACCGATTGTTATAACGATTGGTATAACTTTGACCTGCCGGTCAGCGAACTGAAGGAAACCATCCAGACCATACAAGAAGAAAACAAAGCCTTCGAAGAAACTCGTCCTTGAAATTAGAACTAGGATCAAGTCATACTGGAATATTCATGATAGAAGATTACAGTATGACTTGATCCTAATTTTATTTCAATATCCGATATATCGGAAGTTCTTTTCCATCCCTTGCTTCAATTACCCTAAAGTGAACGAATCCATTCTCTGATTCAGGTTCGAGTAGAGTAACAGCAAGGTTGCCATTCTTTTGTGCAGTAGGAATGAGGTAGCAACCTGCCGGGAAACTCTTCTTTTCCACTTCCAACTGGGTGGATACTTTCACGGGATAGATTCTTTCCCATTCTTTGGCGTCTACCTTCCGCCCGCTGATGATGTATTTTTGTACTTTGATTGTAAAAGGTCTCCGGGTTTGTTCTACTTTTATACCCAATAACTTAAGTTTCTCTACTTGCTTTGAGCAGGTATCTGCAAGGATGTATGCTTTGGGACGTTCACGAACAATGTCCGGTTGTAATCGCATGGCATCGAAGGTAGGAACGCTTTTGGTGAAACGTTCGTTCTTCTCCAGGTCAATCAATGAAATCGGGTATTCGGTCAATGGAGCATGTGCAGTAACAAATACAGGCTTTTTTGCGGTATAAGTTTCTTTGAGGGCTTTACGGATGATTGCTTTTACCTTTTTGTGGTGTGTAGCTGCTGTTTCTAAAATGCTGCGGGCAACCAGGAAACCACATTCGGTGCGACGGGTAAAAGACGTTCTACCCAATCCGATGCCACGAATTTCTATAAACAGAGATACAGCATTGGTCAGCGCCTGAAAAGTGGAGCTGGACTGAGGACTTTTGGCGTCTTTCACAGCGTGGAGTGTGTCATTTTTTATAGTAGGGGTGAAGTAGAAGCTGGAAGTGTAGCCATTATCTTTCAATACTTGTTCGGCTTCACTCCGGAAGAGTCCGTTGGAAAGGTTACGTATTCCGTTAGCAACATTCAAATGTCCGCTTGGTAGAAATAGAACATCATCTGCTACGGCTGCCTTGTGTCCGCGCAGCAGGTTATATTCTTTACGAATCGGATTGAACTCGTGTATATCTAAAGCAATATCCGGACACCATTGCAGATACGCTTTTTTCAGTAGCAGAGTAACCGGGTCGGAAAGTTTGCTTTGGTCGCGGTTCAAATCGAAGCCACTACCCGATTTACGTTCTTGAAGTGCATAGCCGTCAGTATTGGCCACGGGGATAAGTGCAAGTGATATCTTTTCCAGTAGTTTGCTACCCTCAGGTGTTTGTAGAAGGTAATCAGCCAGCAAGCAGGCAGCTTCAGAGCCGGCAGGCTCATTGCCGTGCAGTCCGGCCTGTATCCAAATCTTTATTTTCTTGTTATTTTGTCCGTTCGTGAAGTAGAGAATAGGAATATTTGTCCCTTTAGGGGTTGTTCCTAGTGAAGTTAACGTCAATTTATCGGGATACTTGGCAGCTAATGCCTGCAAATACTGATTGATTTCAAACAGAGAAGCGATTCCTTCCTCTTCAGGTTTATTTAGTGTCGGTGTCGTATACTTCTTTCCTGTTTCGGGATAGAAGTCTTTTGTGGTTTTCTTCGGTTGTGCTATTGGCTGTATGTTCCAAAGCGAAAGATTACTGAATACCAACTCTTGGGCAGTACGTTGCAAGTAAAGAGCTTCATCTTTCGGCAGATCCGCCCAATAAGTACTGGTGTAAGCCTTGCCGAAAAAGATCGAACAGAACACATTCGCTGCCAAATAAGTGCCTTGCATGGAAGGATGGCTCAAATCGGGATTGTTGAGTGGAAATCCCGGTTTCTCCGTGCGGACGCGTTTGAAGGCCATACCTACCGGAGCACACCAGGCATCCAATGCATGGGTCATTGACAGATAACTTTTGGCAAGACGGTGCTGCATCTCATTGTATGTATTAATATTATGTCCCCAGGTCATGTAAAAGACCGTGCGTCCTTGTGGATTGTACAGCCTGCGTAGGCTATCGAGCGATGCAGCAGGCTTGTACACATGCTCTCGAACCCATTCTTCTTCACGGGCAGGCGCTTTACTTTGGTCTTGAAGGATCACAAAATCCCATTGCCCTTCGCGGATGGCATCCAGTGTCTTGTCACTGGTGAGATGCTGGTATAGTTTCCATCCTCCGTGCTCCACCATTTTCACAGACAGATGATGTCCGGTGGAGGCGGCAATGGATTGTACTTGTCCTATCAGGTTATTATAATAGGTGTAACTGTTGCCTATAAAGAGCACCCGCAAAGAATCACTCAATAGCACGGGGACAGCCCGTTGCCCCATCCCGGTAGAATGATGCCCGATGCCTTTCTCTTCTATTTTACGCCAGTTGCAGGGCCACTTGTTCTTTTGGGCAATTTGATGTAAGTACTCGTAAAACCTGTTCCCACGTTTCAAGCGGTTGTTACCTTGTGCATCTGCTTCAGGAGTCTTGCGTAGAAACGATTCACGAATAGTATCACCCGAAGCCAGTTGCAGGACGATTGGCTTGGCTAAATACCTTTTGATTCTTTCGGGAGTAATGGAAGGTATGTTTTGTACTCCATACGGGAAGTCCTGTGTAGTGTCGGGAAATGTATACCAACCCGGACTACCAATGATAGCCCGTTCCACGAAAGGGCTATCATGGAAAAGCATGAACCGCTGCACAAACTGCCCACCAGCCGAATGTCCATAGAGCATGTATCCTTTCCGTTGGCTTCCGGTTTGTTGGCGGACGAACTCATAGATTTTGTCTACTAACATAGGTGTCTGCTTCTCCACAGGTTGCACGCTGGTATAATCTGCATTCATCATGCCCACCTCCTGATAGTCCGAGAGCGGATACGCCTGAAGATCGAAGTGTGGAATGAATACCATGAATTTATGTTTCTCCGCTTCTTCCTTCCACGCTTTGAGGAGATAACTATAGCCACGGTCAGCCCCTTCAAATACGAAGATGACGGGCATTTGGCGAATATCACCCTCCGGAATATAATAATGCACATCAACGGGGCGGTGGGCAAACGGTAAGTAAGATTGATAGGTGAATGTTCCTTCACCCGGCTTCAGCTTATCTTCCGTATGAGCTTGCACCCTGAAACTTAGCAATATGACGATCAGGTAGAGAAATAATCTTTTCATGCTTCGTACCTCCCTTTTCGTTTCATCTCTCCTGCCTGCATAATCACTTTTCCGCGAGCGATGACATCCGTAAGATCTAATTTATCGTCGAGGAAGCAGAGGTCTGCATCGCTTCCTACCGCAATACGACCTTTGTGGTGCAGTTTCAAATTGTGTGCCGGATTGGTTGTTATCAATTTCAGCGCCTCTTCTAATGGAAGTAACTTCTCCGTTACCAGAAGTTTCATTTCCTGTAGATTGAGGTGAAGTGGAGCCGGGCGGTAGGTCGTCTCACCTGTGTCGGGATTGACCCGGCGGACACCTCCGCGCCCATCGCTTGAGAAGGTAATACGGTCTAAGGGTACTCCTGCTTCCAGTGCCTTTATAACACAGCGGTGGGGAGTATCGAACTTTGTACCTCCGGTAGAAAAGTCAATCATACCACCCATGCGTGCAAACTCGATTGCTTGCAGGAACAGATCCTCGGTACGGATCAGGTGGGTGGGCGAGAGGTAGGGAATAAGTGTCGGGTACTGGCGGGCAATGCTCAATAGCGCCGTGATACCTTCGGGCAAAGCACCCAAATGGATATGTAGAATTCCCCTTTTGCCCGATGTGAATCCACCAAGACGCACCTGATTGATGAGGCGTAGTATCTCCTGTTCGGTAGGAAAGGCGCAGCGGTCGTCACTCATAGCCAACTTACAACCGATTACTTTGTCGATAAAGATAAGGTCATCGGCAACACACGACATTAGTGTCTTGGGAGGAAGACCGTAATAACTCGTCAGCATATATGCGCTCAGTCCGTCATCTTCCAGCGCTTTGGTCTTGGCATAGAGGGTGGTTAGCTCTTTGACGAATCCGTCTGTACCGAGCAGCCCCACCACGGTAGTGGTTCCACATGAGGCAAGTTCGCTCATGGGTATGTCCGGTACAAGCGAAGCATAACCATCCTGCCCGCCACCGCCTGTGATATGTACATGCTGGTCTATGAAACCTGGAGTGACATTGCGTCCCGCTGCATCAATTACTTTGAGGGGCACACCGGTTATTTCTATCTTACGGTTGATATATGCAATTTTATCATCTGCCAGCAGAACATCGTTCATCCCAAGATACTGGGGTGCATACAGATTGGCATTCTTAATAAGTGTAAGCATTATTGTTGTTTTTTTTATAGTGTAATGAAATGATAAGCGATCAGGAACACGGCACTTCCTATAAGCGGCAACGTGTTTCGTTTGGCAAGTTCGATAGGCGATACTCCTGCTACACCTGCAATGGCAACAATGATTCCTGCTATAGGCGAGGCGGCACGCCCCATACTGGCGGAGAGTTGCAACGGTAGTACCAGCGAGTAGGCAGGCATACCCAATTGCTGGGCAATACCCGGCAATAGTGGTCCGAAAGAGAAGAAAGCGGCATTTCCGCTTCCCATGAGCATGGCGGCGCTGAAAATGATAAGGGCGAATACGGCGGCAATGGCTATGCCTGAAAGTCCGATGTGTGTAGAATAATTAACCAGGGAGTCAATGAATCCCAGGCTGATGAGCCCTTTAGAGAATATCTCGGAGGCAACGATCAGAGTGACTACGCTACTGAATACATTCCCCATTCCTTTCCAGAAGCTGGCGAATGTGTCGAATGTCTTTCTGACATTGCGAGCGCGGACGGCAACAAAAACCAGGGAGATGAAAAGAGAGAATATCATGGCTGTGGTTGTGTTGAGTACAATCGGCGGATCGAACAGTCCGACGTAGGGTGAGAATACTATGAGTAAAGCCAGTGGCAGAACGGGCAGTAAAGCGAAGATGAGAGGCACATCCGGTTTCCCGGTTGTCCGAAATGCGTCTGCATCTTTGTCCGGTGTGGCTACCGCTTGCCGGGCGGCTTCTTTCCGATCAAAGTATCTGTTATTGAAGTAGAACAGGGTCATAATGACCAAAGTGGTAGGTAGTACCAGCGGCAACTGGTGGGTAAGGAAATAAGCGACATTCGATTCATCGATAAGCTCTGCCGCGAGTGCGGTATTGGCAGATCCCGGTCCTTGGTCAAAGAGAGTGGAGGCGGCGATAACGGACAATGCCGTAAGCCTGCTTACCCCCAATCCGATAAGTACCGGATAAACGGAGGCGACAAGCAGCAGCCCCAGTCCTGCTGCCGAAGGAGTGGTGATGAACAACAACTGACCGATAGGAATGGTAATTGTAGCTGCCAGGTAAGGATAACGGCGGAAGAAACCGAGTGGCTTCATCGAGATATATACCAGTGCGTTGGTTGCCTGAATGTGATTCATGAAGGCTACATAACCGCCGATAGTCATAATCATCAGTCCGGCACGTACCAGGTTTCCGATGAAGGTATCTTCCACTACCTTCACTAAGTCGAAGACAATGCTTCCTGTGGGGGTCTCGGGTATGCAGGGATGTATATTGAGCAGGTAGGCGAAGGCAAGCATCACAAGGCCGGCCAGCATCAATACTCCTTGCGGATTGAGCTTCCGGTAGAGGTAAATGGCGGTGAGAGTGGTCACCAGCAGACAAATGAGGAGGGCTATGACTGACATATACAAAGGATGTTATGGTTGATGTTTAGGGGTGTTGATAACCAGTACTTTATACGGGGCCTGACAGACACTGGTGTTCATCATGACAGACACTGGTGTTCAGCGTGAGAAACACCAGTGTTTATCGCGATAGACACTAGTGTCCAACGCGACAGACACTTGTGTCTATCAGGGCCCGTAGTATGTCTCCTGAAAAGGGCATGATAGCCTCATTCTTACAAGTACCCCGGATTGTTCTCCAACTTGCGTCCTGAATTGGAATCGATGAACTCTTGCGGAATAGGGAATAATACCGGCGTATCGTACGTATTCATTCCTCGTGCATCCCTTCCGGCAATCTCGTTCAGACTCCGCATGCGACGTTTAAAGTAGTTGTTCACATCTCTTTCGTCCGCGCCTTTCTCCTGACTGACACGGATCAGCGTATGGCGGCGTTCTTCTTCCGAGAGTAACTCGCGGCTACGTTCGTCCAGGATGAAGTCCATTCCACCAGCCGTCAAATCGGTCTCGGTGATGCTGATGGCATTGGATCGGTTGCGCACTTTATTGATCCACTTGATAGCTTCTCCCGCCCGGTTGTCCTTCATCAAGGCCTCGGCATAGAGCAGATAAGAATCGGCCAGGCGTAAGTAAACGATGTCCTGGTAACAACCGTCTTTATCACCGTTTGCCATAAGTGGCGGCAGGTAATCCCATTTGCGGGTGGTAGGCCAGTTGTACTTCTTGATGGTGGTCTTGTTGTCATCCAGCATGGCGGCAGTTACAAGGGTATCTATTACCATCTTGCCTTTGTTGAGGTACTCGGTCAGTTTGCCGTCGGCGCCTTTTTCGTTGATGCTCCAAACTACTGCATAATCCGATATCCGGTCATCCTTCGTACCTTGTTCTTTATAATCGTATAGGCGGAAGGCACCGCGCGAAGGTACACAACGGCCTGCACCCTTACCGCCATTATTCATCCAGAACACCTGTGGCCACGTGGCTACACCGCTTGTATAATCGGGATCTTTCAGGTTGCTCTTGTTGATGATCCCGTCGTTGGAGTAATAGTTCTTATAGGTACTCTTCATATAGACTTCTGCCGTACCGAAAGCGCTGTTTTCGGGTTCGGTATTGACAAAGGCAAACAATACTTCCGTATTGCCGTCAGCAGACATCGGGGTGCGGAATACATCTATGAACGGACAGCCCGGATTAGCCGCATTCTTTCCGAAGCGGGTGGTAATCAAACTGTATTCCGAACCTTCCACTAGAGGTTTCAGCACTTCGGCAGCTTTTGAGGGTTGATCCATGGCAAGATAGAGTTCGCCCAAATAATGACGTGCCATAGCACCGGATACTTTACTGTTACTCTCCTCCCGCAAGGCCAGGTTGTTCATGGCAAATAGTAGGTCTTGTTCCATCACCTCACGTATCTCGGCTACTGAATTACGTTCCCAGTCGTTGCGGTAGTTCATTCCGGTAATCTCTTCAGTAGACAGGGGGACGGCTCCAAAAGAATACGTCAAGTGGCGGTATGCCCAGGCACGGAAGAAACGAGCTTGTGCAATAATCTTGTTCTTGTGTGCCAAGGCTTCTGTTTCGCTGCCTTTCCAGTCGATGCCGCTTCCTTCGGCACGAGATATCACCATATTTGCCGTATTGATGAGGCGGTAACACCATTGGAAGATATTCTGGAAGATTTGCAGGTCCGTCTGGTTGATCTGACTCGGATAATACATGTACTTGAAATCGCTGTGCGAGTTATTACTCCATGAGTTATCCACACCACATCCCCAAGCGGAATGCAGTACCAACGGAAGACCGCCTCCCAATGCGTCGGCGCGTCGGTATTCATTACGCATCATACCGTAGAGGGTGGTCAACATGGATTGGAACCCATTATAGTCTACCAACAGGTTTTCAGGGTAGAGTGAGGCACGCGGTTCTTCTTTGAGGAAGCTGGACTCATTGCAGCCGGTGTTCATGCAGAACACGAGCATTGCTATCAGGATATATTTTAGCTTTTTCATACGTTTTCTCTTTGTTTGTAGGGGTTATAAATCGAGTTTCAGTCCGAAGGTAAACGAACGGACTTGTGGGGTGGAACGTTGGTCGCTGATAAATTCAGGGTCAAGGCCGGTCCAACTTGTCCAGGTCGCCAGGTTCTTGATGTTCATATACACTTCGAGGCGGTTCAGTGTAAACTTCTTCAACCAACGTTGTGGTACACGGTAGCCCAGTGTCAGATCCTGTACACGCAGGAAGTCGGTCTTCTCATAGAATCCTGCACTCATAGGGTTGACGGAGGTATCCAATGAGTTCTTCGGATAAGAGTTGATGGGGTTCTCCGGAGTCCAGAAGTTCACCATCAGACGGTTCTGACGATAGGAGTTTGTGGCTACATCGTAAAGCCAGTTGTTGGCTGTTTGTCCTAGTTGGGCATTCAAGAATACACTTAAGGTCACGTTCTTGTAACGGAAAGAGTTCATCATACCCATCGTTACCTTCGGAATGGCCGAACCGATGATTTGCTTATCCGCCGGGGTAATGTCGTTTACTCCATCTTTATCCTGATACTTCATATAACCCGGAATGGAGTAGCGGTAATTCGGATCTTGTTGTCCGTTGGGCTTCGAAGGATCCGTAATCTGCCAGATACCGATGAAACGATAATCATAATTCACACTGATGGGCTGACCTATAAACCAACGTGAACCAATGTCGTCCATAGGATTGCCGTCGGCATCAAACAAACCTACATTGACGATTTCCGTCTTGTAGTGCGACAGGGTGAAGGTGGTGCTCCAGTCGAAGTTCTTCCGGGTGATGTTGTTCGAGGTAATCTGTAATTCCACACCCCGGTTCTTGGTCTCGCCGATATTCTCGGTAATGCTTCCCGTACCATTGATAGTAGGAATAGAGCGGCTCAGCAACAAATCGTTGGTGTTGGACCAATACATATCGAAGGTTCCCTGAATACGTCCGTTCCACAGCTGGAAGTCGATACCGGTGTTGATGGATTGGGTAGTTTCCCATCCCAGTGAAGGAGATGCCAGCTTGGAAGGATAGAAGCCATAACTTGGGGTGTGATCGTCTTTCAGGTAGTTGAAGGTAGAAAGCTCGGGTAGGGTGGTATAAGCGCCTACTGCTTCATTACCGTTCTTTCCCCATGACAGGCGGTATTTCAGGTTGCTCACTACTTTGGCAAGGGGGCTTGCTTTGAAGAAACTCTCGTTAGATACATTCCAACCTATTGCCATCGAAGGGAATACACCGAACTTGGAATTGTTTCCAAAGGCAGAGTAACCGTCACGGCGAGCTGTAAGTGTCAGCAGGTAGCGGCTATCATAGGAGTAGTTCAATCGTGCCATCTGTGAAATATGGTTCTGCTTGGTATAAGTGGAATTACCCGACATAGTGCCGGCTTTCGACATTTGGTAGTAGTACATTACGTCATTCGGGAAGTCTTTACCTTCCATGTTATTCCCTTCTTTTTCGTAGCTCTGTGCGGAATATAGTCCGGTGAAGAAGATGCGGTGTTTGCCAAATTCACGGTTGTAAGTGACGATGTTTTCGAGAATCCATTCCGAGGAGTGCCAGTCGGCCGTATTCAGAATACCGTTGGAACGGGCGCCGTAATAAGTGTCCATGCCTTGATACTGCTTCCAACTACTGTCTTGGTAAGTGTAGCCGCTGTTCAGTTTGTAGCTCAATCCTTTGACGAAGGGTAACTTCACTTCCAGTACATTGTTGGTGATTACTTTCGAACGGATGTCACTGCTCTTATTATTCAGGCTGGATAGCGGATTTACTGAGAATGCTTCGCTAGAATCTTCCCAGGCAGCAGAACGGATGTTACCCTCGCTGTCGTAGGCTTCTGCCAACGGGTTCATCTGAAATGCGCGGGAGAAGGAGGCACTACTACCACTCCGGTCGTAACGTCCCATCTGTGTGCTGGTCGAGAATTTCAGCCAGGAAGTGAACTCTTGGTCGAGGTTGAAGCGGATGTTGTAACGTTTGAACTGGTTGCCTACAGCAATGCCTTTCACATCGGTATAATTCAGCGACACAAAGTAGTTGGTCTTGTTCACTCCGCCACGGAAGGATATGTTGTGTTGTTGCTTGAGACCATTTTGTAAGGCGAGGTCCATCCAGTTGGTTTCTTGCCCGCTTTCGTGCATGCGTAGTTCGGTGGGGGTCATGGAACCCATCCATGGCTCAGGATTCGATTCGCTCGGAGGGGTAGTATTGGCATCTTTCAAGGCCTCTGTTTTGTACTTGTAGAATTCAGCGCCGTTCATAAGGCGAGGCAGGTTGATAGGGTTATCAATGGTTACGTAGGTATCATAAGAGACGGTCAGCTTGCCTTTCTCGCCACGTTTGGAAGTAATCAGGATAACACCGTTCGAACCGCGTGCACCGTAGATGGCAGCCGATGAGGCATCTTTCAGTACTTCGATGGATTCCACATCGTTCGGATTGATCTCCGACCAGGGTCCGTCGAAAGGAATGCCGTCCATAATAATCAGCGGTTTGTTATCTGCTGTAATGGAGTTTTCGCCGCGTATGCGGGTCTTGGTTGAAGAACCTTCGGCATTTGTTCCGGTTATTGAAATGTTCAATCCCGGTACCGATCCTTGTAGGGACTGGATGATATTGGCTTGCGGACGGCTTTCCAGTGTCTTGGTGTTGACGGAAGCTACTGCTCCGGTCATATCCGATTTGCGTTGAACACCGTAACCAACTACCACTACTTCATCCAGCAACTTGGTGTCTTCTAAAAGAATAACCTTAACCGATGACTTGCCATTGAGCTTAATATCTTGTTTCAGATAGCCAATGAAAGAGACTTCGAGTGTGGAGCCATCTTTTGCACCGGGCAATGTAAATTCACCTTCTACATTAGTGACCGTACCGACGGTAGTTCCTTTCACTATGACATTGGCTCCGATGATGGGTTCGCCTTTGTCATCTTTCACACTTCCGGTGATGGTGATTTGTTGTGCAAATGCATTCGCCGAAATGAATAGTAGCAAAGCGCAGCAAACAAGGAGGAGTCTGCATGGGCGTTTTTCTTTTCGTTCGTTTCTCATAATCATTTAATTGTTAACAGTAATTCGTTATTGAATCTCTGTTGGCAAAGGTATATACACTGAAGCCTGTTTACTGTGGGAGGTAAACAGGTAAGGTAAGTTGTTAAATATGGTAAGATGTTGATAAACAGTAGCTGACTGCTCCTCGTTGGTACTTTTGAGGTAAACTGTTTCTAACTCTTGCAGTAGGGTTGAAAGTGTTAGGCTTTGTATTTTCCCAGCTTTTTCACTGCTCCTGCAAACTCTTCTTTGGGAATAATGGACTTGTTGCGTGTACGGAGTCTGTTGTTGTAAATGGTTTGTGCGGAACAATGCAGAAACTCTGCAATCTTTACGCTATCAGTAATACCCAAGCGTATCAACGCATGGATACGTAATTCGGTGTTTAGCAATTCTCCTTCCTTCAGTTCGATTCTTTCTTCGGGGATGAGCAGGGCATTAAAGTCTTCTACGAAGTCGGGATAGAGGTGTAGGAAGATGGTATCAAAAGTTTGGTAAAACTCTTTCAGTTCATTGGCAGCCATGGATGAAGAGTCTGTTAAGGTTTTGGTGTCTTCAATCTGACCTACTTTCAGCTTGCGGTTAATGTTTTTACGATATTCTTCCAACTTGCTGATATAAGTGGAGCAGACATTGAATACGTAGCCGATATACTCTTCTTTGACGTAATTGGATTCCCGTAGTTGGGCGTTTACTTCTTGTAGTTGCGTGTTCAGGTCTTTCAGCTGCATATTGGCTTCTTCCAGACGTTGGTGGGCATCGGAAAGGTTCTTCATGTGGCTGTTAAGTAGTTTGTTGGCTTCATCCAGCTTGTGGCTTGATATGGCAAGTCGTTTCATTTGGCGGCGTATAAAGATGAATGCACCGATAAGTATCAGTGATAGCAAACTGACAATGATAAGAAATGCCCCCAAACGCTCCTGTTGCTTCTTATTCCGTTCCTGGTAGGCTTGGTGAATGGCACTTTGCAGTTTTGAAGTAGCTATTAGGCGCACCCGGTTGCGGTACAATTGTGCATTCTGTGAGCAGTAATTGACATACGTATAGGAGCGGTCAATCTCTCCGTGGTTAAACAGATATTGCGCCAGTTCTTGCAATGAGCCGATATCTCTGTTGGCACTTCGTATATCGGCCATTGCCGAGAGTATGAGATAATGCAGGTATTTATCTTCGTTTTTTTCTGCATGGTTGATGGCTGCCAGGTTGTAGCACATCATCGCATAGTTGCGTGTGTCAGGAGAAGCTTGGGCGATCTTCTTTTCGAGCGCTTCTTTGTAAGGAGCAATAGCGGGAGTACCGGCTTGCTTCCAATCCATAGCATATAAGTAGCGTGGTTCGTCCAGGGTGCTTACTTGACGGATAGAGTCACAATACTTCTTTTGCAGGTCATCGTACAATTGCCAAAGAGCAGGATTACCGTTTGAATAATCGCGCATCCGGGAATACAGAGACCGCATTTGCCCGTAATACTTAGAACGTAACGGACGTGGTAATTCGTCGGCTTTGATGTGGCTGATCGTTTCAAGAGCTTCTCTTAATAGTCCGGTAGCTGAGAGTACGAATGATTGGTCTATTTGTGCGGTAGCCATCCAGTCTTGGTTATTGACTTGCAGAGCCAGCTCCTTATTCTTATTTATATAGTGCAGGGCAGAGTCGGCATTGTATACGCGATATTCTCCATAAATCAATTTATTCATGGTATATTGCTCTTCTGCCAAGTTTGCCCTTGATCTCTGTTTCTTCAATAGAGAAATCCGTTCTTCCTTGGCAGTAATGAAATAGTCTTTTTGCAGTAACAAACTGTCGAGACTCAATAATTGCTTTTCGTGTTGTTTAAGCCTGTTATGCGAAAACAATTCCGATGCTGAGGTGGCAAGGCAGATTGGAGATAGGAGTAATAAGAGAATAAGTAGTTTCATGTATTTTCTGTATAGTAAACCTGACTAAAACAGGCTTAATGGTTTCAAAGTATGATTGCGAGAACTGTATCAATGCCGCAAACTTAGCACAAAAAATGCTTCATACATAACGTTTCTCTTTATATTTTCGATCCAAAAGCCGGGGGAGATTACATTATTAGCTATCTTCTGTACGATTTATGCTCCTCTTTTCCCCGAAAGTGAGCTTTCTTTGCATCTGACTAATTATGTTGAATACACTAAGACCTTGAAATATGCCATTGCGACTACTATACATCGGACTACTTTTCTGTATCTTGCCTCATGTTGAGGCGAAGCTTTCTGGCAAACTCTCGGATTGGGTATCGGAAGACTCCTCCGGTGAACTGCAAATCACTTGCATCGGCGATACGATGGATATCGTTTCTCCCGATGGGCTCTCCCTTTGGTACAAAGAACGCTTGACGGGTAATTACGAAATCATCTACCACGTAAAAGTCGTTGTAGAGAACGGAAAATACGACCGCCTCAGTGATTTGAACTGCTTTTGGGGCGCTAATGATCCTCAACATCCCAACGACTTCTTTGCCCGTAGCCAATGGCGCAACGGCGACTTCAAGAACTACAATACACTGAATCTCTACTACGTGGGTTATGGAGGCAACGAGAATAAGACTACTCGTTTTCGTAAATATCACGGAGCGTATTACGGTGTGGACGATGCCAAGATCAAACCTATTCTAAAAGAATACAATGACGCCGCCCATCTTCTGAAACCTAACCATTGGTATGAAATAAGAATCCGCATGGAAAATGGAATAACCACTTTCTTTATAGATCATGAAGAACTTTTCCGCCAAGCAGTAGAAGCAGACAAGGGAGATGGCTATTTTGCCCTTCGCCTTTGGCAAAACCACGTGCTCTTTGCCAATTTTCAAGTAAACAAATTAGATAACCTTAGATAATAAATAGACATGATGCAATTTAGTAAATGGAAAACAGGAGTGGGAGTGCTCCTTTGGATGTTATTACCAACAAGTGGAAATGCTCAAATGGTAAAGAACGAGCGTTTACTCTCCTTCGAAGAAAACAAAGTGCCTGCATTTATCACGGCAACCGGTTCGAAACTGGCAGTGAGTGACGAACATTTTCGAGACGGCGAACATAGTTTGAGTTGGACTTTCAAACCGAACTCCGTTCTCTCCATCAAGAAAGACTTGAAGTTCGAACCGAAAGACCCTACCGGTGCCGACACTTATCTTTCGGCTTTCATCGTATGGATCTATAATGAACAGGCGCAGGACAAAACCATCGAATTTGAGTTTCTGAAAGACGGAAAGAAGTGTACTTCCTTTCCTTTCGGCATTAACTTTACCGGTTGGCGCGGAGCTTGGGTGTGCTACGAACGCGATATGCAAGGCACTCCCCAAGAGGGAATGAACGAAATCCGCATCGTTGCCCCCGATGTAAAAGGCAAACTATTCATCGACCATCTGATAACTGCCAGCAAAGTGGATGCCCGCCAACAAACCCCCGACTTGCAGGTACCTTTTGTAAATAAAGGTACTACCAATCACTGGCTGGTCATCTATGAGCATTCTTTGTGGAAACCGGATATTGCCCTGACCCCTATAACAGAAGCGCAGAAGCAGGATATCCGGGTGATGGAAAAGCGTTTCCAAGAGATGCTTTATACACCTTCCGCACTTTCGGATAAAGAAATGGAAACTATCCGCACGAAGTACGACTTCTATAAGATTTCCTATAAGAATGGACAAGTGACAGGCCTTCCCATATACTTTGTACGCCAGTCTGAGGCATACGAGCGTATGATACCCGATTGGGACAAAGATATGTTTACTAAACAGGGAGTGGAGATCAGCGATTATTTTAATCTGATGAAACGCATTGCCATTGCTTACAAGAATACGCAGGATGCCACACTGAAAGAGGAACTGAAGCAGAAATTCCTTGCCATGTATGATAATGCCACCGATCAGGGCATCGTTTATGGCAGTTGTTGGGGTAATATCCACCACTACGGATACAGTATGCGCGGGCTTTTCGTTGCTTACTTCCTGATGAAAGATGTATTGCGCGATGCGGGTAAGCTTGACGAAGCCGAACGTACCCTGAACTGGTATGCCATCACCAACGAAGTATATCCTAAATCTACCGTCAACGGAATAGATATTGATACTTTCAATACCAAACTGCAAGGCCGTATTGCCAGTATTCTCATTATGGAAGATACGCCTGAGAAACTGCAATACCTGCGTTCCTTCTCCCGTTGGCTGGATTACGGTTGCCGTCCTGCAACCGGGTTATCGGGTTCGTTTAAGTCCGACGGCGCTTGTTTCCATCACTGTAATAACTACCCTGCATACGCTGTGGGCGGTTTGGACGGAGCCACCAACATGATTTATCTGTTAAGTGGCACCGAATTCAAACTCTCCGAGCTGGCACACGAAACGGTAAAGAATGTACTACTTGCCATGCGTTTCTACTGTAACCTGAAGCAATGGTCGCTTTCCATGTCGGGACGCCACCCCAACGGAGGAGGCGAACTGATTCCTATCCAATATGCTACCATGGCTGTTGCCGGTACCCCCGATGGCAAGCAACCGTTCGATCCGGAAATGGCCGCTGCCTACTTGCGTCTCGTTTCTTATACCGAGGCTCCGGATAAGGATGCACCCGAATATCTGCCGAAAGCATCCACAAAGAAAGAACTCGAAATGAAGAAACTGCTCGAAGCGCAAGGCTTCCGTCCTGAGGGGGATCCGCGAGGCAATCTTGCTTTGGGTTATGGCTGTGTATCCGTGCAGCGTCGTGACAACTGGGCTGCGGTGGTGCGTGGACATTCCCGTTACCTCTGGGCTGCCGAACACTATTTGCCTGCCAACTACTACGGTCGGTATTTGGCACATGGAAGTATGGAGATACTTACCGGAAAACCCGATGAAATGGTCACTTTAAGCACCAGTGGTTGGCAAGAAGCAGGTTTCGACTGGAACCGTTTCCCCGGAACTACCACCATTCATCTGCCTTTCGACCAACTGCGTGCGCGGGTCTTGAATGTAGACACTTATTCCGGTATGGAAGAGATGTTGTATTCCGATGAAGCTTTTGCCGGTGGTCTGTCACAGGCCCGTCTCAATGGTAACTTCGGCATGAAGCTGCACGAGCACGATAAGTATAACGGTTCGCATCGTGCCCGCAAATCTTTCCACTTCTTCGATGGAACCATTGTGTGCCTGGGCACGGATATTGAGAACACCAATGCGGAATATCCCACGGAAACTACCGTATTCCAATTGGCTGCCACTTCTCCCGAAAAACGTCAGTATTGGAATGCTTACCAAAGCGATGGTCAGACCTATATCGACCCCAACGGTGTGGGCTATTATCTCCCCAATACCTCGATGAAATCGGCGCATTTTGAAAAGAACTTCCCGCAAGTCACCGTAGGCGAACGTAGTACCGAACCTACTTCCGGCGACTGGGTATCACTAGTATTGCAACATGGCAAAGCTCCGAAAGGCGCTTCCTACGAATACGCTGTATTGCCTCGTACCGATGCCGCAGCCCTGAAAGCTTTCGCCGGAAAGCCTACTTATAAGGTGCTTCAACAAGACCGTAACGCCCATATTGTCCGTTCGCTTACCGATAATCTGACTTCTTACGTTTTGTTTGAAACTCCGCAGGTACTTCCTACCGATGGTTTGTTGCAGGCGGCCGATACTTCCTGTCTCGTCATGATACGCGAAAACAAGGATAAACTACTGCTTACTGTTTCTCAACCCGACTTAGCTTTGTATCGTGGCCCCAGTGATGAGGCTTTCGACAAAGACGGAAAGCGCATGGAACGCAGTATCTACTCCCGTCCATGGATTGATAATGAGAGCCGGGAGATACCCGTGACCGTTACATTGAAAGGCGCATGGAAGGTAGCCGAGACGCCTTACTGTAAACTCGTCTCGACCAATAAGGATGAAACCGTGCTACGCTTTACCTGCCGTGATGCGGCAAGCTTTGATGTAGAACTGAAGAAATAATGTTTATAAAGAGCAGCATATACTCTTGTTAGTAATAACCCTTCTGCCTATCAGGAGCTTCTATACTACCTATGATGCACAAGATGCCATCTTATGCAACACAAGATGGCATCTTGAACAGCATAAGATGGCATCTTGTGCATCATAGGTAATAGTGTTTAATATGTAAGGGGTAAGTGTTTCTACTGATAAGGTTAAGTCTTCTAAAGCTCAACCATTAATGAAACAGAAAAGAAGGGGCAGTTCAAAACAGAATTGAGCTATCACTTTGTTCTGTCATCCTGAGCTTGTCGAAGGATCTTCTCTCTTCATACAAGGAGAAGAGATGCTTCGACTGCGCTCAGCATGACAGAATGATTGGTTTATCTCATTTTGAAGTGCCCTCTTTTATTGATTTACGTCAGTTCGATCAATTACGTGAAATATTAGAATTCACGTTAATCAGTATGTACCGAGAAGGTTGCTTACTGCTGCCTGGTAATTGGCTAATTTTGATGTCTTATGAATAGTCTTCTTCGATTTTCGATCTCCGTCCGGCAACAGATACTCCCAAAAGCTTTTCATCTTCATGAGCAATTGTAGCTCACCTCCTTGCAGCTGTTCTTGGTAGTTATTAAAGACTTCTGAATGGAGTTGTCCCACTTTTTTCGCCATTTCATCGGTGGATAGCGTCTTCCCTTGCCGATACTCCAGCGCCAATGCCGGATTGGCAAGCAGACCGCGGCCTATTACAAGACCTGCCAGTTTAGGAAAACGGGTACTGATGGATCGGATATCTTCTAAGGTCAGTAAGTCGCCATTATAAAGTAAAGGCTTCTTGCACCCATTATAGAAAGCCTCGAAACCATTTAAGTCTACTTCACCTTTGTATTGCTGCTTGCCCAGGCGGGGATGCAGGATGATGTGTGTCAACGGTAGTTCGTTGAAAAGTGGTAGTAATGCAAGGCACTCCTCCGGATTGTCCCAACCTAAACGCAATTTGACGGAGAACTCTACATCGGGATGTCTTTCGATGGCATTCGTCAGCAAAGCCTTTACCTCTTCAGGATAAGGAAGCATACCGGCTCCGTTGTGGCGCTTGGCTAAAACAGGAAAAGGACAACCTAAATTGATGTCTGCCTTTTGGTGCCCTTTCTCGATGAAAAGGGACATTATCTGCTCTAATTTATCCGATTCCGAGGCAATGAGCTGTGGAATCAGGTGCAGGCCCGGATTATTCTCCGGGTCAATGTCCCGTATGTCTCTCCGGCGGATTTCGCCGTGTTCGATACGCACAAAAGGAGAGTAGTAAGTCTCGATGCCGCCAAAGACACGGGCATGTGCCCGGCGGTAGACGGCATCGGTGTAGCCTTGCAGCGGGGCGAATTGGATAGGTAATAAGTTCTCGTTCATGGCTGCGAAGATACGTATTTTATTTCTTGTTTTGCAGAATGGGTATTACCATATTCCACGAATGAGTCGCATTTTCAAATCCGCCGGGACCGTCCATGGTGGCAAAGAATATATAAGTCGGTTTTCCGTCTTCAAAGAAGATGAAAGGACGTTCCAATTGGCCTTGCTTTTCTATCTTGCCGTCTTCGTATTCTACCGTGAGGGAGTAGGCTTTCGGGTCTTTGTCGACTGTCCAATCTATACCGTCTTTTGAGTGCGCCATCACACCACCACCGCGTTCGCCGGTAAACTTCGATACTTGGTCTTTGAAGATGGCGTGGTAGCCGTCTTTGTCTTTCCATAGGTAGGGGTCTTCGGCTTCACCCTGACCGTCTACCTGGAAGATGGGTTGGTCGTTGTTCACTACTTTGAAGGGATCCTCAATGCTGGGAGCGGTTGCCATGCCGAGGCTCATTCTTGAATTTCCGTCATTGCCTTTATAGCTGCGTCCTTTGAATATCATCATGACCGAACCGTCTTCTTGTATCACGGGAGAAGGATTGGAGGTGAGGAAGCTATAAAAAGTGTTGGGCTTCGTTTTCAGGATGGGTTCGTCCATTCGGCGCCAAGGCCCGTAAGGAGAATCGGCAACCGCCATTCCGATGCGTTTGTTGGAGCGGCCTACGATGCACCATTTACTATCCAGTGTTAGTTGTTCATAAGTAGGTTCGGCAAAAGGGTGGGTGGAGCCCATATATATAAGGTAGTATTTGCCATTCTGTTTCAAGATACGCGGGTTGTGGGTGGAACGTCCGTCCCAGTACTGCGAACCTCGTGCGGGCAGGGCTACGTCACTGAACTTGTAAGGACCTTGCGGCACGTCGGATACCGCATGCACTATCTCCGAAGCGACCATCCATCCGGGATGAAACGGCAACGACTTGGGGAAACGAGAAACAAACATGTGGTATTTTCCGTCTTCTCCTTTCACAACCGAACTACCCCATACCCAGTAACCTTCGGATTCGAAGGCGGGTGTGCATTGTGCCTTGCCCAATCGGTGGAATAACGGGTTCTGTGACTTTTGTTTCAGTTCTACCAGATTCTCAATTTTCTGTGCGGATGCCCCCATGCAAATGAAGGTGACGAAGAGAAGGAGTAAATTGTATTTTTTCATAATGTTGATGGATTAGTCCCTGTCTCCCTAGAGGGAGGGGTGATACAAAGATAGCCAAACTTCCTTTACGTATGATACCTTATAAGCTGATACGTACGAAAGTAGCACCAATTTCGTATGATTAGTGAGGCTTCATCTTTGTGTCTTTCCTTATATTTGCTCAGGATTGATATGAAATTGCACAACATTAAAAATACCCGATATGCAGAAGCACCTTATTCTAACTCTTTTCAGTCTTTGTTTTGTCACCACAGCTTTTCCACAAGCGAAAGAAACACAACTGGCTTTCGATAATTATCACCAATATTATAATGAAGCACGCCGTCAGAAGGACGTGGAGAAAGAACGTGCTATCGATGCTTTCCGTATTTCCTTCCGCGAGCATCCTTACCGTTATCATTCGCTTGACACAAAGCTTAGTGCACAAGAGTGCCTGGCTCAGCTCGATGCCGGTGGTGTCTTTTCGGGCTTAAAGCAGAAAGAGGCACAATTCCGGGCAAACAATGGTTTTCAGAAACCATTCTCCGACCCGCAAGCCGAAATAGGACTTTTCCTGGTGGATGCTTTCAATCGTATCTGGAAGATCGCCGATGCCTACCGCAAGGGAGAAATATCCGAGAAGCAAGCTCTTTCAGACAAGGTATTGAAAGCCATTCTACATTACGGCGGCATCGAGGCAGGACGACCTAACGATGGCCCTCGCTTCCATGCGTCTTGCTTTGCCATGCCTACGGCTGCGGTCAATACCTATTTCTGTTATCTGAAACAAATGGAGAAAGCCGAACAGGGAAAAGGAGGTACCTTGCTGAAGGAAGCAAGTGATATGCTCAAAACCATCGGCTTGCAGGCATGGACTCAGCCTTTACGTCACGATGAAACAGATAAGAATGTGGTTTCTATTCCTCGTTTTCGCAACCATGTGTGGTGGGTTGGCGGCAATGCGCTGGCTTATCGTTCCTTGTTACCGGTAGCCGCCATGTATCGCTCCATTCCGATGATAGACTTATTGGCCGAAGTTTGTCAGCGAGGTATCAGTATGACTTCTCAAACTACTTATAACGATGCATTCTGGACCGAAGGGTTTACTGCCGATGGTGCAGGGTGGGGTCATGGCAAACAGTGCCTTATCTGGGGATATCCTATCGACGGAACGTCCAATGCCCTCAGAATGCTGAACATGCTGAAAGGCTCGCCCTGGGCAAAGAATCTGAACCGTGACAATGTGCAGGCTCTGCTGAACTTCTTCCGTGGAGGGGCGTGGTATTACTATAAGGGCTATCGTCTGCCTTGTTTGGATCGTGGTTCGTACGTTTATAATCCCACAGAACTCCCTGTTCCTTATGCCGGAATGCTCGATAATGTGGTAGATAACTGGATAGACTCCTTTACACCCGATGAACAGAAAGAACTGTTGCAGTTACAGCAGGAAGTTCGTAGAAACCGTATCTCAATGGACGGCTATGCGCAAGGCACTTATTCCGGCACGCGTTGGTTCTTCAACAATGATGATTTGATGAAGCAGACTCCCGATTATCATATCACCATTAATATGGCTTCTGTACGCTGTGACGGTTTGGAAAGTGCTGCCAGCATGGCGGATGCTTACAACTTCTACTCCACGGATGGCATGACTCTGTTTCAACGTAGCGGCGATGAATATTTCCGTATTATGGGCGGATGGGATGTTACCGCATCTCCCGGTGTCACCGCCCGCGAAGGGATGGATAAGCTGACGCCTGTAGACAATTGGCGGGGCTATTGCAGCAAGTACAATTATGCTGCCGGAGCTACAGACGGTGGAGAGAATGCCGTAGCCGGAACTATCTTTGAAAAGATAAACGCTTCCGGGAAAGAAGGCGTCAACGATAAAGGAAACAGTGAAGGGCTGAATGAGGTGCTTTATGGCTTCAAGGCTTATAAATCCTACTTTATATTGGGAGACTATACGGTAGCTTTAGGTGCCGGAGTAACGAATCTGTGCCCCGAGCAGGAAGGCAACATCCGTACGACCATTGACCAGACAGCCTGGATGAATGAAGTATTTACGATGAAAAGGGGCAAAAAGGAGGTTCTGCCTTCCGGCGTGCATTCTCTCGTTGCTTCGGACGGCACACCGGTTTGGGTGATGCAGAAGGGAAAGTTTGCTTATAGCGTACTTCCTGAATATACCCGTGAAGCTTTTGTTACTTGCGAAACCCGTCCTACGGATTGGGTAAAGCGTAATAAGGTAAATGCTACTAAATCCGGCCTGCCTGCCGAAGCTAAGATTCTTCGTTTATGGGCAAACCACGGGCAACATCCTGTGAATGATACTTATGGTTACGTGGTTTATACAGGGAATGATATGCCTGCTGATGAATTACCGTTCGAAGTTTTGCGCAATGATACCTTGGTGCAGGCTATCCGCTCTACAGATGGGAAGATAGTGGAAGCCGTGTTCTATCCGGGAAATGCCCGGTTGCAGGCAGAAGGAATGTCATTATCGGCTTCTGCTCCTTGTGCGGTGATGATAAGAGAGGAAGGAACAAAATCTGTTATTTCTGTTACGGATGCCTGTATGGATACTGATCTGAAAGAGATCGAATTAGTTTGGAATGAGAAGAAGATAGTTGTACCGATGCCTCAAGGAATGCTTTGCGGCAAACCGGCTGTGGTAACCGCTATTGAGTAACTTCGTTTCCGGGGCGTATTGAACCTAATTCAACCACGGACTCACCTTACTGAGTATGAACTATTATCTAAAATTATAAATATGAGAAACCTTTTATTACTAATTGCCTTTTTAACCTGTTGGTGTGTTACCCCAGCGCAAGAGCGCTTCTCTGCCGCCGGCTTTTATTCTGTACCCAATTCCGGCCGCGAAGTATCGGACTTCAATCCGGGATGGCGTTTCCATCGTGGTGACTTGCCCGTAAAATCCGACCCGTTGCAACTGAACGATAGTAACTGGGAGTTGGTGAATCTCCCTCATACCGTACAATTGGTTCCTTCAGAAGCAAGCGGCTCACGCAATTATCAAGGCCCTGCGTGGTACACCAAGCATTTCACGGTAGACGCCAAATACAAAGGCAAGCGCCTCTCCCTCTATTTCGAGGCCATCATGGGCAAAAGTGCTTTCTACATCAATGGCAAGAAAGTAAAAGAACAGTTTGGCGGGTATCTTCCCGTCATCATCGACCTGACTGAAGCCGGAGTACGTCCGGGCGACGAAGTAACCGTTGCCGTTTGTGCCGATAACAGCGACGACCCTTCTTACCCTCCGGGAAATAAACAATATATCATGGACCTTTGCGTCTTCGGCGGTATCTATCGTGACTGTTACTTTATCAGTACCGACGAAGTGCACGTGAGCGATGCCAATGCGGCCGGTCGTGTTGCCGGTGGTGGTGTCTTCGCCAGCTTTGAAGAGGTCTCGGAACAGAAAGCCAAGGTGAATGTAAAGACCCATATTGTGAATGAAGGAACCGCTGCTTGTAAGGTTGTTGTAGAAAATACTTTGATAGATCAGGCGGGCAAACTGGTAGCAGTCGGCAAGAAAAGCCTTTCGCTGGCAGCAGGCGCCAACGGTGACCTTTCGCAACAACTTTTCGTGAAGAATCCCGCCTTGTGGCATCCCGATACCCCGAATCTGTATCAACTCAAGACCTCTGTATATAAGAATGGCAAGCTCTGTGATGCCGTAATCTCACGCATCGGCATCCGTAGCATCGAGTTCCGTGGTGCCGACGGGCTATTTATCAACGGCAAACCCTTTGAAGACAAACTGATGGGCGTAAACCGCCACCAGGACTATGCCTACATCGGCAACGCCGTACCCAATAACCTGCACTGGCTGGACGTGAAGAAGCTGCGTGACGCAGGTTTCCGCGTCATCCGCTCGGCGCACTATCCGCAAGACCCTGCCTTTATGGATGCTTGCGACGAACTGGGCATGTTTATGATTGTACCTACTCCCGGCTGGCAATTTTGGAATTCCGACCCTGTGTTCGAGCAACGCATTATCTCCGACATCCGCCACATGGTACGCCGCGACCGCAATCATCCTTCCGTTCTGCTGTGGGAGCCTATCTTGAATGAAACCGCTTTCCCCGAATCATTTGCGCACAATGCCTATCAAGCCACCCACGAAGAATATCCTTACCCCGGCTGCTATGCCGCCATCGACGACAAGAGCAAAGGTGCCGACGAATATGATGTAATCTATACCGCCCCCAAGAATGAAGACTACTATCAGAAGCTGGGCAAGTCCTGCTTCACCCGTGAGTATGGCGACTGTGTGGACGACTGGAACTCTCACAACTCCTATAGCCGTGTGGCTCGTGAGTGGGGCGAGGCGCCTCAGATACGCCAGGCACAGCACTATGCACGCAAGGATTATGGAGGTTCGCTTACGGTAGACCAGTTCTATAAGTCTCCGCGCGGTCATGTGGGTGGTACTCTGTGGCACTCGTTCGACCATCAGCGCGGTTATCATCCCGACCCGTTTTGGGGTGGAGTGATGGATATGTTCCGTCAGCCCAAGTATTCTTATTACATGATGATGAGCCAGCGTGACCCACGATTGCACTTGAAGCAGGCCGATAGTGGTCCGATGGTATATATTGCCAATGCCATGACTCCTTTCTCTCCCGAAGATATTGTGGTTTACTCCAATTGCGACAGCGTGCGTCTCACTATCAACGAGAAAACCATACTGGTACAGGCTCCTGAATTAGAGGAAAAGGGCATTCGTCATCCGCCCATTATCTTCAAGAATGCTTATAGCTTTGTAGATGTGCGCGCCCTGCACCGTGCGAGCAAACCGGAACAATGCAGCATCGTAGCCGAAGGGTTCCTCGACGGTAAAGTCGTGGCTCGTGCCAAGAACATGCCCTCCAAGCGTAACGAGCAACTGATACTGACTGTAGATTCCGGTCAGCCGCTACGTGCCAACGGTTCGGACATCGTTACAGTTATCGCTTCTGTGGCCGATAAAGACGGTTATATAAAACGCCTTTCGCAAGAAACCATAATCTTCGAAGTAGAAGGAGAGGGCGAGATGGTAGGGGACAGGGCTATCGAAGCCAATCCTCGTGTAAGCCGTTGGGGTACTGCTCCGGCACTGATCCGCACCAGTACCAAGCCGGGTACGATTCGTGTGAGAGCCCGTCTGTTGCATCCGGGCATCCAGTTTCATCCCGAAGCTGTGATTGAAATCAATACCCTGCCCGCAGAGCGCAGCTTTCTGTACAAGGAACTGCCTGATTTGAAGAAGACGGAGAATTTCGGTAAGGGAGACATCGGTGAAATTGACTTGAACGAAATAGAACGTGCTGCCAGGGAAGAGAAGGAGCGAATCGACGAAATGAAGAAGATAGAGCAACAACAACAACACTTTGAGAGTACGGAGAAGAAGTAGTTACCAACAGTACTATTGCCACTGCGGCAAAAGAAGTCTTTTCGAACTTCATTTGCTTCTTGATGACCTCCCGAAGCTCCTAAAATGTAAGTCGGGCAGTGTATAGCAAGCAGGGCGGTGCGGTCACATCCGTGCCTTGCTTGCGGTTGCATTAGTATGTGGGGATTAGTCGCTCTATAGAGTCGTTGATAGTCACTCTATAGAGTTGTTTTGTATATGACCGGAGGTAAGACATTATTTCAACATCAGCCTTATCTCATAGATGGCAGGTGTTTCTTTTGAATGATTGGTGCTGACTTTTACTTCCACTGTTTCAGTAAGAACCGGTTGCGGAATATCCAATGTTTGGGTAGTCAGTTCATTGACCGGTTCGGCTTTCAGTATTCCGGCTTCTTGGCCGTTTATAAGAATGCGGGCGTCATTGTCATTAGTTGCCTTGAAAGTGATTTTAACTTTGGAAACTTTTTTGCCGTTTGCCCTCATGCGGTAGCTGAACCAACCGTTACCGTTTCCTGCTTTACGCCAATGCTTGTCATCGTCGGTGCCGGCATAAGAGGAGGCGGACTGGAAGAAATGATCGCTTTCGGGCTGTTGCTCGCCACAAACTACATGGTCGGTTGTAACGGCATCGAGGGCGATACGTGCTTGCTCTTCACGTGCCAATCTTTCGGTCATTTCATTTACTTCCTGTGCCGAGAGTACAGGCCAATAGACCATATAGCGGCATTCGTGTAACCGGAAGAAAGGTTCCAGCTTCATGCCTTCGTACTGGCTGGGATAAACACCTGTTAATGTAAACGCCAGTTCTTTGCCTTCTACTTTATGAAGATGAGACAGTATATCCTTCTTGCTGCCCACAATGGCAGGCATGTTCTGCAGGGGAAGTCGCTGTCCGGCAGCTATATGCCCTCCACGACTGTCATCGGCAAACAGACCTGCCTGATTTTGTGTTCCTAAGCGCGAAGCCAGGACGATAGGACCGTATAAGATAGAGTAATTGGCGGAGTTATCGGGTAGAGGCATTGCACGAAGATGCATCGGCATTTCCAGCTTTACGGCATCGCCTTTATTCCATGCACGGCGCAGCAGGAGGTAGTTATTCGATACTTCTATAGTCTGTGGTTGTCCGTTTACCGACAAACGCACTTCTTGACGGTTTGCCCATTCAGGTAGGCGGAAGTGTAGGGAGAATGTACTACCGTTCTTCCGTGGAGATACAACGAGGGTAGTAGCTTCTTCATCCGGGAAGTCGGTCTTTTGCTCTATCTGTGTCTCGCCCCATTGTAGGGTGGAGGGGATAAAGAGATTCACATACAGATTATCATCTTTGTGGGCATAAATCATTTCACCATAGCGGGCGTGATTTTCCATTCCCGAACCTACACAGCACCAGAAACTGGTTTGTGGCTGTGAATATACCCGGTAATGCCCCGAACGCATGGGGGTGAAGTAGACAAATCCCCCCTGAACAGGGTCTTGTGTGGAGAGGATATGGTTATAAAGCGCACGTTCGTAGTAATCCATATAAGAAGCATCGGCGCTGGTCTGATACAACATTCCGGTCAGTCGAAGCATATTATAAGTATTGCAAGTTTCCGGTCCTTGTTCGCTCGTCAGCATGCTGCTGAAATTGTCGGCTGGGTGGAAGTGCTCGCGTACACTATTACCGCCGATGCTGATGCTGCGGTGGTTTACTACTTCTTTCCAGAAGTAATCGGCTGCCTCGTCCCATTTATGATTGCCTTCTACATCGGCAATGCGTTTGAAACCTATCACTTTGGGGATTTGTGTGTTGGCATGCAGGCCGGTCAGTTTGTCTTCCTGCTGCAACAGGGGTTGTAAGATTCGTTGGTGTGAGAAGCGATGGGCCAGTTGCAGATAACGCTTGTCGTGAGTGATGGCGGCTACATCGGCAAAGACTTCGTTCAGTCCTCCATGCTCGCTTCGCAGCATGTCTTGCAGTTGCTCGTCGCTGAGGTTGGAAGTGAGTCGAAGCATCCAGTCAGTCAGTTTCACCAGCATTTCGCAGGCGTCTTTGCTGCCGGTTTGCAAGTAGGCGTCGCGCAGACCTGCATAAATCTTATGAATATTATACAATGGCACCCATTTCTTGTTCAGACTGAAACCGTCAGCCTGAATATTACCTTGTGCTATGTCGTTCCACATAATACGCCCTCCGGGAACTCCGCAGAGATATCCGTCTCCGGCAGCGTCCTGGCAGGCTTTCAGTTCACTCAGCATGTAGTCCAGACGGTGTTTTATCTCTTGGTTGCCGGTGGCGGCATACATATAAGAGAGAGCTGACAGATAATGCCCGCCAATGTGCCCGTCTAACCCCGTATTCTCCCAGTTGGTGTAGTTATCGGCTTTCGGGGTGAGTCCTGCTTCTTTGAGGTAGGGAGCCAGAAGTCGATCCGGGTTTAATGCCAACAAGTAGCAGATGTCGAGGTCTTCGGCATGCTTGAAGGGGCTTGCGGTGAGGCGTACACTACTGACAGGAAAACTCTCTGCTTTAGGCACAAACTGGGCTTGTACTACGGTTGAGGCAGATACTAAGAGGGAAATGGATAAAAGTTTTTTTACTATATTCATATTTGAGTTCTCAAGTGATTTGATTTCTTTCTGAATGGATATGAGCTAAATGTGATAAAGTGATTGGGTGATAAAGTGATAGTGGGATAATACTCTGTGGCACATAGCGCAGCTACCTTATCACCTTATCACTTTATTACCCTATCACCATTTTTGCTTCATTTCTTCCGCATATTGAATGAATTGCAAGGCTTTTTTAATATCCTGGATTCGGCTTCAGATTACTATTCGTCAGCATTGCCTTATTAGGAATCGGATAAAGATTCTTATTCACATCACTCTTATCATGTGAGAACCATGACAACGTAGTGAATGTGCCGAAGCGTATCATATCCTGGCGCCGGCGTCCTTCCTGACAGAACTCCCAACCCAACTCATCCATAAAGCGACCGTATTGGATATTGGCGCCACCTTCGTGAGCGGTCTTATAAGAATCCCGACGACCATAGTCGTAGACGCTTCCTTTCGTTAGCTCAGCATCTGTAACTTGTGCTTTCGCCGGATTACCTTTGAATGCACGGGCACGTACCTGTGATACCAATGCACCTGCTCCCGGCTGACCAAGACGCATCAAGGACTCGGCCTTCATCATCAATACATCGGCATAACGCAACAAGGGCCAGTCGTTACTTAAACGGTTGGTACTGCCGATGGCATACTCAAACTTGCCCCAGCGATATCCGTCGTCTACATCCGACTGGTCGATAGAGGGCACATCTATTGTATAAATCAAGGGCTTGCCGTCAATGCTTCGTTTCAATATATCACCGGAGCTTGTGTATTGCTGTCCCTGGATATAATTGTCTTTCATGCGTGAATCATCCGGGTCGAACGACTCGATGAATTGAGGAATGGCACATACACCTCCCCAAGGACGGGCTGTGAGTTGGTAAGTGTCCTGGTTTTCGGGAGCCAGAGTGTACATGTGGAAGTCGAAGTCGTTCCATCCTGTCACGTAGATCTCATCGAAAGGCAAGGCGAAGATAATCTCTTTGGAATTCTCGTTCTTGGTAACGAAGATATCTTTCTGATTGCTTTCCAGAGCATATTCACCTGTTCGTTCGGCGTATTCTATTACCTTGTTGCACTGTTCGATGCAGTTCTGCCATTGCGCTGTGCCCGACCATACTTCGGCATTAAGGTACACCTTGGCAAGCAATGTGTGTGCCGCCCATTGGTTGAAGCGACCGTAATAATAACCCCTTGGAGTGTCGGACAACAGACCGATGTTATCGGTAATCTCCTTCACGATGAAGTCGTACACTTCCTTGCGTGTAGCCTGCTTGGGCAGGGAGGTGTCTTTAAAGTCGGTAACGATGGGCACGTTTCCGTATAAGTCCACCAAAATATAATAGTACGAGGCACGCAGTACTTTCAACTCGGCTATGAGCTTGTCTTTCGTCTCGCCTTCTACCTGAATCACGTTATCCTCTATCTGCGACAAGAGGCGGTTGCAGGTGTTCACACCGTTATAAGTACGTTCCCAGCCTTGAATCACTTGGTCGTCTTCGCTGGTCCATACATGCTGGTGCCAACGCTTGTAGATGTAACCGTCCACCCATCCGATACCATCGCGTGCGGGCAGTACATCCTGGTCGGCACAAAGTTCCTGCGAACGGACAACTCCGTTCCATTGCAGCAGGGTTTCGCGCCAGGGGATGTAGGCGGCGTTCACCAGGTAACTGATGTCTTTCTCTGTCTTCGGCACATAGTCTTTTGAAACTACCTGTCCATAACTATCGTGTAATAAACCGGTGCAAGCTGTGTTACTCAGCAATACGGTGGCAATGGCTCCTATGGAGAATATCTTGGTTATTGTTTTCATATGGTTATTGTTTATAATTAGAACTTCACGTTTACTCCGAATGTAAATGAGCGTACACTTGGATATCTGTCCCGTGTGTCGTAACCCGGAGTCAGACCGTCGGTAGATACTTCGGGGTCGATGCCCTTGTAGCCGGTAAGTGTCAAGGCATTGAGTACCGAACCGTACAGGCGGAATGACTTGATGTACTTGCCCAACTGACCGAAGGTATATCCCAGGGTGATATTGTCAATCTTCCAGTAATCGCCCTTTTCTACATAGTAACTGTTGTATTCCGGCTCCACCTCTGCGCTGAGGGTGTGCTTGCCGAATACGAGGTCGTTTACAGACTTCAAGCGGTTTTCGTAACGGCTGTTCTTCACATTCTCGTAGTTCATACGACCACCGTTGATGATGTCGAAGCCGAATGCACCACGCATGGTAATGTTCAGGTCGAAGTTCTTGTAGCGGATGCTGTTGTTCCAGCCTGCATACCACTTGGGAAGGCCGTTGCCGATGACGTGCTTGTCTTCGGGAGCATGGGTGAAGTCTTTATAATTCACTGGGTTGCCGTTGCGGTCTTCGTATATCCAGCGTCCAGCTTCGTCTACGTCTATCACCTTGAAGCCATAGAAGTTGCCGATGCTCTCGCCTACCTGTACACGGTGTGAATCGGCTACCTGGCCGGAGTATTCCACCGTACCGGTATTGAAGTAATCATAATCGGACTTGAATACACTGCCCGACAGGCTGACCAGTTTGTTGGAGTTTGTAGAGAAAGTTCCGGTAGTGCTCCACTCAAAGTCCTTGTTCTGTACAGGAACTACCGTTACCAGTACTTCCACACCCCTATTTCTCATCGTACCACCGTTTGCCATGGTCTTGTTGTACAAGTTGGGAGGAGTAGGTACGCTGTATTCGTAAATAAGTCCGTCGATATCGCGGCTGTAATAGTCGATAGAACCCGACAGGCGTCCGCCCCATGACGACCAGTCCAGACCGATGTTGGTTTCTTTCTTCTCTTCCCATTTCAGATCGGGGTTGGCGTTGGATGCGGGAACAATAGTCTGTACCCAACTGCCATTGGCAAAGGCATACGAGCCATACTTCAGCATGGCGATACCCATGAATGGATTCTTGGGCTGCGAACCTGTTACACCATAACCCACGCGAAGTTTCAAGTCGTTGAACAGCTTCTGATTCTTCATGAAGTTCTCCTCGGTAATTCTCCATCCCACTGAGACGGAGGGAAAAAGCCCCCACGCATTGTCAGTACCCCATAACTGGCTGGCACCTTCGTAACGCAGCGCTCCCATGAACAAGTAGCGGTTCTTGAATGAGTAAGTGGCACGGCCGAAGAAACCGATCAGATTGGTCACCGTCTTACCCGAGCCAAGTCCTGCTTTGCCATCCTTTGCTGCCGAACCGATGCCGATATTGTGCCATCCGCCGAAGTAATCGTCCTGGAAGCCGTAGTTGTCGATCCACATCTCTTCGAAGTCGGACTCGTTGTAACTATAACCACCAAGTATGCTGAATTTGTGTGCGTTGATTTCTTTACTGTATTGTGCTGTAAGCTCCATCAGCTTTTCCATGCGGGTATTGGCGCCTACCGATGACCATCCTGCCAGTCCGTCGCGCAAGGCCGAGATGTGGTTCAATGTTTCGCCATAACCACGGTTCATGTTATCGCGGGTATAAGAGAATACGCCCGATAGGGTAAGGTCTTTGATAGGATTATAGACGATGTTTCCATTGTAACGCAACTGTGTACGTTTTACGTTACCTTCAGCCTCGTAGAGCAGTGCAAGCGGGTTTTCGTACTCAAACTTGCTTACGTTCTCGTTCCAACTGCCGTCTTCGTTTCTCACGGGGTCGGTCGGGTTGCGACGAGTAGCTTGGCCATATACCCAGCCGCGGAAGCTGCCGCCATTGGTAGTAGACTCCATCTGATTCTTCTTGCCGATGATGCCAAACATCAGTTTCAGCTTATCGTCGAACATACGGTGTGTAATCTCGGCACGTCCCTGGAAGCTCTCGAAGTCGGACTTCTTCATGATACCCTGACGGGAAGAGTAGTTCAGATTGGCCACGTAGTTGGTCTTGGAGTTGCCGCCCATCAATGACAAGTTGTGTACATGGCTGAAGGGAGTACGGCTGATTTCTTTTATCCAGTCTGTATCAGCGCCATGGTCCTGGTCGGGGTAGAGGCTGCGGAATTCATCGGCATTGAGCATTTCGAGCTTCTTCGAGATGAGTGAGGTACTGATATAGCCGTTGTATTCCACTTGGTTGATCTCTGTACCTTTGGCTTGTTTGGTAGTGATAAGGATGACTCCGTTCGTACCACGGGTACCGTAGATGGCTGCTGCCGAACCGTCCTTCAATACGTCCACGCTTTCTACGTCTTCGGGGGCTACGGTGTTGAAGTCACCCGGAATACCGTCGATCAGCACCAACGGGGCGGTATTGGCACCACCAATGGTACTGGTACCGCGGAGCCTGATTTGTGTGCTTCCGGTAGGGTCGCCGTTGGGATTGGTAATGGCCAATCCGGCTACTTTGCCCTGTATAAGCTGCCCGATGTCCTTTACGGCACCTTTCACGAAGTTATCGGCCTTGACGCTTGCCACGGAGCTGGTAACGTCGCCTTTGCGCTGGGTACCGTAACCGATGACTACTACTTCATCCAGCATTTCGGTATCTTCGTGGAGGGTGATGTCCAGAGGTTTCTTATCAGTTATGGAAATCTCTTGAGTGATGTAGCCGATGTAGGAGACCACAAGTACACTTTTTGCCGGAACGTCCAGTGTGAACTTTCCGTCAAAGTCGGTAATGGTGCCCTGTGTCTTATTGTTCTTTAAAATGATACTGGCACCAATGACCGGCTCGCCGGAGGTGTCTTTTACCTTACCCGTTACTCGTTGCTGGGCGAGGATTGTTAATGAAAAGCTTAGCATGGTAAGCAACAAAAACAAGTGTTTCATACTCGTATTAAATTAAGGGTTAAACATACACTTATTGAAATTGGGCACAAAGTACCGTTCTTTGCAATAGGTCTTCGCAAATGAATAAAATAAGGAATAGAAACAGAGGAGAGAAATGAATCGAATAGGGGATAGAAATAGCTGAAAGGGATGATTGGTGTATTTATTACCCTTATTTGACTAAATTGTAGACCGTCTGTCGGAACCGTTATCGGGATTGTTGAAGAAAGCTGCATACTCAATTCTACTTCTCACCAAAGGAGGGGGGGGAAGTTGCTCTGCTAATTCGAGTATAGTACTTTGACGGCATGTTCGTATAGATATGGCAAACTCACTATGCGACTGAGATAGGAATCATCCACCATGATTGCCACAACCATCCGCCATGATTGCCACAATCATCCGCCATGATTCCTATCTCTCCTATACGATAAGCCTGGATCAGTTGAACCAAGAGATCCATTGACTTCCTGCATGATCTGGCTTGGCGCAGTGGGAGCTACTTTTCGGTAAGTGATTTCTGGTATTCACTGGGTGTCATCCCGAACTCTTCCTTGAAGCACGCTGTGAAGTATTTGCGGTTGAAATAACCTAATGTGGCGGCAACTTCCGTCACATTCTTGTTCTTGTCTTCGAGCATGTGGCGGGCATGTTTCATCTTTATATTCCGGATGAAATCGAGTGGGGTGCGGTTGGTGATTGTTTTCAGCTTCCGCGTCAGTGTGGAGCGTGACATGTTCATGGCACTTGCCAGAGCGTTCACGTCGAAGTTGGGGTGTGTCAGGTTGTCTTCTACCGCTTTCACTGCTTTCTCCAAGAAAAGCTTGTCCAGTTGCTGGAATTCGGGTTCCACCAAGTTCACTTCGCTATCCAGGTAGGTGCGCATCTTTATCATTTCCTGGCTATCGGCCCATATCTCGTTGTTCTTGCTTTCTATCCGTTTGAGGTAGATGCGCAGACTGTAGCCGGAGAATCCCAGTACCAGCAGGAGGTAGAATAGATATGCCCACCATGTTTCGTAGAAAGCAGGCAGTCGCTCAATGGTCAGTTCGGTGATTTCATTGCTCCATACGCCATTCTCGTCGGTGGCTTTTACTTGAAAGGTATAGGTGCCTTTAGTCAGATGATTATAGATAGCAGCGTTCTTTCCTCCTTCTACATAGATCCAGTCTCTGTCTATGCCTAGCAGACGGTAGGCGTATCGTATCTTCGAGGCGTAGCGATGATTCAGCGAGGAGAAGTAGATTTCCAGATTCTGATCTTCGGGGCGCAGTTGCACATGGCTGAAAGTATTCTTGTCCTTCTTGTTGCTGAAGATAAGAGAGGTTCCTAATAGCTTGATGTCTGTGATTTTAGTCTTCACAATGCTGGCTTTTCTGTCTAGTCCATTGGAGGGAGTCACTTTGCAGATACCCGGAATACCTCCAAAATAAATACTCCCGTCCTGTGCCGTGCAGATGGTGGTAGGAAGGAAGCGTTTCAACAGGATGGAGCCATCGGTGGTGAGGTAAGTGCGAAATGAATTGTTGCGCGGGTTGAATTCAATCAGCTTCTGATTGGTATCAATCCATATATGGTTGAACGCGTCTGCCGCTATCTGATTGACCTGATTACCGTTCATGCCACAGGCATTGTTATAATCGGTGAACTTGTTCTCGGTAGGTTCGTAAGAATATACGCCACCGTCGTAGGTTCCCAGCCATAAGGTACCGTCCGGCGCTATCGAGATGGAAGAGAAGTTGTAATTCTGTAGCAGAGGGCGTAACTTTCCGTTCGGGGTGGCTTGATAAAGGCCTTTATTCTTGGTACATATCCACATCACACCTTCGCGGCTTTCGGCAATGGCGGTTATATGTCCTAGGGTCTGGTCGTTGTGCTTGATTTTCTTTTCTCTGATGTTGTAGATGCAAAGTCCGTTTGTGCTGCCTATCCACAGCTCGCCATGGGTGTCTTCGTATAGCTTGCTGATGTATGAGGTCGACGAAATGTATTCTTCCAAGGAGAGTACATCTTCCCGGTGCATGCTCATTCCTTGGCGACTCAGTCCATAGATTTCGCGTCCGGCATCACGGGCTATCCAGATACCCTTATGTGTATAGGCTCTGGTCATCTCGCGTCCTGCATACAGTGGTAATGAAGCAAGCTCAGGGAAGTCGGTGTAGAGGTTGATGGCATCTGTCCGGAGGTTATAGAGGAGGAGCCCGGTTCTTTCTTGCACCATCCATAGGATGCCGTCGTTTTGGTCGTCACAAAGAGCCATAATGGCCGGATTGAACTTAGTGCGTTCGTTGATGGAAGGCAGCGCATAATCCTGCATGATATTGTCTGACAGGTGGATGATGAAGCTCTGACGGTCGAAAGCCGATACCCACAGACAGTCTTTTCCTTTCAGCACTTCGGCCAGCATGTGATTGGTGGGCAGGAGTCCTGCAGGGAAGGTGACTTGCTTGAGCATACCGTCCGGTTGGGGCTTAAAGGCTATCAGGTCGCGTGTGGTGGTAGCCCATAAATAGCCCAGGTTATTATCCTGGGTCATGTGGAGTATAAGCCCGTCTTTCTGCCCTAGGGAGTTCACCGGTATGTCGTTGAAAATATATACAGAGTCTTTCGGCGCTGTGGGGTCAAAACGAACGACTCCATTCCCCCAGGTAGCTACCCAGAAGTAGTCATGTTCGGCATCTTGAACGATCAGTGTAGGCTGTATGTTCTCTTCGGTATAGGGGATAAAGGCATCTTTCTGTTTGTCCAGATGGTAGATGCCTGCATCCCAGATGGAGAGAATGATTTCTTTGTTCCGGCTTTCGCAGAAGCCCGAGATGTTTGCTTTGCCTTCTTTGTTATGGATGGGGTATTCTTTCACCAGTTTTCCGGTAGTGTCGTACCGGCATAATGCTCCGCAGAAGCCTATCCACATAAATCCGTCGCTGGTGGCATACATACTCATGATTTGTTTGTCTTGCAGCTTGGCGGTGTCTAGCGGAGTGATGTTGTAGTCTGTCTTGTTCAGAATATAGGCACCCTTGTCGGTACCGAACCATATTCTGCCTTCGCGGTCTTCGGCGATGCACTCCACCAGGTCATCTTTCAGATTACGAGGAGTCTTGATGTCCGAGCGGAATACTTGTATGTTGTAGCCGTCGTCCCGGCAAAGCCCGTTGACGGTGCCATACCACATATAACCTTCACTATCTCTGAATACACGGTGAATGGCGCTGACGGGCAGTTGCTTCAGCGTAGGAATATCTGAGATAGATATGCTTTGCGAACGCGTCAGGCAGGGGTAAATGAGTAGTAGTAAGGTCAATATGTATTTTATCATAGTTTGCATTCTTTTAATTGCAAAAGTATGAAAAAAATGGGAGCGGAGTTGATAAAGTGTCTTTTAATTGAATGATGATCTTCGTTTCTTGCAGATAATCACTTATTGATCGGGCGAGGCAATAAAAGTGACACAATCCCATGTTGCGTTGTACGACATGCCCATGTCATGTAGAGGATGAATATGTGTTAAGCAAAATAGGACGCCGGATGAAACAGACTATGCTTCTTACTCAAACAGACCATGAGCCTCGGTTGGATCAATAAGGTTCTAATGTCGGAAATAAGAGACGAGGTCAGGAAGAGTGGCTAGTATCAAGATTTTGCGATAAGTGAAATTTACTACTATAAAAGAGGGAGGAACCTCACGGCCCCTCCCTCTCACACATAAATTAAATTGATTAAGGTCTATTTAATATTTGATCATAAGGTTAGAATACTTTTGTTGTTCTGCTTTTATTAGTAACCTGCATTATTAGTCCAACCAGTCAACAGAATTTGTGCATCGGGAATTGGCATGAAATAATGATTATTAGCTTTAAATACAGAATTCGGCCATTCTGTTGGACGTACCTCTGAAACTTTTTCCAAACGAACAAGATCAAACCAGCGTCTCATTTCTGCGAAGAATTCCCAACCATTTTCATCAAATACTGCTTTTTCAAAAGCTACAGGGTCGGTAGTATTGGTTATTACCGCTGATTTGGCACGGTCTTGTACCTCTTTTAAACATTTAGCCGCTAAAGTATTTACTGAATTTGTCGCTTTGGTTGAGGACTCTGCGTACATTAATAATACGTCCGCATAACGATAAATACAAGTAATTCCATTAGCTTGAGCACTGTTGCCTGGTACACCTTCATCGTAATCATAATACTTAGAAATGGCGGGTTTTTTCTCTCTACTATCTTTATAGTTGACAACTTCGTCTTTAGCAATAGGCCATTCTGTCATATAATTCCAGTCTTTACGTTCTCCGGCTGGATATTTTAAGTAGAAAGCTTCAACTCCATAGTAATCTGCCCAACCGGCCTTTGGATAGAAATCATTCGGATAGTATGATTTTCCGTAATTACTGGCAGTTTTCTGCTTGGCACTATGATGCAAAGCAAACATGTGCTCATTTGCGTCTCCTTTTTTAGCTTCTTTCCACAAGTCTTCGTATCTCGGAGTCAGTTTTAAACCTGAATTCTCAATGATATCTTTTGTTTCTTGAGCTGCTTTGGCATAGTATTCAGTACCTTTTTTTAAGGGCCATCCTGCCATAGTCATGTAAACATCAGCTAAACATGCTTTTGCTGCCCACTTTGACGGAGTAGAGCTGAAGCCACTGCGGCTTTTTTCGGGTAACCATTCTACAGCTTTCACTAAACTAGGCACAATCACTTTATCATAAATCTCGGCACAAGAAGTGCGAGGCATTCTAGTATCAGCATCAGCATTACTTAAAATCAAAGGTACATCTCCGAATAAGCGTACGAGATAAAAATAGGCAAGTCCACGCATGAAATAAGCTTCGCCTAATACTTGCTGATATTCTTTCTCTTTCTTTTTCAATTCCTCTGTAGTTCCTTCCGGTATTTTCACATTGTTGATTAATTTATTGGAGTTATTCACTACTGCAAAGAATAAATCCCAAGGAATACTTACATCATCTTTATTAGCATCTGTACTTGGGCTTAAATCAGCAAAGTACGCATATCGGTTATTGGCTTTAGTAGCCGCATAAGTAATTTCATCGGCTCCGATGTTGATAATTTGCATACGGCAATTGAAGCCATAATTACCTTGCCATAAATCATTGTAAAGACCGGTTGTGGCTTTTTTCAATCCATCAAGATCTAATTTAGCAAGATACTCTTCTTCTGTTATGAATGATTGCGGCTCTTGATTGAGATCAACGCAAGAAGTAGTAAAAAGCAAACTGCTTGCCATCAATGCTATATATAATATTTTTTTCATAATTCGTTCTGTTTAGTAGTGATTAAAATGAGAAGTTCAAACCAAGTAAGTAGTTACGGCTATTAGGATATGCACCCCAATCAACGCCTTGTACTAATGGAGTTCCCATTGCTGCTTCAGGGTCAAGTCCTTTATATTTAGTAATATGGAATGGGTTTTGAACGGATGCGTATACGCGCAAGTTAGAAATACCTATTGCCTTACAAGCGTTGTTTGGCAATGAATAACCTAAGGTAATACTCTTCATCTTTATGAAGCTTCCGTCTTCGACAAAACGTGTACTGAAGAATTTGTTTTCAACACCACCTTTTACAAAACCTGGAATATCTGTGTTTGTATTAGTTGGAGTCCAACGGTTCAATAACTCCCGTTTTGGTGTTACAAAGCACATATTTTGTCCAGAGATAGTGTTATATCCCATCTGATCGGTTGCGTTGTAAATATCAAATCCATGGAAACCTACAACAAAGAATGAGAAGTCAAAATTCTTATAGCTAAAGCTATTGCTCCATCCCCAGTTGAATGTGGGTTGACCGCAGCCGATAACACCTTGGTCAGCATCAGTGTAAATACCATCTTTGTTTGCATCTACATATTTAGAATTACCAGCTACAACTTTGTACACTTCACCGTTTGTTTTACCATTCGTTTTGCCTTCAGCATCTGTAAATGGCGCTTTAATTTCGTCTTCCTGCCAAACACCTGCGAAAGTATATCCCCAGAAAGTTCCTAATTTTTGTCCTTCTATCATTTGGAATAATGTATTTTGGTAGCTACCGGCTTGTTGTTGGCGATGGTTGTAAGTTGGTATCTTGCTAAAGGTGCCTTTGTTATGAGATAAAGTCAGGTCGGTATGCCAATTGAAATCTTTTCCGGTAATAGGGTCAGCGCTGATCGTAAATTCAACACCGGTATTCTTAATTTCTCCCGCATTCTTCAATAATGAAGGATATCCCATGTGAGTAGGTTGTGCAACGTCCAACAAGATATCTTTGGAGATTTTGTTGTACCAATCGGCTGTAAAGCGTAAACGACCATTGAATAAACCGAAATCTAAACCAACATTTATTTGATCATTACGTTCCCACTTCAAGTATGGAGCAGCTGGGCGGTCAACGGCATAAGAAGTAGTACCATCTGAATTGGTTACAGGTTTTCTCTTAGAGAAGATACGATAAGCTTCAACAGATTGATTTCCTACAGAACCATAACCTGCACGCAATTTAAGTTGGTCAATTGATTCAAAGTCTTTCATAAAAGCTTCTTGCTTAATATCCCATGCTAAAGCGGCAGAAGGGAAGTAATCCCATCTTTCTTTCAGACGTGATGAACCATCAGCCCGAATGGAGGCTGTGATCATATATCGGTTCATAAATACGTAGTTTACGCGGAACATTCCAGACATAAGAGTGTTGATGATATTCTCTGAAGCGACTGTAGAAAGTGCTGCATTTGAGTAACCTAGGGCATTGTAACCAAGCTCCTCCGCAAAATCCAGTCCTCTGGCAGTACTTGTATGGTTGTAGTCATCTCCGTACGACTGTTCAAATACTGCAGTTGCATTGATACGATGGTTTTTATTAAACTCTTTCACATAACTTAGAGTGTTGGTGTTCAGCCAACCCACATTAAATTGGCTGGCAGCACTGGCTTGGCTTATATTACCATTTTTGAATGCTGTATAGCTCAAGTCATTTTCGTTGGTACGATTTAGTCTGTTGTCGAAAGTTACGCCTAGTTGAGAACGGAAAGATAAGCCGTCAATAATATCAAACTGTACGTAACCTTGCATACGGTTGTTTAACGTTTGGTTTAACGTTTTGGATTCCCATATCATACCCATTGGGTTGTAAGTGGCGCTACCATCAATGAATGCGTTATTATAAGATCCATCATCTTTTTTAGGCATGATTGTATTAGGGAAATAGGTAGCTTGTTGAATTAATCCGTCATATTGGCTGATACGCGGTTTGGATGATGTGTTGTAGTAACCATAAATATTTAAACCTACTTTCCACCATTTTTTGATATTGGTATCAACTTTCAAGCGCCAGCTATATACGCTGTTTTCTGATCCTTTGATAACACCTTCGTTGTTTTCATAGCGCAAAGATGCCAAGAATGTTGTTTTCTCACCGCCACCGGCAATAGAAAGTTCGTAGTTCTGTACGAGTGCAGGATCACGGAAAATGTTTTTGGCATAGTTATATCCAGCACTACCATTCTCGAAAGCTTTCAGTTGTGTAGCGTCATAATATGGCTTTTGACTTCCACCGAAATACTCCTTCGCATAGTCATTTGCTAAATTCGCATATTCGAAAGGTGAGAGGGTATCCGGATATTTTGCAACTGTTTTCATGTTTGCAAAGGCATTGAACGATACGGTTAACTTATCTTTGTTAGGAGTTTTTGTAGTTACTAGAATAACACCATTGGCACCACGAGAACCATAAACAGCAGTTGCGGATGCATCTTTCAATACTTCAATTGAAGCGATATCCGAAGGATTCAGAGATTTCATAGAACCACCGATAAATCCGTCGATAACTACCAGCGGACCAGTTTCGGCGGTGATAGAGTTGATACCACGCACGCGAATTGTATTGTCACTGCTTGGGTCACCTGAACCTGACAATACAGATACACCAGCCATACGTCCTTGTAAAGCGTCAGATACATTACCAGAAGGGGTGCTCTTCAAAGCATCGGCAGTCTTTACCGATGCCACCGCACCCGTCAAGTCACTTTTGCGTTGTACACCATAACCTACAACCACAACTTCATTCAGCATTTGGCTGTCTTCTGCCAGTTGTACATTGATCTTGGTTTTTCCGGCTACGGCGATTTTTTGTGTCTGATAGCCGATGTAAGAAAATACGAGAGTTGCGTTAGAAGGTACATTCGGGAGAGAGTAGTTTCCGTCAATGTCAGTAATGGTTCCGTTGCTTGTTCCTTCTATCTGGATAGAAGCACCAATCACCGGACCTAAATTGTCAGTCACTGTACCTGTTACTGTGATGTTCTGTGCGTTTGCCTGTGTGGCAAATAGTACAGAGAGTAACATAATACCTAATGCTTTGAGGAAATTAGATTTCTGTTTCATAAATATTAATTTAATAAGTTATTAATAAAGGTTGTTTTTGTTTGATATTTGGTAAAACGATTAAAATCACACCGCAAAAGTATAGGATGAAAAGTGCATAAGTATTAGTTAATTGTTCGCAAATAGTACGAATTCGTACAAAATTTGCGAACAATACCTGTATTGTACTATTTCCTATCCTCTTGATTTTTGGCTGCTTTTACCTCTTCCAATAGGCTGGAGAGGGCTTTCACCCTTTCAGGATTGGCTTCTGCCACATTTGTTTTCTCCGATGGGTCGATGGAGAGGTTGTATAATTGCGGTTTCGGGGCGTTGCCCAACTCCATTTTAGTCCAGAACTCTATGGCAGGCTTGTCGCTGGGCTCAATATACTTCCAGTCTTTTTGGATAATAGATAATGTGTTGTCCAGATTCTGTTGTACAATATAGTCACATCCGGTAGTGTCTGTTCCCAGGAAGTTGTTCAACTGGTCACGGCTATCCGGAGCAATGCCCGGTTTTAAAGGATGGTTTAATAAACTGGCAAGAGAGGCATAGACATCAATCATAGAAAATAGGGCTTGTTGTTTGCCGGGCTTGATACCATTAGGCCAACGTACGATGAAGGGTATGCGTGTGCCGGCATCGTATGCGCTGTATTTTCCACCACGGTAGTGCTTCATGGGAGTATGACCGTTGAGCAATTCAAAAGCTTGGTCTTGATAGCCGTCGTCAATCACGGGGCCATTGTCACTACAAAATACAATAATGGTGTTATCTGCAATTTTCAGGCTATCCAGCGTACGCATAATTTCTCCGACTGTCCAGTCAAGCTGAAGAATAACGTCGCCACGGACACCTAAGCCGCTCTTACCTGCAAAACGTGGGTGCGGTACTCGGGGAACGTGAACATCTTGTGTGCCCATATATAGGAAGAAAGGTTTATCTTTATGGGAAGTGATAAAGTCTTTGGCTTTGCCGGTAATGATGTCCGCAATGTCTTCATCCACCCAGAGAGCCGATTTACCGCCGGTCATCCAGCCGATACGAGGAATGCCGTTAACGATGGTGTTATTGTGCCCTTGGCTGGGTTTCATTTTTACCAGTTCGGGATTTTCCAGTCCGGTGGGCCAATTGCCTACTTTGTGGTCATAACTTACGGTAATAGGATCATTCGGGTCGAGTCCTACAACCCGTCCGTTCTCTACAAAGACACAGGGAACACGGTCGACGGTAGCGGGTATGATGAACTCGTAGCCAAAGCCGATATCTTGCGTATTCGGTCTGATCTGTTGGTTGAAGTCGGTACCTCCTTTAGGGCCTAAGCCTAAATGCCATTTGCCTATGGCAGCAGTTGCATATCCTTCTGACAGGAACATATCGGCCATCGTAACACAAGCGGTATCGATAATAAGTTCGGAGTTGCCCGGGGCAATGCCTGTATTCTTCTGCCTCCAGGGATATTTGCCGGTCAGCAAACCGAAGCGCGAAGGTGTACTGGTAGAAGAGGTAGCGTATGCATTAGTAAACTGCATCCCTTGACCGGCCAGGCGGTCGATATTCGGTGTGCTTACTTTAGTCGCACCGTAACAACTGAGATCGCCGATGCCTAGATCATCTGCTATCAGATAGATTATGTTTGGCTTCTGCGGTTGACTACTTTTAGCTTCTTGTTTCGAAGCGTTCCCGCATCCTACTAAAAGCACCGCACTTGGAAGAAACGGTAAAAGAGTGGATAAATGTTTCATAGTCTTTGGACTTTAAAGTTTGATTTCTGAGTCCAAAGATAGAGCGCCGCTTTGACTATCGTGTCTAAAGAAGTACAGGGAAGGGGAGAAAATGTACAAAAGAACAATTCTAGTCGCTAATTGCTAAATTTCCTCCTCCTCCTGCTCTTCCGAGCTCTCGCCCTTGCGATAAGCTAGCGGACTTACATGATAGATGTCTTTAAAGCACTTCGAGAAGTAGCGCGAAGAGCTGAATCCTATCTTATCCGAGATCTCGGTGATATTTAATTCCGGATTATTGCGCAACATGAATGCACCTTTCTTGAGGCGGATGGTCAGGATAAAGTCGTTCGGGGTTTGTCCGGTAATGGCTTTCAGCTTGGTGAACAAGTTGGTACGTGCCATAGCCATTTCGCGGGCAAAGACGTTGACGTTAAATTCGGTATCGTCCAGATGGTTTTCGATGATGGTCATGGCACGATCCAGTATATCCTTGTCTATCGGGTTGGTGGCAAGCATTTGCGCAAAGGCCTGCGGCTGCTTGCTGAACTTCTCCTGCAAGAGGATGCGGGAGTTCACAAGATTGTTGCAGCGGGATATCAGCAGGTTGGTATTGAAGGGCTTGGTGATGTAATCGTCCGCACCGATACGCAGACCTTCGATGTTTTGTTCGATAGCAGTTCGTGCGGTGAGCAATACTACCGGGATGTGGCAGGTGTTGAAGTCGCTTTTTATCAGTTTGCACAGTTCTGTGCCCGACATCTTGGGCATTACCACGTCACTGACTACGATGGTAGGCATTTCACTGTTTACAAGGGCCAGGCCCTCTTCTCCGTCGGCGGCTGTAAGGACTTCGTAGAAAGGACTGAAGATATTGGCAAGCATCTCACGTATAGACGCATTATCTTCTACAATAAGAATCTTGGCATCAGGTAGACGTTTGTTAGGGGCATTTTCCTCCAATTCTGCTTGTAGCAAGGCGTCGCTTTCCGGTTTGGGAGCTTCTATTTGCTGAATGCTATCGGCGTTTTTATTGATTTGCTCTTCGTCGAATTGTGCATTACCCAGTTGTAGAGTTACAATAAAGCTGGTTCCTTTACCCAGTTGGCTTTCTACGCGAATGGTGCCGTGATGAAGTTCTACGATACCTTTTGTCAGGGCAAGACCAATGCCGGTGCCCGTTTTTCCGGCATCGGTAGAGTCTAGTTGCTCAATTTGGTAGAAGCGGTCGAAGATCTTATCTACTTCTTTGGCGTCGATGCCTGTGCCGGTATCAGTTACCCGGATCACTGCGTTGTTGCCTTCCGACTTGATGCTGAGAGTGATCGTATCTTCGGCTTTCGTATGCTTGATGGCATTGGAAAGAAGGTTGTTGATAACCTTTTGCATCTGTTTCTGATCGTACCACACTTCCAGGCTGTCGGCTTCTTTCTCGAAGTTAAAACTAATCTGTTTGGTGCTGGCATACTCCATAAATAGCAGGTAGTTCTCGTACAAGAAGTTCACCATGTTGTGCGGACTCACCTTTATCTTCATGTGGCCTTGTTCTTGTTTGCGGAAGTCGAGCAGTTCGGTAATCAGCTCCCGTAACTGGATACTGTTCTTATAAATGCTTAATACCTTATTATAAATAGAAGGAGTAAAATTCTGTAATTGCAGTAGCGTCTCCACCTGTGCCACGATCAAAGTCAATGGAGTACGGAACTCGTGTGAGATGTTGGTAAAGAAACGTAGTTTCGACTGATTCAGCGCTTCTACATCTTGAATATGTTTCTGCTCATATTTCAAAGACTCACGTAGGTTGATTCTAGATTTGTAAGTACGCACCAGATACCACAACAATGCCCCCGTTATGATTAGATAGATAAGATAGGCCAGGGGAGTCTTGTAATACGGCGGCAGTACATGAATGGTGAGATGTACTTGCGGGCAAAGGCTTTCATCTTTTCCGGCGGGCTTGATAAGCAGGTTGTAAGTACCTGCATTCAGATTCGTATACGTGATGGTGTGCAGTCCGCGGGTGCTGTTCCAATCTTTGGAGAAACCTTCCAATTTGTAAATAATATCGTCCTTATTGGCAGCTACATAGTTGGAAGTGGCAAACTCAATACTGAACATGGATTGATTGGCATTGAGCGTAATCTCGCGAGTATAGAATAAAGACTGTTGTAAGATATCCGTATCGTCTCCTACTTGTATCTCCGTTCCGTTTACGATGAGGCGTGAAAGGTTGATTTGATAAGGTTTGGGAGTAAAGTTCAGCTCCATCTCATGAAAAGAGATCATGCCTTGCGTACCTCCTAGAAATATCTCGCCGTCACGGGTTACGCAAAGTGCATTCTCGTTTACGGCAGTCAGCGGGAAGCCATTTTCAGTACTGTAATTTTGGAACTGCTTGTTCCGGTAGTCAAAGATAGAGAATCCTTCGTTAGTGATAAGCAGCAGCTTGTGGCTACTGGGCGATTCTTGTGTTTCGTAAATACAATCGCTGGATAATCCGTTTCTTTGGTCGAAGTTCTCGAAATCGTTGCTTGCAGGGCGATACAAATCCAATCCGCTGCCCGAAGTAGAGAACCACAAATTTCCTTTACTGTCTTCGGTTATGTTGTTTATATTGTTATTGCTGATGCTGTGAGAATTGGCAGGGTCGTAACGGTAATTAACCAATTGCCGGGTATCGAAGCGGTAACTGAACACTCCTTCACCGGTGGCGGCAATCCAAAGCGTGCCGTGACTGTCGAACGTTACGTCGGCTACCATCTTAATTCTCTTGCCTTCTTTCGAGTCTTGGAATAATTGCCGGCATTTTCCGTTATCCGGATCGAAGAGGCATACGCCGTTTTGCGTGGCTATAATCAGATAGTTCTGGTAGGGAACAATATCACGAACGATATCCGAAGGCAATGTTTCCGGATTATTGGCTTCCATGCGATAATGTGTGAAGCGGTTGGTCCGTATATCCAGCTTGTTCAAGCCTCCTAGGTGAGTGCCTATCCAGATAAGTTCTTTCTCAGCATCGTAATACAGGGCTTTGATGTTGTTGTGTGAGATGCTGTTTGTTCCTTCGCCCGGTCGGAACCACTTGAACTCACGCGTACGTCGGTTATAATAATTCAGTCCGCCTCCTTCTGTTCCTATCCACAGGTTGCCGTCTTTATCCTCTATCGTACGTCCTACTACCGGATTGCTTAATCCGCTCTTTTCTATGGGAGAGTAAATGTAGCGGGTATAAATCTCATATTCAGGATTGAAGTAATTGACGCCGCCAAAGTAAGTCCCCATCCATAGCGTGCCTTGGTTGTCTTTAACGATGCACCAGATGGAAGAATTGGTCAGGCCATCGGTTTGTGTATCGGTGGCGGTATGGTTCTGAAAGAGTCCCGTACTCTTGTCGTAGCGGTTAAGTCCGTTGAAGGTTCCTATCCAAATGTTGCCGAGGTTGTCTTCACAACACGCTCTTACAAAATTGGAGGAGATGCTGTGGGCGTTCTTTGGATCTTGCCTGAAGTTTATGATTTCACCGTTCGTCTTTACATGGAACAAACCTTCTTCCCAGCTACCTATCCACAGTTTGCCCTCATTGTCTTGGTAAATGCTGGTAATGTTTCCTTTCAGGATCGGATGGGTCAGTTCTTTGTTGTCCAAGCGCAGGCGATATACTCCGTCGCTGGTAGTACCCATCCAAAGCTGCCCTTTGTCTATGTGCATGCAGAAGATTTCCAGACTTTTGTTTGCCAACTGGTAGTATAGGTCGAAGTTGCCGGTTTGTTCGTTGTAGCGGTATATCTCGTTCTTCTTTCCGATGAAAAGTCCGTCGTTATAATAAATGCTGTTTATATTGCCTTGTAGCAGGGTGCTAAACTTCTGTGTGGCAAGATTGAATTCGGCTACTCCTTCTGTGCAAAGCAGGTAGATTTTGCCTTTGCGGTTGCCCGTCATGCGCAACACGGTGTTGCAAAACAAGCTGTTGGGATCGTTCTTGCGTAATTTGTAAGTTTGGATATCATTTCCGTCGTACCGGTTCAATCCTTCACGAGTGCCAATCCATATAGCACCGTTTTCATCGATATACAGGCTGTTGACCGAAAATTGTGATAGACCATCATCGGTGGTTAAGTGATTAAAAGTAATATTTTGTCCTTGCAAGGCGGTGGCAACCAAGCATACTAAGACAATGAATAGCCGAATGGTAAACTTCTGCACGATTGAGGCTTTTTTAAGGTTTCAGTTACAAATATATGAATATTTCGTGCAAGATTTCTCATTTACTTGCTTGTTTTTGCGGTAATTTCTGTTTTAATGTATAATTTTGGAGGCTCATCGGACGAAATTAGCCTTTTAGTAGAATGTAAAGAACGTATATTTGTATAATAATTAAATGTTTAGTTATCATGAAAGACCTTTTATCTATTGTATCTCACTTCCAATTGGAGGGTACAGTTCAAGAAATCAAGCCGTTAGGCGCCGGACTTATTAACGACACGTACAAAGTTACTACTGTTGAAGCAGCCGCTCCCGACTACGTATTGCAACGTATCAACCATGCCATCTTCCAGAATGTGGAAATGTTGCAGGCGAACATCGATGCAGTGACCAGTCACATCCGTAAGAAACTGGAAGAGAAGGGAGAAACGGATATCGACCGTAAAGTGCTGCATTTTATTCCTGCTGCTGATGGAAAAACTTATTGGTATGACGGTGAAAACTACTGGCGTATTATGACTTTCATTCCCCGCGCCAAGACCTACGAGACCGTAAATCCTGAATATTCCTATTATGCCGGTGCTGCTTTTGGTAATTTTCAGGCCATGTTAGCGGATATCCCTGACACATTGGGCGAAACAATTCCTGACTTCCACAACATGGAGTTCCGTTTGAAGCAACTTCGTGATGCCGTGGCTGCCGATGCTGCCGGACGCGTAAAAGAGGTGCAATACTTCTTGGATGAAATAGAAAAGCGTGCCGACGAAATGTGCAAGGCTGAGCGTCTGCACCGTGAAGGCAAACTTCCGAAACGTGTTTGCCACTGCGACACCAAAGTGAATAATATGATGTTCGACGAAGACGGTACTGTACTGTGTGTTATTGACTTGGACACTGTAATGCCCAGTTACATCTTCTCTGATTTCGGCGACTTCCTTCGCTCGGGTGCTAATACCGGACTTGAAGACGATAAGAATCTGGATAATGTCAACTTTAATATGGAAATCTTCAAGGCATTTGCGAAAGGTTATCTCGAATCGGCTCGTTCTTTCTTATTACCGATAGAAGTTGAGAACTTGCCATACGCTGCCGCTCTTTTCCCTTATATGCAGTGCGTGCGCTTCCTTGCGGATTATATTAATGGTGATACTTATTATAAAATTCAATACCCGGAACATAATCTTGTACGTACCAAAGCTCAGTTCAAACTGTTGCAGAGCGTAGAAGAACATACTCCGGAAATGCAAAAATTCATAGCTTCATGTATCTAAGAAAATACTTAATGACGGTGGTGGTGGCACTTTGTGTTCTGCCGCTGTCTGCAATTAATCCTCAAAATAGTAAAATGAAAGAATTGAATGTAAAGAAGGTAAGTGCGGCAAGCGTACCTGTAGAATCCGTTCCCGCCCTTCTGGATCAGGAAAAAGTGGCATTTCAGCCGATAAACACGGTTAACTGGGCTGCATTCCCATACTGCCCCAGTGTGGAATTCCGCATTGCCCATACAGAGGACGCTATCCTGCTGCATTACAAGGTGAAAGAAGCCAGTGTACGTGCCATTGCCGGAAAAGACAATGGTCCGGTTTGGGAAGATGCTTGCGTTGAGTTTTTCTCTATCCCCGCCGGTGATGGAGTATATTACAACATGGAGTGCAATTGTGCAGGAACGTTGCTGATTGGCGCCGGTGCCGGACGTAGCGACCGCCGGCATGCCCCCCAAGAAGTGCTCGACAAAGTGCAACGTTGGTCTTCGTTAGGCCGCGAATCTTTCCCGGAGAGAGTAGGAGAGTGTGGTTGGGAAGTAGCTTTGGTGATTCCTTATTCTGCCTTCTTCCTGCACAACATCACTTCTCTGGATGGCAAGTCTGTACGTGCCAACTTCTATAAATGTGGCGACGGGCTTCAAACTCCCCACTTCCTTTCATGGAATCCCATAGAACTGGAAAAGCCGAACTTCCATTGTCCGGAGTTCTTCGGAATGCTGAATATGGAATAGTAGTAGTATACATGCGATTTTGAACGATATGGAATCTCATTCTCCAGCACGGAGGATGAGATTCTTTATTTTATGCAGAAATTCTATCAATTTATTAGTAATCACTTAAAAATAGAACCATTTTCTCTTAACTTATTCGGGCTTATTAGTGTTTATATGGCAATCGGTATTCTCCTTTAGGGTGATGCCGACAATAGTAAGTACACTTCAAACAAGTCTATTTTATGAAACCCAAGCTGTATTTTTGTGAGCATGCCGACTGTAGGATTTGTAATAAGACTACTGACAGAGGATTCAAATACATCGAAACCCGGCAAGGCGAGAAGTATGTATTTGAGATGGTAGACACTTTTAGGATTGCTTTCATTCTTGAGGGAGAGGCTTTGGTCTCTTGTAATGAGCATACCAATGTACTTTTTCGGAAAAACGAAGCCCTTCTTTGGCCTATAAAAGCAAATTGCGCCTGGGAGTCCTTTACAGATACGGCAGCCATTGTGCTGAGTGGTGATATTGAGCTTGCCCCTTGCGATAGAGAAGCCTTGAAAGAACATGCCGAGCTATGGCTCAACTCTATTCCTGAGTTTAAACCGCTACATATAAAACCGCGACTGAAGGAATTTCTCCACACCGTAAAAAATTATCTGGACGATGGAATTGCATGCCCATACATGCATAAAACCAAACAGCGCGAGCTCTCTACAATCTTACGTGCCTATTATCCACCGGAAGATTTGATGACCTTTTTTCTGCCTACTGTTCAGACAACTCATGAGTTTGAGTATTTCATAATGAACAATTATTTGGAAATGAAAGGAGTAAAAGAGTTTGTCGATTTGTCAGGAATGAATTTGAGCACTTTCAACCGTAAATTCAAAGCCCATTTTAAGGAAACTCCTTATCAGTGGCTCATTAAGCAAAAATCAAAACATATTTATCACGAACTGACTTCAACAAACAAAAGTTTCATTCAAATAGCCCGGCAGTTTCAGTTTACTGATGCTTCTCATTTTAACCGTTATTGCAAGGGAATGTTCGGAGCAGTACCATCGCAGATTCGAAAAGGTTCACTTGATAAAAAGGAAAAATTATTTACTTTGAATAATCAAATATCTTATGCCTTATAACCATATAGGTTTATTTACAACATGTTGCTTTTTTTATACTATTTAGTTTACTTGTAGCAAAACTGCTGCTCATGTAAATTTGTAATATGAAAAAAGAATTATGTTTTAGTTTGCATGAGGACTGCCGTGTTTGTACAGAAAGAACAGATCGGGGATTTAGGTACCATGAGACCAAAGAGGGTGAAACGTTTGTTTTTGATGCGATTGATACTTATACTATTGTTTTCATTTTATCAGGTTCGGCTTTAGTTTCGTGCAATGAATTTTCTTGTGTAAAGTTTCAGGCTGGAGAAATTGTATTGTGGCCCATGAAGTCCAACTGTATGTGGCAATCGTTGACCGATACTGCCTGTATCGTTTTTCTCGGTAACAATGAAATGAACTTTTGTGATCGGAAGGCCATTTCGGATTATGCGCACAACTGGCTGACTTCCGTCGTCAAATTTAAAGGACTTTCTATCAGGCCCCGTCTGTTGGAGTATCTACATTCCGTGAAGAACTATCTGGACGACGGAATAACCTGTCCTCATATGCACAAGGCGAAGGAGTTGGAATTATCTACTATTTTCAGAGCTTATTATGAACCGGAGGAACTTTTAAACTTTTTCTTTCCTACCGTGTGTACTAGTCACGAGTTCGAATTGTTTGTGATGAATAACTATTTGAAAATGAAAGGGGTAAAAGAATTTGTCGATTTGTCGGGTATGAATTTGAGTACATTCAACCGTCGATTTAAGGCTCATTTCAAGGAGAGTCCTTACCAATGGATTATCAAACAGAAGTCCAAACATATCTATTATGCATTGGTGGCAACCGATAGAAGTTTCACATCCATCGCGAAGGAATTTCACTTTACCGATGCTTCTCACTTCAACCGTTATTGTAAGACAATGTTTGGTGATTCTCCTTCTAAAATACGCGAACGTGTTTTGTTGAAAGGTAAATAAAAATCGTTCTGTTGTAGATTCAAATTATCAAGCTATAGAGGCGCTTTGAGTTTCAAAGCATGAAACCGGGAGTTTCAACCGTTGGAACCAACAGTTTCAACTATTGGAACTGATAGTTTAGACCGTTGAAACTTCCGGTTTGCATCGTTGAAACTGATTTGTTGCCGCAACGAAAAAGCGTGATAGATACCTCTGCTTGCAAAGTATCTATCACGCATATCTATCATGCTTTAATGTTTTAACTATCAGCGGCATATCACCTAAAGCGTGATAGCGTGACAGATAAAACTCGTTTTTAAACTTTGTGGGGGATGCTTTTATAGTAATTTCCCTTACTTCACAATCCCTTTAGATTCCCTTATGAAATTGATAATATTATGTATCTCATCGCTCATTGGCACCTGATCTTCAATCTTCTGTAGCGCATCGTGTATACTGAAATTTCCCTGATACACTAATCGGTATGCGTTTACGATGTGACGCAATATCCTTTCTGATACCTGATTTTTATGTTGCAGAACGGTGGCGTTGATGCCGTGATATTCGGCCGGATTACCGTTCATGATGATATAAGGCGGAACATCTTTCGCAATCCGACAACCGGCTTGAATCAACACCCAGCTTCCGATGTGACAACCTTGATGCAGAATTACATTACTACTCAGGATTGTGCAATCATCTATCCGGCTTTCACCGGCTATGGTAGTCTTGATGCCTATTACGCAATGATTACCAATTTGTACATCATGGCAAAGGTGTACGCCATCCATCAGATAATTTTCATTACCAATGCGGGTGCAATCGCCTACATGCGTAGCGCGACTGATTACCACATTTTCGCGTATATCGTTATTGTCACCGATCACGAGCTGGCTGTGTTCACCGGAATAGTGGAAATCCTGTGGCTCGGTGCCTAATACGGCGCCGTGATGCACTTTATTACCCTTTCCTAAACGAGTGCCGTTAAGAATTCTTGCTCCGGACATGATTACGCAATCATCACCAATCTCTACATCCCCTTCGACATAAGCAAAGGGTTGAATCGTTACATTCTTGCCTACTTTAGCGGCAGAATCTACAAATGCTAACGGACTGATCATAGTATCTTTTTTTAGTTATTAGTTATAAGTTATAAGTGATTTGTTTGTGTTAGCAAATAACTAATCACTTATAACTTATAACTAATCATTGTTTTTATTCTCCTCTTCCTCCTCCGAGTGCCTGATACAAGCTTACTACAGCCTGCATGCGGTTGTAAGTATCGGAAACTTCGGAAATCTGTGCGCTGAGATAAGACTGCTCGGCGGACAATACTTCTAAGTAGGTTGCCGTGCCTAAGTTAAACAATTCTTTTGTATAATCGGCGGCATTCTTCGATGAATTTACCTGTACGGCGCGAGAGGCGGCTGTCTCTGTAACTGCCTGGTACTGATACAAAGCATTGCTTACTTCTCCTCCGGCGCTCAACAGTGTTTGCTGGAACTGAATTTTGGCTTCTTCTTGTTGAGCTTTGGCTATTTTCAGTTTGGCTATGTTTACTCCGTTTTGGAACAAAGGTTGGGTCAACGAACCGATGGCTGAAGCCAGGAACTTGGCAGGGTTGATGATGGCAGAACCGGCGCTGTTTGTCCAACCGGCCGAGCCGCTCAACATGATTTTAGGATAGAAAGCCGAACGGGCGGTGTTCGTATTATAGTAAGCAGCAGCCAAAGACATCTCGGCGGCCTTTACATCCGGACGGTTGGAAAGCAGTTGCAAAGGTATGCCTACCGAGAATTCGGAAGGCAGTTGCTGGGCTTCCAATACACCCCGCTCTATGTTTTGAGGGGTTTCACCCAGCAAGATGCTGAGAGCATTTTCCGTTTCACGGATGCTGCGACGAATTTCAGGCAACGAAGCCAATACTTGTGCGTATGCGGCACGGCTCTGTTCCACTCCGGCTCCGTTGATATTATACAGTGCAGCATCTTTCATGGCTTGCATCGTTTCTGTATTCTTCTTCAGAATTTCGGCTGTGCTGGTAGATATCTCCAACTGACGGTCGAGCATCAGAAGCGTATAATACATATTGGCTATGCTGGCAATGATTTGCGTGCGTACAGCTTGCTGATAAGCTTTAGTCTGATCGAGTGTTGCCTTGGCATACCGTTTCGGATTGAGCAGCTGACCGAACAGGTCGATTTGCCATCCTGCTTGTACAGGCAACGAATAAGTCTTGGTAGCAGCGCTCTTGTCGAAACTGCTCACTGTTCCTTGTGGTGACAACGTCAGCGAAGGTGCGTATGCCATCTTGGCTATAAGCAACGGAGCTTCTGCTTCCTTCACTTTCAAGGCAGCCGTACGTATGTCCGAATTATTATTTAAGCCTTTCTCGATAAGAGCTTGTAGTTGCGGGTCAGTAAATACTTCCCTCCAAGGCAGATTGCCGAAGTTAGCCGTATCAGCAGCCAGTGTATCGTTTACGGAAGCCGTGTCGCGATACAGAGCGGATGTACTGATGTCATCGGGTCTGTCGTATGATTTGTAGATATGGCAACTGCTCAGGAAGGCAGTAGCACACATCAGAGTTATTATTTGTTTCTTCATAAAAAGCGGTTTTTTTAGTTATGAGTTATAAGTTATTAGTTATTTGTTGGTGTTTCCCTGCGGCATCATACACCGCACACCCGCCACAAACAAATAACTTATAACTCATCACTTATAACTATTTCGTGTATTGCTCAATCTCCGGTTTCGCATCCGAGTTGTCCACATCCGTCCATTCCATCGGTTTGAACTTCTCTTGCAGGTATTGGAATGCTACGAACAAGGCGGGTACGATAAAGATTTGCAGAATCATACCGACAAGCATACCACCGATGGCGGACGTTCCCAAAGTACGGTTACCATGGGCACCGGCACCGAAGGCGAACATCATCGGAAGCAAACCAACAACCATGGCCAGAGATGTCATCAAGATAGGACGAAGACGGGCGGCGGCACCCAGTACGGCTGCCCAAGTGATACTCATACCCATTTTACGACGGTCGAGCGCAAACTCTACAATCAAGATGGCGTTCTTTGCCAACAGACCGATCAACATAATCAAGGCAATCTGCATGTATATGTCATTGGACATAGACCCGAGTATCATCTTCATGATCGAGATATTACCTATCGCACTCATACCGTTCACAAACAGGAAGCTACCCAGCAATCCGAACGGAATGGAAAGTAATACGGAGAACGGCAGGATGTAGCTTTCGTACTGCGCACTAAGCAACAGATATACGAATACGAAACAAAGAACGAAGATCAATCCTGTGGTGCTACCACTGGTTTCGGCCTCTTCACGCGCCATACCTCCCAATTCGTAACCGAATCCGGCAGGCAGATTCTCCTTTGCAACTTCGGAAAGTGCAGCCAATGCCTGACCGGAAGTATATCCTTCGGCAGGTGCCACCATCACCTTCATGGAGGTGTAAAGGTTGAAACGGCTGATAATATCCGGTCCGTATATCTTCTTGATGCTCATGAATTGTGAAATAGGAGCCATCTCACCTCCATTGCGCACTTTGATATTTTGGAGTGATTCCATATTGGCACGCATCGACGGGTCGGCCTGCACCATTACACGGTACATCTTACCGAAGCGGTTGAAGTTGGAAGCATACAAACCGCCATAATATCCTTGCATGGTAGTAAGGATATCACCCGGGCTGATTCCTGCTTTCTTACAAGCTGCCGCATCAATGTCGATCATATATTGCGGGAAGTGCGGATTGAAAGTGGTTTGAGCCGATTTAATCTCAGGACGCGCGTCCAAGGCGGCAATATAATCTTTTACTACATTATAGAATTTGTCGAGGTCACCACCTGTCTTATCCTGCATGTTCAACTCAATATCGCTGGATGCCGAGTAACCCGGAATCATAGGGGGCTGGAAGAACAATACTTGTGCTTCTTTGATAACCTTCTGCGCACGCATATAGAGCGAAGCAAATACGATCTGGGAGTTTTGCATCATGGAACGATCTTCCCAGTTCTTCAGCTTGATGATGAACGAACCGTAAGAAGGACCTTGACCACCGATGAAGCTATATCCCACGATCATAGTACGTGATTCTACGGCAGGGTCCGAAGCAATCAAGCTGTCTACACGGTTCATTATTTCACCTGCGCGCTCTTGTGAAGTGCCCGGAGGCAATGTTACAGCACCCATCAGCGTACCTGTATCTTCGTTAGGAACCATTGCGGTAGGTGTAATCTGCATGAAGACTACGAGCAGCACGATGGAACCGACAACCAGGCCGAAGGAGAGCCACTTCTTTTGGATGAAGAAAAGCACGCGCTTCTTATAACTCTTCAATACATTATCGTAAGCGGCATTGAAGGCGGTATGGAAACGTGAAACCAGCGTCATCTTCTTTTCTCCAT